>JAGXBG010000097.1 GCA_018971215.1 Alphaproteobacteria bacterium
CGAGCTGCTGGTATGCAATCGCGGCGGTGTGCTCGACGGCATGCCAGCCAATGCGTCGATGCATAGCGGCTGCGTCGCCGAGCGCGATTTGATCACGGGGCTTTGAGCCAAAGTTCCCGAGCGTCGTCTGGCGGAACCCGTCAGCCGGGTCTAGGATTTGATTCCGGTGACCGTAGTTGACGGAGGAACGTCATGGCGGAAACCATCCGCAATCCAATCGAATGGGGGATCGACCAGTTGCGCCATGCGGCGGCTGGGTTCGAGGCAGCGGGCCGTGCGCTCGAGCACGTTCCGGCGACCCTGCGCTCGCCGCAGCCGGTGGTGCGGCGCATCGGTCTCGCCGATCTGCGCGACGCCTTGGCGCGCGGCGCCGCCGATTTCGGCGCCTGCCGCAGCGACGTGATCTTCCTATGCGCGTTTTATCCGCTGGCCGGCCTCGTCCTCGGCCGCATGGTGTTCGGCACGCAGATGCTGCCGCTGCTGTTTCCGCTGGTCGCCGGCTTCGCGTTGCTGGGTCCGTTGGCGGCGGTCGGCCTGCTGGAGATGAGCCGACGGCGCGAAAACGGCGAGGCGGTGACGTGGGCGACCGCATTCCGCGTCGTGCGCGCTCCGTCGTTCGCGGCCATTGTTGTGCTCGGCCTGTTGCTGCTCGCGATTTTTCTCTTGTGGATGGGCGCAGCGGCGCTGATTTACCGCTTCACGCTCGGGCCGGCGCTGCCGGCGTCGCTCGGTGGCTTCGTCCATGACGCGATTGCGACACCGCACGGCTGGGCGATGATTGGCATTGGCATCGGCGTCGGATTCCTCTTCGCCGTGCTGGTGCTGACGATCAGCGTCGTGTCGTTCGCCTTGCTGCTTGACCGCGACGCCGGACTCGACACCGCGATCGCCACCTCGATCCGCGTCGTCACCGAGAATCCGGGAGTCATGGCGGCGTGGGGCGTGGTGATTGCGGCTGGACTGGTGATCGGCTCGCTGCCGCTGCTGCTCGGCCTGGTCGTCGTGTTTCCGATCCTTGGCCATGCCACCTGGCACCTTTACCGCAAGGCGGTGGCGCGCGGCTGAACGCGGCAGGGGCTAGAGCAGCCCCAGGCTCTTGAAGCTCGCGTGCCGGCCGCGGCCGATCACCAGGTGGTCGTGCAAGGCGACGCCGACTGCGCCGACCGCCTTGGCGACAGCGCGCGTCATTTCGATGTCGCCTGGCGACGGCGTCGGATCGCCCGACGGATGGTTGTGGGCCACGCGAGGATATTTGTCTAATACACTGATATCAATTAAGAATTTCTTCATTTTGGCCAGGAGAGTCAGCCTGGCAGGGCCGCGGGTAGGCCCGCTTCTTCGCGTTCAGCCTTGCTCATCGTCACGCGGGAGATGCCGGGGCTGCTACCGACCAGCCGCCCGTCTCGCACTCACACTGTGTTCGGGCGGCGAGCATTCGGCGCGGAACTAGTCATCGACCGATGAACCTCGGCGCGCGCTTCTCCACGAAGGCGGCTACGCCTTCCTGGGCGTCGTGCGTCGACACGATGCGGGCGAACGCCGCCTCTTCAATCGCCAATCCGTCGTCAATAGAGGCGTCCAAGCCGCGGTGGACGGCCGCGAGTGCCGCCGCAAGCGTCAGCGGCGGCTTGGTCGCCAACTCCGCAGCCAAGTTAAGGGCAGCATTGAGGAGGTCAGCGGAGGACACGACACGGTTGACCAGACCGAGCCGCGCTGCCTCGGCCGCATCGAACACTCGCCCGCTCAGGATCAGTTCCAGTGCGGCCTTGCGCCCGACGTTGCGCGGCAGGCGCTGAGTGCCGCCGAAGGTCGGGATGATGCCGATGTTGATCTCCGCTTTCGAGAATGTCGCCTCCGCCGCCGCGAACGCGACGTGAGTAGATTCCACCAACTCACATCCGCCGCCGAACGCGAGTCCGTTGACGGCGGCAATCACCGGCTTCGGAAAGCTTTCGACACGCCGCGTCATACGATGACCCGGCCGCATGAAGTGCGCGACCGCCTCGGCCGCACCCATTTGCATATGTCTCTGGAATGCCGCGATGTCCGCGCCGGCGCTGAAGGCGCGTCCGGCTCCTGTGATGACGACGGCGCTCACGGTAGAATCCAATTCGATCTTGTCCAGTGAACCCACAATGGCTGCCAACAATTCGTTATTAAGCGCGTTCAACTTCTCCGGACGGTTCAGCGTTAGCAGCGCAACTTGGCCCTTGAGTTCCACAGTTAAGACATCGGTCACGGCGCGGCTCCCTCTCTCTGCATCGGCACTGGACGGGCACGCTACGCGCGGCTAAGAAGGCTGTATATTCACTAGTCGGTATACATGACCAGCCAACCCGCTTCGACCCGAGAGCGCATCGTCGCTGCCGCAAGCAAACTGTTCTATGCGGAAGGTATCGGCCGCGTGAGCATGGACGCGGTTGCCGAGAAGGCGGGCATAACAAAGCGCACGCTTTACTACCACTTCCGAAGCAAGGATGACCTGATTGCGGCCTACCTCAACGGCCGTGACCAGCCGAATCTCCTACTATTCCAACGCTGGTTTGACGCTACCGACGGCGGAACGGCTGAGAAGACTCGGGGCATGTTCGCGAGCCTCGCTCAATCCGCGCGCCACCCGAAGTGGAAAGGTTGTGGGTTCCTCCGCACCGCGGCGGAACTCGCCAGCATGCCCGGGCATCCCGCGATGAAGATTGGAGCCGGGCACAAGAAAAAGTTTGAGCAATGGATGCGGACGGTGTTCGAGGCCGCGGGCATAGAGGGGGGCGCGCTATTGTCGCGCCAGATCCTACTCTTGCTGGACGGCTCGTTCGCGGCAGCTCTGCTCCACCGCGATCCAACCTACATGGAAGCCGCGGGCGAGGCAGCGTACGCCTTGATAATGTCCGCGTCGTCGCCTCTGCCCCAGATCTTGGGGAAGTGAACGGATTCTGCTTTGCCTGGATCCAGCGTCCGCTGGCCAGTGAGATCCCGAAACGACGGATAACGATAGAGGTTTTGGGTCACGGCCTATCAGTATGAGTCGTTGGCCCGCACAAAGTGCCGCAAGTCTGAGAAACGTAAAACGGGGGAGCAATCGCTCGACCCTCAAAGCCATCCCTTGAGAGGCGGTGGCGCACGGCTGAACGCGGCGGGAGCTAGAGCAGTCCCAGGCTCTTGAAGCTCGCGTGCCGGCCGCGGCCGATCACCAGGTGGTCGTGCAAGGCGACGCCGACCGCGCCGACCGCCTTGGCGACAGCGCGCGTCATTTCGATGTCGCCCGGCGACGGCGTCGGATCGCCCGACGGATGGTTGTGGACCATGATGATCGCCGACGCGCCGAGTTCGAGCGCGCGCTTCACCACCTCGCGCGGATAGACCGGCACGTGATCGACCGTGCCGCGCTGTTGTCGTTCGTCGGCGATCAAACCGTTCTTGCGGTCGAGGAACAGTAACCGAAACTCTTCGGTCTCGGCGAAGCCGGCGGCGGTGGTGCAGTAGTCCACGAGCTTGTCCCACGAGCCGATCACCGGCCGCACCGCGAGCTCACCGCGCAGCATGCGCGAAGCCGCCGCACGCACCGCGAGGAGCTGCGCTGCCGCGGCGTCGCCGACGCCTGGCACCGATGCCAGCGCGTCGCGCGAAGCGCCGAGCACGCCGGCGATGCCGCCGAAGCGCTTTAGCAAATCCTTGGCCAGCGGCTTGGTGTCGCCGCGCGCGTTGGCGGCGTAGAGCAGGAACTCAAGCAGCTCGTAATCGGGCAGGGCGTCGGCGCCGCCATCGAGCAGTCGCCCGCGCAGCCGGGCGCGATGGCCGTGATAATGCGGCTTCTGCTTTGGTGGCTCCCCCATGTCCGGCAAGGCTAGCGAAAAGCGCGCAACCGCACCACAAGGGCGCGGCGGTTCGCCTCACGACATCGGCGGCTCGCTGGCTCTGCGCAGGTGATGGGTTTCTCGCACTATGCAGCTCGCCCAGGCCCGGCTGCCGGGCGCGCCGGTCTGCGAGAGGCAGGCGGACGAGGCGCTGGTGGGGGCGTGACGGTCGATGAGGATCGAACAGCCGCCCAGCACCGACAGCAGCACGACGGTTCCCGCCACGCCCATCAACCTTCTACCGCTTTTGAATCGGGTCATTGGGGCCGCCAACGTCACCCCCGTCGGAAAGCCTGTCCTCGCGGTTCACGGCGGTTAAATCACGCTCGCGCGACAGGCTGGATAGGGCCCGGACCGTCCGGTGACTCGCGTCTAACTGGACCTAAGCCGCCTGACCGGCGATCATGGCTTAGCGTTCGGCCATCTGGGGGTGAGATGATCCGCGGCTGGGCCATTCTGGCGCTGTCGGTCGGGTATGTCGGACTGCTGTTCGCGCTCGCCTATTATGGCGACCGGCGGGCGCAGACGCGCGGCCGCGCCAAGGCCAAGCCGCTCATCTATTCGCTGTCGCTCGCGGTCTACTGCACCTCGTGGACGTTCTACGGCAGCGTTGGGCTGGCGGCCAAAACCGGCTACGACTTCCTCGCCATCTATGTCGGGCCGATCCTGGTGTTCGCGCTCGGCTGGCCGCTGGTCGGCCGCCTGATCCGGATCTCCAAAAGCCACAACATCACCTCGATTGCCGATTTCATCGCTGCGCGTTACGGCAAGAGCCAGCCGCTCGCGGCAGTGGTGACGGTGATCGCGGCGCTCGGCACGCTGCCTTATATCGCGCTGCAGCTCAAAGCCGTCTCGAGCAGCTTTACGGTGCTGATGAGCTATCCCGCCGTCGATCTCGCGGCGACCGCGAGCCAGCCGGCGCCGGTCTATACCGCGCTCGTCGTGGCGCTTCTGCTCGCGTTGTTCGCCGTGCTGTTCGGCACGCGGCACATCGACGCCACCGAGCACAACGAAGGCATGATCCTGGCCATCGCCTTTGAATCGATGGTCAAGTTGGTGGCGTTCATTGCCGTCGGCGTCTTCGTCACCTGGGGCATGTTCAACGGCTTCGACGATCTGGCCGGCCGCGTCTGGCAGCAGCCGGCGTTACATCACCTATTCCTCGACGGCATCGACGGCACCGGCTGGGTGACGATGAGCGTGCTGGCAGTCGCGGCCATCCTCTGCCTGCCGCGGCAGTTCCACGTCACCGTGGTTGAAAACACCGAACCGCGCGATCTGCACAAGGCGGCGTGGCTGTTTCCCCTCTACCTGATTGCGATCAATGTCTTCGTCATTCCGATCGCCGTCGCCGGACTCAGCACGTTCCCGCACGGCGTCGACGGCGACATGTTCGTGCTGGCGCTGCCGTTGGCGGCGCGGCATGTCGCGTTCGCCATCGTTGCCTTCATCGGCGGCCTATCGGCGGCAACCGGCATGGTCATCGTCAGCTCGATCGCCATCAGCAAGATGGTCAGCAACGATCTGGTCATGCCTATCGTCTTGCGCGGCCGCCGGCTCGGCTTGGCGGAACGCCGCGATATGGGCCAGTTGATCCTACGTATCCGCCGCGCGGCGATCTTCGCCATCTTGCTGCTGGGATATTGCTATTACCGCTTGATTGGCGATTCCCTGGCGCTGGCGTCGATCGGATTGCTGAGCTTCGCGGCAATCGCGCAATTCGCTCCGGCGCTGCTCGGCGGCTTGGTGTGGCACGGCGCCAACGTCAAGGGCGCGCTGGCCGGCATTCTCGCCGGCTTCCTGATGTGGGCCTACACGCTGCTGCTGCCGTCGCTGGCGCAAGCGGGCTGGGCGCCCGCATCGCTGCTACTCGACGGGCCGTTTGGTATCGCGCTGCTGCGCCCACAGGAGCTGTTCGGCCTGCGCTTCGATCCACTGACACATGGCGTTTTCTGGAGCCTGCTGGCGAATATCGGCGGCTTCGTCGCCGTCTCGCACCTGACGACCGCCCGTGTCATCGAGCGCATCCAGGCAAACGCCTTCATCGATTCCGACGCCGCGCAAAGCCATTTCGCGTCGCAGGTTTGGCACGGATCGATCCGCGTCGCCGAGCTTGCGGCGTTGGTGTCGCAATATCTCGGCGCCGACCGTGTTGCGCGCGACTTCGCCGAATTCACGCCGCCGCCGGGAAGGGACCAGGCGACCGCGCAAGCCGACTTCCAACTCGTACGTCATGCCGAGCGGTTGCTGGCTAGCGCCATCGGCGCGCCGTCGGCGCGGCTCGTGATGGCGCTGGCGCTCGAGCGCCGCAATCTCGGCATGGATGGCGCGCTGCGCCTGCTCGATGACGCCACGGCGGCGATCCAATACAACCGCGATCTTTTGCAATCGACCTTGGAAAATATTCGCCAGGGCATCAGCGTGTTCGACCGCAATCTGCGGCTCGCTTGCTGGAACCGGCAGTTCCACGAGCTTCTCGACTTGCCGGCGTCGCTGACCCGCGTCGGCGTGTCGCTTGAGGAAATCGTGCGCTTCAAGGCATCGCGCGGCGAATATGGGCCGGGCGATGTCGAGAAGACCGTCGCCGATCGGCTCGAGATCTTCGTCCGCGGCGGTGGCACGGTGTTCCAGTGGCGTCGCCCCAACGGCACCGTGCTCGACATCCGCACCACGGCAATGCCCGGCGGCTATGTCACGACTTATTCCGAAGTAACCGAACACGTCGAAGCCGCCGAGCAGCTCGCCGCCGCCAACGAGCTGCTGGAACAGCGCGTGCGCGAGCGCACGGCCGAGCTGACGACGTTGAACGCCGAGTTGAGTCAGGCAAAGATCGCTGCCGAAGAGGCCAACCTCGGCAAGACGCGCTTCCTCGCCGCGGTGAGCCACGACCTGCTGCAGCCGCTCAACGCGGCGCGGCTCTACCTCTCCAGCCTGATCGAGCAGCAGCTCCGGCCGCTGCCGGGCCGCGACCGCGGCGGCGACGCATTGGCTGAAAAAATCGACACCTCGCTCGGCGCGGTCGAGGAAATTCTCGACGCACTGCTCGACATCTCGCGTCTCGATGCCGGCAAGCTCAACGCCGAGCGCCAGGACATGCGCCTCGGCGACTTGTTCGCGACATTGCGCGTCGAATTCGCGCCGTTGGCCGAGCGCAAGGGCCTCGAACTACGCATCGTGCCGACGACGCTCGCGGTCAACAGCGACCGGCGCCTGCTACGGCGCATCCTGCAGAACCTGCTGTCGAACGCGATCCGCTACACGCCAACCGGCAAGGTTCTGATGGGCGCGCGGCGGCGCGGCGACAAGGTGGCGATCGATATCCACGACACCGGCAGCGGCATTCCGCTCGATAAGCAGGATCTGGTGTTCCGCGAGTTCCAACGTTTCTCGGTCGCGCCGGGCACCGAGCCGGGTGTCGGCCTCGGCCTGTCGATCGTCGACCGGATCGCGCGCGTGCTCGATCATCCGGTGCAGTTCCGTTCGCAACCGGGCCGCGGCACCACGTTCGTCGTACGGTTGCCGCGTAGCGCGGCGGCGCTGCCGGCGCCGCGGATCGGCGCGACGCCGGTTCTGCCAACGCTGGTTCACGCGACGATGCTGTGCATCGACAACGAGCCGAGCGTGCTCGACGGCATGCGGACGTTGCTGGAAGGATGGGGCTGCGGCACCCATCTCGCTGCCGGTCTCGCCGACGCGCTCAAGCTCGAGGCCGCACAGCTGGCGCGGCTCGACGTGATTATCGTCGATTACCATCTCGACGCCGACGCCGATGGACTGCGCTGCATCGACGTGCTGCGGCAGCGTTGCGGTGTGAATCTGCCGGCGATCCTGATCACCGCCGATCGCTCGGCGGCGGTCCGTGCCGCGGCGCGCGAGCAGGGGCTGCACGTACTCAACAAGCCGATCAAGCCGGCGGTGCTGCGTGCGCTGGTGACGCGCATCATCGCCGCACAGGAAGCGGCGGAATAGGCGGCGGCGTCAGCGCGCGGCGGATGGCTCGGACGCCGGCTCGGTTACCTCGGTCGCAAGCTGCCGCGCGACGATCACGGCCTGCGTGCGGTTGTCGACGCCGAGCTTGTGCAGGATGGCCGAGACGTGCGCCTTGATCGTCGCCTCAGTGACCTGCATCGCGTGCGCGATCTGTTTGTTGGGCAAGCCTTCGCTCAACAGCATCAGCACGCGGCTCTGCTGCGGCGTCAGCGTGTTGAGAAGGGCGACCAACGCCGCGTCGCCGGCGCTGTCCGGTAGCCGCGCGCCGAGTGCGGGCGGCAGCCAGGCGCCGCCCGCGAGCAGCGCGCCGATCGCGTCGCGGATTGCAGTCGCCGCCGCCGATTTCGGAATGTAGCCGACGGCGCCGAGATCGAGGGCGCGGCGCACGACGCGGGGATTTTCGTTGGCCGAAACCACGACGATCGGCACAGCCGCGAACTCCGCACGAAGATAAAGGAGCCCGGACAGGCCGTTCATGCCCGGCATGTTGAGGTCGAGCAGCACCAGGTCGATATCGGGCGCGGCCCGCAGCCGGGCGCACAGGGCGTCGAATGAATCCGCTTCGGCGATCTCGCCATCGACCACGGTTTGCGACACCGCCAGGCGCAGCGCGTCGCGGAACAACGGATGGTCGTCGGCTATGACGATGCGGAACGCCGCCATCGTGCTCCTTCGCCCGCGCTACCGTCAGGCCCGGCAATGATAGGCGTGCATTGGATCGGCGCAAGCTAGGCCATTTTAGACGAAAGTCTAATGGCTGCTCTGGGGGGTGGTCACTAGCATCGATTGAGACCGCGCGGCGCCGTGTTTGGCCGCGCCGGCGCACAAATCGCAAAACCGGACCTGCCGACATCACGGCGGCCATCGGACGTGCAGCTCGCGCGTCATTCCGCTCCGGCACGGCGCTCGCCGCCGCCGGGCAACACGGGAGGAACAACATGTCGTCGTTCAAGAAAATCAAACCGACGCGGCGCACGGTGCTTGCGGCCGGCGGCGCGTTGGCTGCAACCGCGGCCCTGCCGCGGATCAGTTTCGCCGAAGATCGGCCGGCGATGGGTACCTGGCCGGAAGGCTCGTCGGGGTCGTCGGTCTTCATCGGCATCACTGTGCCGCGCACCGGCACCTATGCCGCGCAAGGCGAGGATGAGCTCAAGGGCTATCAGCTCGCGGTCGAGCACATCAACACAGGCCATCCGCTTATCAAAGCGATGTCGCCCAAGACCAAGAAGGGCGTGCTCGGCAAGGAAGTGAAATACGGCGTCGCGGATTCCGCGGCCAACCCGAACACCGCGGTGCAGGAACAGTCGCGCTTCATCAGCGAGAACAAGGCGGTGCTGATCACCGGCTCGACCTCGAGCGCGGTGGCAGTGGCGCTCAATCACTTCGCGCAGCGCGAGAAGGTGCTCTACGTCGCCGGCATTTCCGGCTCGAACGACACCACCGGCAAGGACTGCGTGCGTTACGGCTTCCGCCAGGACTTCTACGGTCAGACGGCGGCCGCGGCGATCTGTCCAGTG
>JAGXBG010000241.1 GCA_018971215.1 Alphaproteobacteria bacterium
TGCCCGATTTGCGGCATGGCGCTCGAACCTGTCATGCCGACAGCCACGCCGCACGCCAATCCCGAGCTTGCCGATATGACGCGGCGGTTGTGGATCGGCGCGGCATTGGCGCTGCCGGTCGTGGCGCTCGACATGAGCGGCCATGTGCCAGGACTGGACCTGCACCGTTTGATTGCGCCACGCGTGTCGGCCTGGATTCAGTTCGTGTTGGCAACGCCGGTCGTGTGGTGGGCCGGCTGGCCGTTCTTCCAGCGCGGCTGGACATCGTTCGTCAGCCGCAACCTCAACATGTTTTCGCTGATCGCGCTCGGCGTCGGCGCGGCGTACGTCTACAGCATCGCCGCGACTTTCGCGCCGCAGCTGTTTCCGGCAGGCGTGCGCGACCCAGACGGAATGGTCGCGGTCTATTACGAAGCCGCGGCGGTCATCACCGTGCTCGTCCTGCTCGGACAAGTCTTGGAGCTGCGCGCGCGTGAACGCACCGGCGGCGCGATCCGCGCCTTGCTCGATCTCGCGCCGAAGATCGCGCGGCGGCTGCGCGACGGCGGCGGCGACGACGAGATTGCGCTCGACCAAGTGCACGTCGGCGACCGCCTGCGAGTCCGGCCCGGCGACAGCGTACCGGTCGATGGCCGCGTGCTGACGGGCAACAGCGCCGTCGATGAATCGATGGTCACCGGCGAATCCATGCCGGTCGAAAAAGCGCCGGGCGACGGTCTGATCGGCGGCACGATCAACGGCACTGGCAGTTTGGTCATGCGCGCGGAGAAAATCGGCGCCGAGACGATGCTCGGGCGCATCGTGCAGCTGGTCGCGGCGGCGCAACGCAGTCGCGCGCCGATCCAACAGCTGGCCGATGTCGTCGCTTCATGGTTCGTGCCGGCGGTTGTCGTCGTGGCGGCGTTCGCGTTCGCCGGCTGGCTCGTCTGGGGACCGCAACCGGCCCTCGCTTACGCACTCATCGCGGCGGTTTCCGTCCTCATCATCGCCTGCCCGTGCGCCCTCGGCCTGGCGACACCGATGTCGATCATGGTCGGCGTCGGCAAAGGCGCGACCGCCGGCGTGCTAATCAAGAACGCCGAGGCGTTGGAGCGGTTCGAGAAAGTTGACACGCTTGTCGTCGACAAGACCGGCACTTTGACCGAGGGTAAGCCACGGGTCGTCGCCGTCGTGCCCGCGGACGGTTTCGACGAGGACACGGTCCTGTCGTTGGCGGCGAGCCTCGAGCGCGCGAGCGAGCATCCGCTCGCGGCCGCCATTGTGTCTGCCGCGACGCAACGCGGCCTGGCCGTGCGCGACGCCGTTGAATTCCGCGCCCGCGCCGGCCAAGGCGTCACTGGCCGCGTCGGCGACCGGACGGCGGCGATCGGTAACGCCAAGCTGCTGGCGAGCCTCGGCGTCTCTAACGCCAGTCTCGACGCGCGCGCCGACGCGGTCCGGCGCGACGGCGCCACGGTCATGTTCGTCGCCGTCGACGGTCGCGCCGCCGGTCTCATCGCCGTCGCCGATCCGATCAAGGCGACGACGCCTGCCGCGCTGGTGCAATTGCGTGCCGACGGTATGCGTATCGTTATGCTTACGGGCGACAACCGCACCACAGCACAGGCGGTGGCCGCGAAGCTCGGCATCGCTGAGATCGAGGCCGAAGTTCTGCCGGACCAGAAACACGCGGTTGTGCAGCGTCTGATGCACGAAGGAAGAGTCGTCGCCATGGCCGGCGACGGCGTCAACGACGCGCCGGCGCTGGCCGCAGCCGATATCGGCATCGCCATGGGTACCGGCGCCGACGTCGCCATGCAAAGCG
>JAGXBG010000098.1 GCA_018971215.1 Alphaproteobacteria bacterium
GGCTTGAGCGAAACGGTCTGGCCGGCTTGCATGGGGTTCTGTCCTCGCGAAGGCGCGCACCCTAGGGAAAGCGCCTCACCCGGTCAAGCGTTAACCGCAGGTATTATAATACCGTAATTGCGCCGGCTGTACGGCAGTGAACCGCAGCGGTTGGCAGCGGCGCCATTCTCGAACACTCTGGCCGGCGATGTTTGTTCCGTCCGCTTCCCTCGCCTTGCCCCGCCGCGCCGCGCGCCTGTTCTTCCGCCACCATATCGAGAACGGCATGGCCGTCGCCGCCTGCCTCGCGATCGTCGGTGTTGCGGCCGGCGCGTTTTTCGACATCGAGACAGCCGTGCTGGTCGGCACCGGTGCTTTGTGCGTCAGCGTCGTCGATCAACCGGGACCGTTGCCCGGCAAATTGCCGGTCTTTGTCGTCACGATCATCGCCACCGGAGCGATCTCGCTACTCGCCGGTTTCGCGGGCGGCTCGGTGTGGCAGTTGGCATCGGTGATCGCGGTCATGAGCGCCGGCTTCGCGCTGGCGACCGCCTACGGCCGCACGGCGCTGGTTTTCGGCATCGCCGGCGTTCTGTCGCTGGTGCTCGGCATGGCCGGGCCGCTTGGCAGCCCTGCCGAAGTGCTGCAGCACGGCGCGCTGTTCGTCGCCGGCGCGACCGGCTACGCGGTGCTGGCGCTGATCGGCGCGCGGCTGTTCGACGACCGCAACCGGCGCATGTTCTTGAACGAAGCGCTGCTCGCCTTCGCCCGCTATTTGCACGTCCGCGCCGAGCTTTACGATCCGGCCACGCCGATGCCGACGGCGTTGCGCGACGTCATCGAAGCGCACGGCGCGTGGATGGAAAAACTGCAGGCGGCGCGTAATGCGATCTTCGCCGGACGGCCGAACCTGAAACGGCGCCGCTGGATCGGCGGCATGCTGGCGTTGCTCGATATTTACGAGGCGGTGCTGGCGAGCGACGCCGACTGGGAAACGCTGCGGCAGACGGCGAGCCATGTCGTGCTGGCGCAATTCGCGGCGCTGACGCGCGACCTCGCGCACGACATCGAAGGGTTGGCGCTCGCCCTCGTCGTGCCGACCGCCGCGATACCCGACAGCCGGCACACCGCGGCGCTCAAGGCGCTCGACACCGCGTTCGCCGCCAACGCGCCGACCGAAGCGCGCGCGAGCTTGCGCTCGACCCGCGACGCGATCGTCGTCGCCATTCGCCACGTCCGGTTGCTGACGGATATCGTCGCGGGCAGCGCGGACCGCGCCATCGCCCTGCCCGACGTCAACCTGACGGCGTTCGTCCAGACGACGGATACGCGCCTCGCGACATTGCTTGGCCACCTGACGCCGACCTCGCCGGTCATGCGCTACGCCGTCCGCCTGACGCTGGCGATGCTGGTCGGTTACGCGTTGACGGTGGCGTTACCCCATTATGTCCATGGCGGCTGGGTCCTGCTGACCATCGCGCTGATCATGCGCGCGAATTTCGCGGTGACGCGCCAGCGCCGCAACGACCGGATCGTCGGAACGCTAATCGGGTGCGCCGCGGCCGCGGTGCTTGTCCCGCTCCTACCGCCGACGGCGGCGCTGGTGCTGATCATCGTCGCCGCCGGGATCGCCCACGCCTATGCCGTGGTCGATTACCGTGTTGCGTCGTTCGCGGCGTCGGTGATGGCGCTGTTGCTGATCCATATGCTCGACCCGACCGAGTTCCTGCTCGCCGATCGCGTCGTCGACACTTTGATCGGCGCCGGCCTGTCGGTCGCGTTCAGTTATCTGCTGCCAAGCTGGGAATGGCGCGACGTGCCGCGCCTCGCGAGCCGGCTGATCGATGCCGATCGTGGTTTCGCGGCCGAGGCGCTGGCGTCGGCGCCAGTCGATCAGCGCTATCGGCTGGCGCGCAAACGCGCACTCGACAGCTTCACGATCCTCGCCACCACGACGCGGCGGCTGTCGAGCGAGCCCGGCGTGCGGCAACGCCAGCTTGCCGGTCTCAATGCGCTGCTCAGCGCAAACTATATTCTCGCCTCCGATCTCGCGTCCGTGCAGGGCCTGCTGCAGGCGCGTCGCCACGAGATCAGACCCGACGATGCGCGCGCCGCGCTCGACGCCGCGCGCACGCGCGCGCTCGAGTTTCTGACGCTCAAGCCGGAGACGACGCCGGCGCCGGCGCGCTTGCGGCGGCGCGGCTGGACCGAGATGCCGACAAGCCACGCACTGACCTTTCTCGGACGGCGCCTGCGCCACATTGAACACATGGCGCAACGCGTCACCACATTGGCTGCGCGCGTCAATCAGCCGGATTAGCGGCGAACGCTCCGCTCAGCGCGCTTCGTTGCCCGAACGCAGATCGCGGCCGGCGCGCAGCGCACGGCGTCCTTCGCTGCCCTGCCAGATCAGCAACGCCGGCACGCCGATGGTAAGATCGCGGCCGCGCTTGAGCAGCGACAGCGCCAGCGCGGTTTCTGGCGGCAAGCCGAACAAGCCGCCGAGAATGACGTAAGCGCCTTCCTGCACGCCGACGGCGTTGGGAACGAAGAACGCGAAGCTGCGCAGGGCGTAAAGCAGGCTCTCGATCGTCAGCACGGCGGCAATGCCGAGCGGTACGCCCATAAGATGGAGCGCGATCCACGCTTCGACGCCGTTGGCGAACCATGCGGCGAGGTGCAGCACGAAGCCAAGCTGCGCACCGACCATGCGCGCATACATCGCATGAATATGCTGGTGAAACGCGCGCGTGTGTCCGACCGCATCGGGAATCCAACGCGGCGCCAGTCGCTCGGCGAGACGCTCGACGACGCCCATGCCACGCCGCTGCACGAAGACAAAAGCGAAAACCGCGAACACGCCGACGATCAACCCAGCGCCCAACGGCTTCGCGATCGCCGCGCCGGGATGCAGCCAAACCAGCATACCAAGGCCAACCGCGGCATAGACCAGCTGTGCCAGCGTCTCGAGCGTGATGTCCACGACCGTCGACGCGAACGACAGCATGCCGGCCAAGCCGGCGACGGTCGCTGCGCGCGCGCCCATGCCAAAGCCGCCGAGCTGCGACAACGGCAGCACTTCCGAACCGGAATCGCGCACCACGCGGCCCCAGATCAGCGTGCCAACGCCGACCGTTCGCGGCGTCGGCAACACGCTGTACCAGGCGAGCCCGAGCAAACAGAACAACGCAAGATGATACGCGCAGACAATCGCAAAGCCGCCCCAGTGGATCGCGCTGAGCGCATGCCACACGTCGGCGAAGCCGTAATAGCCGACGATCGCCGTGCCGACTAGCAGCCCAATGACGGCTGAAACGATGCTGACGATCCGCATCAGGCGGGATTGCGGCGGAAGCTCCACAGCCGCAGGCTGGAGAGCGCGACGTCGGCGAGCTTCGGCAGGAAGCTCGGCCGCAACAGGCCTCGGTCGAATTCCTGCATGCGCCGGGCGTTCTCGGCGTAGCAGTCCTCGAGGAAGCGGCGGAAGGTGAAGCCGTCGAGGAAGACGCTGGCCTGTGTGGCGGAGAACTCCTTGCCGTCGTTGATCTGCGCACCGCGCCGCGCGGTGCCAACCAGCCGCTTCAGCGCGCGGATGTAGAAGCGCAAGCTGGTCAACCCACGGCGCCATCCCGCCGCGCGGCCGCGCTGCGCCTCATTGTAGGCCATCCAATTGACGAAGAAGACGATGTGGCGTGTCTCCTCGTACATCAACGTGTCGAAGATGGCGAACATCGATTCCGGCAAGAAGCCCGACTGACGCGCGATCTTGAACACGCCGAAGCCGAGGAAGGAGTCGACGCATTCGCCGAAGCCGAAATCCTTGAACGCGGTCGCGATGTCGGCGGGCAGCGGATCGAGCGCGTGCTCCTGCACGTCGATGCCATAGCGTTTGATCATTACCCGGATCAATTCGGCGTGCCGCGCTTCCTCGAAGCCTTGCAGCGCGATCGCTTCCTTGAGCACCGGATCGTCGACGGTCTCGGTGAACTGCTTGACGATGGCGCCAGCGCGCAGCTCGGTGTGCAGCACCTCCTGCCAGAACGGTACCGAGCGCAGCCGCGCTAGCGCCGCTTCGTCGAGCTCCGGCCACGGCAGTTTGTCCGGCTCGTAGTGCTGATAAGTCGTCTTAAAGTGTTCGCAGAAGAGATCGCGATGCGCGGTGCTGCCGAGCTCGACCGGCTTCGGCTTGGCCATGAAGCGGCGCGCGAAGCGCACCAGCCGAGGCACCACATTCGGCCGCTGCAGGCGCGGATCGTAGCCGGCGAGCCGGCGCGCGTTCTCGGCAAGGCAAATGTCCATCAACTCGCCGGTCGAGACCTCGATGCCGACCGATTTGCTGCCGGTGACTGTGAAGTTGTTGTCGGCGTCGGGCGCGCCGCCGAGACCGCGGGCGATTCCGATACGCTCCCAGATCAGGAACGCCCACACGGCGAGCACTTTGAGCGCGAACCACGGCCGCCGCCACCACTTCATGTTGCGCTTGTGCCAGGCGACCCAGTTGACGAAGAACAGGATGTGCCGCCCCTCTTCCTGCATCACGGGCTCGAACGTGTCGACGAGCGCCGGCGGAAAAAAGCCAGAGCGCTTCGCCAATTCGAACAGGCCGAAGGCGAAGAAGCTGTCGATGCACTCGCTGTAGCCGGTGACCATGAAGGCCCATTCCGGATCGCGCGGTTTGACGTAAGCCGGTTCCTCGGCGAGATCGATGCCGTAGGCGTGCACCATGTTGGCGAGCACGTCCTTGTGCCGCCCCTCCTCGAAGCCGTTGAGCGCGATCGCTTCCTTGAGGAGCTTGTCGCTCACCGTTTCGCCGTAAGTCGCGACGCGCAGCTTCGCCTTGCCTTCGGTCTGCACCGCGATGTCCCAGATCGGCAGCGACACCAAGCGCTCGCGCGCGTCGGGATCGAGTTTCGGCCAATCGATGACCGCCGGCTTATAAGGGTTGAACGTGTCGAGCAGCATCCGGCAGAACAGCGTCTTGTGCTGCTCGCTGCCCAGGCGGAAACGCTCCGGCCCGCCCGCCTGGCCATGCCAAGTGCGCGCCGCGCGATCGGCGTCCGCGACCGATGAATCCATCACAACCCCTTTTTCCTCAAATCGGCGCGGTCATATTACCCAAACACGGCACCGGACATGAGCTAAATCGCCGCGCCCCAGAGGCTCGGCGGCCTGCGGCAATTAGCGGACCGGAGCGCCAGCGGTGCCCGTTGCGGCGGCCCGGTCGGCACGCAGATGTTCGAGATAGGCCACGATGTCGTGCCGCGTATTCGCTTCGAGCACTTTGATCGGCATCTTGTTGTCGGGCACCAGGGCCTCCGGATCGGTCAGCCAGCGATCGAGATTGGCGACGGTCCAGGTCACGTTCGCGTGTTTGAGCGCCGGCGAGTATGGATATCCCGCGACGCTGCCGGCGGCGCGGTCGAACACCGTGCCGAGCGGCGGCCCGATCTTGACGCGATCGAGCGCATGGCATCCGGAACAGCGTTCGGCGAAAAGCCGCGCGCCGCGTTCGGGATCGGGCGGCGCGTTTGGATCGAAGCGCGACAGGTTCTGGACGTCGTCCGGTTTCGTCGCGCGGAAAAATGTGTAAGACAGCGTGATCGTGTTCACGTCCTTGGCGTCAGGATCCTTATCGAGCGCCGGATCGACAAAGAAATCGACCGGCATGATCGCCGTCTTGCCGGGCGCCAGCCGCTCGTCGCTGAAGCAAAAACATTGGATCTTGTCGAAATAGAGCCCGATCTTGGGCGGCGTCACGTTGAAGGTGGCGTGGCCGATGATCGGAGTGGTGCCGGTGTTGGTGGCGGAGAAGTAAACCAGCTTCTCCTCGCCGAGATGGACCTTGACGGAGCGCTGCACCGGCTCGAAGCGCCACGGCAAGTTGGGCGCAACCGACGTGCTGAATTGCACGATGACGACGCGGGGCGAAATTTTGCCGGCGTCGTCGGCGACGCGCTGCGTCGTGCCATTGTAGCCGGTGGCGGCGCAGAACAGGCGATAGAGCGGCACCGAAAATCCAACCAGCGTCAGCATCGCGGCGACAATGCCGGCTAGCACGATGACGGTGCGGAATTTGCGTCGTTGGCGCGGCGTGACCATTGCGGATTATTGCAACTTGCCGACACTACGTATCGTTTGGCCGGCGTGGCGCGGTGTCGCAGAAACCCGCGCTTTCCATACGCAATTCATGAACAGACTTTCATGTCGGCGCCAAACGCCACAATTCGGCCTAAAATTCTTGGGGACGCGTGGACAAAACCCGCCGCGGTCGCCTACAATTGGCTGAAGAGATTGATTCAAGCGGGGTTCCCCATGCGCTACAGCTTGCTGACTTCGGTTGCGTTCGCGGCGCTTATCGTTGCCGCCCCGGCTTCCTTTGCTTTCCAAATTCAGCCGACGAACAACAACGCCGGCCCCGGCGCCAACATCGCGAACAATCCAGACAGCCAGAGCGACGGCATGTCGGCCAATCTCTCGGGCAACAACGGCGGCAACAGCCCGGTCCTGCATTTCGGCAACAGCTCGTTGAGCATCAACGGCGGCAACAGCGGCTCGGGCAACTACGGCATGTCGCCGGCCTATCGCGAGCAGTTCATGGGCGGACCCGGTCAGATCGGCAACGCGATTTCGCCGCGCTGACGTCGTTTGCTGTCGGCGCAGGTCGGCTGCGTGATATTCGCCCGTATCCTCCCCTGAACGGTCGTCCGCCTGTCGGCGCACATAACGGTACGCGGCGTCGGGCGGTCGCCTGACGATGCTTCAAATTGCATTTGCGGTCTTGGCGACAGCGGCGTTGATCGGCGCTGGACTAGCCATGCTCTATTTGCGCGGGTCAGCTGCGCCGCATCCGCACGTCGCGCTGCCGCTCGCCCACGGCGCACTCGGTGTCGTCGGATTGGGTCTCCTGATCGCGATACTCCGTCACGGCCTTCCACAGGCCGATAATGGCACGGGCGGATTCGGTGCCGTTGCCGCAGCGCTCTTCGCCTTGGCCCTGGTCTTTGGACTGTTGATCGCGCACGCGGCCTGGCGCGGCCGCCGACCCGGCGGAGTTGTGGTCGCGAGCCACGCCAGCTTGGCGATCGCCGGCCTTGTCGTGCTGTTGACGTTGGTGGCGCTCGGCTAGGCCGGCGGTGCAATAAGAACGCGATTGCGGCCGCCGAAAAATTCCCTTTGGCGGTTAGGCGCCGGCGCGCTTACCGTTGGACGAAATCTGACGGAGAGCCGCGATCATGGACGCGCGCGATAAGGCGCCGGCCGACGACGCCATCCTGCTGCGACGCGACGCCGACGGCATCACTTGGCTGACGCTCAATCGTCCGGCGGCGCGCAACGCGCTGTCGGTCGCATTGATGAGCGCATTGCAGGAGGCGCTCGATGCCATTGCGCGCGATAGCGCGGTGAAAGTCGTCGTCATCGCCGCCAACGGACCGGGTTTCTGCGCCGGCCACGATTTGCGCGAGATGCGCACCAATCCGGGCCGACAGCATTATCAGACGGTGTTCGGCCAATGCGCGCGGTTGATGACTAGCATCGTACGGCTGCCGAAGCCGGTCATCGCAGGGGTGCATGGCATTGCCACCGCCGCTGGCTGCCAGCTGGTTGCGAGCTGCGATCTCGCGGTTGCCGCGACGGATGCGCGGTTCGCCACGCCCGGCGTCAACATTGGATTGTTCTGCTCGACGCCGATGGTGGCGCTGTCGCGCGCCGTACCGCGCAAGGCAGCGATGGAAATGCTGCTCACCGGCGAGATGATCGGCGCCGAAGAGGCGCAACGGCTTGGCCTGGTCAATCGTGTCGTGCCAACCGACCGGCTCGACGATACCGTGACCGAGCTCGCGCGTACGATCGCGGCCAAGTCGCCACTGGTGGTCAAGATCGGCAAGGAGGCGTTCTACCGCCAGGCCGAGCTTGGCCTCGACGCGGCTTACGCCTACACCAGCGAGGTCATGGTCGCCAATATGATGGCGCGCGACGCCGAAGAAGGCATCGACGCCTTCTTGGAGAAGCGTGCACCCAAATGGGAAAACCGGTGAACCACGATACCTATAGCGACGATTATCTGCGCGGCATCCTGCGCAGCGTGCGCACCATCGCCGTGGTCGGTGCCAGCGAGCGCCCGAACCGGCCGTCCCACTACGTGATGGCGTTTCTCCAGGCGCATGGCTATCGCGTCATACCCGTCAATCCGCGTGCCAGCGTGCCCGAGATCCTCGGCGAGAAGGTCTACAACACGCTCGCCGAGATTCCCGAGGCGATCGACATGGTCGACGTCTTCCGGCGCAGCGAGGAAGTAGCCGCCGTAGCCGACGAAGCGATCGCCAAAGGCGCCAAGGTGATCTGGATGCAACTCGGCGTGCGCGACGACGCGGCGGCGCGCAAGGCCGAACAGGCTGGGCTCAAGGTGGTGATGAATCGCTGTCCGAAGATCGAGTATCCACGGCTGTTCGGCGCGCTCGCGCAGCGAAGCGCCGGCTAACGCGCTCGGCGGCCTGATGCGCCTTCGGTTCCTATTCGTTGTTCGGCACGTCGGCATCGATGTCGGCGACGGTCGGCACAACATGGTCAATGCGGTCGATTTATGGCGCTGCCATTGTCGATCTGCCACGGCTTTATCACGTGACGGGACCGTGACACTCGGATGAGATTGCTCCCCCTATCAATCGGGGCCGCGCGTCGATGCTTCGATTTGGACTGTCGTGGATCGGCTTTCTCGACACGGCGGTCATCCAATTCCTGGACCAGTTCGCCGACAAGAGCGCCACCGTCAACATTTTGGTGCGCGACATCAGCGACTCCGACCTGCTCAAAGGCGGGTTGTTCATGGTGTTTTTCTGGTGGGCCTGGTTCAGGACCAAGGGTGACGTAGCCGCCCGCCGTCGCTATGTCGTTCTTTCGATCCTGGGCGCGCTGGCGGTCGTGCTCGCGGCGCGCATTCTGCAATTGAGCCTGCCGTTTCACGATCGGCCAATCTTTGCGGCGACGAATTTCGTCATGCCAACCGGCATCAGTCCGCCGAATTTGCGCCATTGGAGCTCGTTGCCGAGCGATCACGCGGCACTTTTTTTCGCGCTATCGCTCGCGGTCTGGTACGAAGCGCGATCGCTCGGTTTTCTGGCGATGATCTGGACGTTCGTTATCATCTGTCTTCCGCGCGTTTATCTCGGCTACCACTACGCCAGCGACGTCATTGCCGGCACCGTTCTCGGATTCGTTATGATGGCGGCTTGTCAGCAGTACCTGCGCAACTGGAAACTGACCGAGCGCATCGTGGAATGGGAAACGCGGCA
>JAGXBG010000099.1 GCA_018971215.1 Alphaproteobacteria bacterium
CGTTCGAGGCGGCGTCCAGCATAAGGGCCGCGCTTCACCGTGCCGCTCATCTCGCCGCTGGCGTGATCGAGAGTCATGGCGATCGTGTCGGACGCGACTTGCGAGGCGCGTGACGATCTGCTGCCGGTCGGCGACGCCTGGCTGCGCCATCGGCGCCAAAGCTGAACGGCGAGCGGCGAAAACGTTCCGGCTACGATCAACACCGGTACCAACCGCTCGCTCAACAACAGTAGGACTAGGGCAGCGGCGGCACCGAGGACGGCAATCGCCCCGAAAAACCAAGTGAGAAAGCGGCTGAGCCGCGCGGGATCGGTGGCCACGAACAGACGCGCCAACAGGAACAGCACGGCGAGGATACCGAAGCCGGCGATCAGATAGATCATGAACCGCCAATCTGACGCGCCAACAGCAAGGCGCTGCCGCCGGCTTTGCGGCCGTAATCGACCAGCGCCTGGCGGCCGCCGGCCGCGTAGGCCGCGACGGCGCCGAGCAAGGCCTTGAGCTCGGTCGCGCTCGAGGAATCGAAGGGGCAATAAGCGCCACGCGACAACCGCGCGATTTCACGAAAGACGCGCGCGACGACCGGATCGTTACCCTCATGGAAAATGAATGCCGGCAGGTTCAGGAGTGCAAGTTCACCGGCCAGCTTGGCCAAGGTGTCGGCGTTCTCTTCCATCGCGTCGCCGACGAACACCAGCGCGTCGAGACGATCGTCGCGTGCTGCTGCGATGGCGTGACGCAATACGCGCTCGATCTGGGTTTCGCCCGCAACGCAGCCGACGGCGCGCATGGCGTCGTGGAGTTCGGTCGCCGACCGCAGCCACCGGCTTGCCTTGCACTCGGCATAGCCGCGGTAATACACGAGCTGGATCTCGATGCCGCCGAGGCTGGAAGCCGCCTCGAACATCTCGCCCTGGATGTGGCAGGCGCGATCCCACGTCGGCTCGCGGCTCGCCGTGGCGTCCATTGCGAATATCAGCCGTGCTTTGGCAGACGCCGGACGCACCCGCACCGGCAGGCGTGCGACCTGCTCGAGAAACGCGCTGACTTCGGCCGATTGGCGGTTTGCCGGCACCGGCCGCTGATCGTCGCGATCGTTGCCCATGGTGGTTATATGGAACTGGGGGCCCGCCAGAGTCTAGGGCACAACCAGGTGAGCGTCCGACGCGGCGATCGCCGCCGCGACCGCTGCGCCAGGCGCTAGTCCAAGGCCCGCCACGTCGCGACTCATCAGGCAAGCAACCAGCCGAAAGCCGCAATCGAGCGTGACCTTGGCCAACGCGCCCAGCGGCTCGAGCGCCACGACCGTGCCGACGAGGCGATTGTCTGCAGCATTCGTCGGCGCGGCATCCGGCCGCACGAGGCGAACGTTTTCGGCCCGGATGGCGACGTAGACCTCTCTGGCCGCGGGCGCCGCGCTTTCGGTCGCAATGCGCAGCACGTTCCCTTGGACGACAACCCGCACCTGCCGTCCGTCATGGCCTTCGACCCGTCCGGCCAGTTGGTTTTCGAACCCAAGAATGTCGGCCGCGGTGCGGCTGACCGGTCGGCGGAAGACATCGTCGACGGCGCCGTGCTGGATGATCCGGCCGGCATGCATCAGGGCGAGATGGCCGCCCAGCGCCGCGACATCGACGTAATCATGCGTCACGAACAGGGCCGGCAGACGCAGCACGCGCAGAAAGCGCGCGAGTTCGAAGCGAAGCTGGCCGCGAGCCAGCGCGTCGAGCGCCGCGAACGGTTCGTCTAGCAGGAACAGGTCGGGATGGCTGGCTTCGGCGCGCGCCAAGGCCGCCCGCTGTTTCTCGCCCGGACTGAGCACCAGCGGACTGGCATCGGCAAGATCGGCGATGCCGAAACGCCGCAACAAGGCCGCGATGTCAATGCGCGCCGAATCCGCCTCGGCTCTGCGCGGAGCGCGTGCGCCGAGGGCGACGTTCTGCGCCACGCTCAGATGCGGAAACAGGCCGAAATTCTGCACCACGAACCCAACCCGCCGTTTCTCGGCCGGCAGGGTCGTGACGTCGCGTCCGTTGATAGCGATACGGCCGCGCGCCGGCCGGTGAAAGCCGGCGATGGTTTCGAGCAGGACGGATTTGCCGGCGCCGTTGGGGCCGAGCACGACCATCACGTCGTTCGCCGGCAGCGTCAATGAAACGTCGTCGAGGACGAACGCGCCGAGCCGGAGCGAGAGGCCGGCAACCGCGAGCGCGGTCATCGCCCGCCGCCGGCAACCGGCCTGCGACCGTAAGCGACGTGGCGGAACAGAATGAACAGCGCGAGCGAAATGACCAGCAGCAAGGCGGCGGCGGCCGAGGCTTCTTCAACGCCATACCGCAGGAACATCTCGTAAATCTGCACCGGCGCAGTCATCGGGTAATAGACCAGAATGACCACGGCGCCGAATTCGCTGATCGAGCGCGCGAAGGTCAGCGTCAGCCCGGTGGCAATACCGCGCCAGGCGAGCGGCACGGTGATTCGTGCGAGCACGCGCCACGGACCCATGCCCAAGGTGCGCGCCACCATCTCGAGCCGCGGATCGACGCCTTCGAACGCGATGCGTGCGGCGTTGACCGTATAGGGCAGCGACACGAACAGCATGGCGACGACGATGCCGGCGAGCGTGCCCCAGAAGCGCAAACCGAGGAAATTCTCCGCCGGACCGCCGATGACGCCGTGTCGGCCGAAAACCATCAGCAACGCGATACCGGCGACGGTGTGCGGCACAGTCAATGGCACGTCGACCACGGCGGCGACCGCGCTCTTGCCGATGAATTCGGCGCGCGCCAGGAGATAGGCGAACGGCACGCCGAACAAGCCAGCAACGAGCGCCGTCATTACCGCCGCTGTGACGCTCAACGCCAGGGCGTCGCGCACGTCGGTCTCACGCGCGACCTGCAACAGCGTTCCCGTCGTCTGGACGGCGAACAGCTGGATCAGCGGCAGCAGTATGAAGGTCAGCAGCACGCCGCCGCACAGCCACGCCGCGAGCACGACCAGCGGCGAGCCGACGCTCTCCGGACCGCGCCACGTCCGCGGCACGGCGATCATCCGAACGCCGCTCCGGTCAGGAGGCGGGCCACGGCTTGACGAGCGGCCGCAGCGCCGGCGGCATCTTGGCCGGATTCA
The DNA here is from genome assembly GCA_018971215.1 of Alphaproteobacteria bacterium. Taxonomy (GTDB): domain Bacteria; phylum Pseudomonadota; class Alphaproteobacteria; order ATCC43930; family CGMCC-115725; genus REEB95. The sequence continues at coordinate 3,130 of JAGXBG010000099.1, forward strand.
TCGCATAGGCCGGTGTGAACGTGCCGAAGCCGTTGTCGCTCATCACCTTGCGGCCTTCCGGCCCGAGCAGGAAGGCGACGTACTTCTCGGCCGCCGCTTTCTTGGTGCTGGTGGCAACGATGGTGATGGCATAGACGATCGGCTTGCCGGTGAGATCGCCGTTCTTCGTGTGCGCGATGCCTTCGGCATAGAACGACGCATAGGTCGGATCGCTCAGATTGATCTTGGCCGGCAGGTTGAGCAGCTTGAGGTGATGCTGCAGCGCGTCGGAGCGATAGATTGCGAGATAGTCGATCTGCCCCAGTTGCAGCGCGGAAATCAGCGAGGTTTCGGTGTCGCGCATGTTGGCGAGCGGCGCGTTAGCGAGCACTTTTTCCGCAAGGCCCGGCGACGAATAATATTTCTCCGCCAGGCTCAGCATCTGCACCGTCTGGTATCCGGAGGGGTCGGTGTCCGGATTGGACCGCCCGATCTCGACGCCCTTGCGCGCCAGCACGCGATACCAGTTGTCGGCATTGATCGCGTTGGCGAATTTGCTCTTGTCGGTATAGACGAAGGTGATGGCGTTGCGGACGAAGCCGACGTACCAGTCGGCGTAGGCGGCCTTGCCGTCGCCGCCGAAGAGATATTTCGGAATCACATTGTAATCGGCGACCGCCAGGATGTCGGCGTCCTGGTGCAGGTCGGTGATCTGCCGCGCCATCTTGACGCTGCCGCCGAATTGCGGCTGCACCGCGATGTCGGAGAATTTCTTCTCGAACAGCTGATCGACCTGTTTGAACGGCACCGCGAGCGTGCCCGCTGCAAAGACGCTGAGCGTCGTCGGTTCGGCGGCGTGTGCGCCCGTGCTGCCTGCGGCCATCGCCGCCAGCGCGGCCAACAGCAAGATCGACCGGATCGGTTGTTTCATCGCTCTCCCCATGACGTGCGAAATCTGGCGGTTCCCGCGGTTGAGTGGGTTCAACGGACTATGCATCAAACCCGGGAAACGGCGAAACCGGTAATGGACGCATAATTATGCGGTTATTTGCCGCGTAGCAAGGTAACTGACGCGGGCGCACGCGCATTGCCGGCAAACCGGGTTCGCCCTAAACAGGCGGACGCCCACCGCCGCAGAAAATCCATGCACACCGACATCGCCCATCTCGTCCATCAATACGTTCGCGACTACGGCTATCTCGCCGTTTTCGTCGGTATCTTTCTCGAGGATTTCGGCCTGCCGGTTCCGGGTGAAACGCTGCTGGTCACGGCCGCGGCGTTCGCGGGACGCGAAGCCCTCAACATCTGGATGATCGCCGGCTTCGCCTGGGTCGGCGCGGTGCTCGGCGACAATGTCGGATTCCTGATCGGCCATAGCGGCGGTCGCGCGCTGCTGGTTCACCACGGCCGTCACATCGGCATCACGGCGGAGCGCCTAACCAAAGTCGAACGGTTCGTCGAGCGCCACGGCGCCGAGGTCATCGTCGTTGCGCGCTTTGTCGTCATCGCGCGGCAGCTCAACGGCATCGCCGCCGGCAGCCTCGGCATGCACTGGCTGCGGTTTCTCACCTTCAATTGCATCGGCGCGGCGCTCTGGGTCGGCTTCTGGAGCACCCTCGCCTACTGGCTGGGCAAGAAAATCTTTGTCTTGATTGCCGCAATCCGCGGCTTCGAACCGCTGGCGATCGCCGCCGCCGTCGCCGCTGCGATTGTTGTCGCCGGTTATCTCTGGTGGCGCGCGCGGCACCAGAACGGCGACACCTGACCGCCGGCGTCGCAATCGGCGTTAGTGCGTTGTTTTCGCCGCGGCGCGCAGATCGGCGATGGTGGATCGCGTCGTGATCGCTTCAGGATCGACCTTGAGATCGAGCACCGCCGGCTTGCCGGCCGTCGCGGCGCGCGTGAATGCGGCGGCGAAATCGTCGGTGCGCTCGACACTTTCGCCATGCGCGCCATAGGCCCTGGCGAGCGCGGCGAAATCCGGATTCACCAGGTCGGTGCCGTACGTGCGGCCGGGAAAATGCGTTTCCTGGTGCATGCGGATAGTACCGTACATGCCGTTGTTGACGATCAAGGCGACGATCGGCAACCGATAGCGCACGGCGGTCGCCAGTTCCTGACCGGTCATCAGGAAGTCGCCATCGCCGCAGAAGCACACCACCGGCCGCTCCGGATGCACGAGCCTGGCGGCCACCGCCGCCGGAAATCCGTAGCCCATTGAGCCGCTAGCGGGCGCGAGCTGCGTCCCAAAAGCGCGATACTGGTGGTGGCGATGGACCCAGCCGGCGAAATTTCCGGCGCCGTTGCACCAGATCGCGTCCGCCGGCAGATGGCCGTCGAGCCAACGCACGATCGGTCCGAGTTGCAACGCGCCCGGCAGCTTCGACGGTTCGACGAACGCCAGGTAATCGCGATGCGCCGCTTCGGTTTCGGCGGCCCAATGCGGCTTGCGCGCGGGCTGGAGTACCACTGCCATGGGTGCGAAGGTCCGCGGGCTAGCGTTGATAGCCAAGGCCGGCTGATAGACGCGGCCAAGCTCCCCCGGATCGGGATGGACATGCACCAGCGTCTGCCGTGGATGCGGCACCACGACCAGGCTGTAGCCGGCAGTCGTCGCTTCGCCGAGCCGGCCGCCGACCGCGATCAGCACATCGGCATCGCGCACGCGCGCGGCCAGGCGCGGATTGGCAGCGATGCCGAGATCGCCGGCAAAACACGCGTGGCGATTATCGAACCGGTCCTGCCGGCGAAATCCGGTGCATACTGGGAGCGCGAATCTTTCCGCGAAGGTCTCGATCTGCCTGACCGCCGCCGCGTCCCATTGGCTGCCGCCGAGCAGCAGCATCGGGCGTTCGGCCGTGGCGAGAATTGCGGCGAGTGCCTCGAGCTGGCGCGAGGACGGATGCGGCTCGATCCGGCTGTAGGGTTCGGCATCGGCGACGTCGGCCATCTCCTCGAGCATGTCTTCGGGCAAGGCGAGCGCGACCGGCCCCGGCCGGCCGCCGGTCGCGACATGAAACGCGCGGCTGACATATTCGGGAATACGCCGCGGGTCGGCGATCTCTTCGACATATTTCACCATGCCGCCGAGAAATTGCTTGTAGTCGAGCTCCTGCAACGCCTCGCGGCCGCGCGCGTCGCGCGCAACTTGGCCGATGAGCACGATCATCGGCGTCGAATCCTGCATGGCGACGTGGATGCCAGCGGTCGCATTGGTGGCGCCCGGACCGCGCGTGACCAGGCAAAGGCCTGGCTGGCCGGTCAACTTGCCATAAGCATCGGCCATCATTGCCGCGCCACCTTCCTGGCGGCAGACGATCAGCCGGATCGAATTGGCGTCATGCAGCGCATCGAGCAGCGCGAGGTAGCTTTCGCCCGGCACGCCGAACGCCATGTCGACGCCGTGGATCTTGAGCTGGTCGACGAGGATCTGCGCGGCGCGGCGGGAGGTCACGCGAGACTCCGGATGCGACGGAAGACCTAAGACCTATTGGGTTTCGCCGGCCGCGGCAACCGCCAAAACGGCGGCGTCATTCCGCCGGCTTGAGCGGCGTCAGCGTCACCGCGTCGCGCCCATTGAGCTGCATCAGCGCACCGATGATCGCGATCGTGCCGACGTAGAAGACGAGCTGGATGCCGAGCGGATGCGAGACATAACCGATCAGCGCGTGCAGCGTCTTGCCGAGCACGCTTTGGTCGCTCAGCAGGAACGAGCTATCCCACAGCACACCACCGGCTGAGGGCAGCAGGCCGACCTGATTCAAAAACGCCGCGCCCTGCGAGGCCATACCGGCGGCGAGCAGCAGAATCAACCAGCTCGTCACCGTGAACAGATGACGCATCGGAATCCGCAGCAGGCCCCAATAGAGACCGACGCCGACCGCCACGCCGCACGCCAAGCCGAACAGGCCGCCGCCGAGCTGCGCAAGCGCGCTGGTGCCTGCCGCGGCGGCGATGCCGTAGACGAACAGCACGACTTCCGAGCCTTCGCGTAGCACCGCCAACCCGACCACAAGCCCCAGTGCATAAAGCGGTCGCGCGCCGCTGCGCACCGCGTTGCCGACCTGCGACGCCGACGCCGCCAGTTCGCGGCCGTGGCGCTGCATCCACACGTTGTGCCAGCCGAGCATACCGACCGCCGTAAACAGGATGGCGGCGTCGAACAGCTCCTGCCCCATGCCGGCAACCGCCGCCGCAATCTCGCCGGTGAACGCTGCCACCAGCGCCGCGCCCGCGATGCCGGCGGCGATCCCGAGCGCCACCGTGCCGCCGCGGCGTGGAACGCCGACCGTAGCGGCCAACACGACGCTGACGATGAGTGCGGCCTCGAGGACCTCGCGAAACACGATCACGGCGACGGCAAGCATCGAAATCCGGCCCTATTAATTGCAAATGCGAAGCGTTCGCAATATAACCATCATGCCGTCCCCGTGCAAGCGGCAATCGGCCAGCTATGGCTGCTTTGCCCATGTCGCGGGCAATATGCCGCAGGCGCGCGGTAAGCACCTGGTAGGGCCTCTCCCCACATAGTGAAACGTCCCGAATTGTGGACTGACCCCAGTCCCGAATATGCGAGGATTCGGCTGTCCAATTTTTGAGATTCGTGGAGTTCGTAGGATGACCGACCGCCCTCGTTCCACGCCGATGAGCGACGCCGATGCCGTGCTGGCCATGAACCTCGAGTTCTACAGCGCCTTCGGCCGCGGCGATTATGCCGGCATGGATGCGGTCTGGGCGCGTCACGCCGCCGTCGTCTGCTTGCATCCCGGTTGGGCTGCGATCGAAGGCCGCGAAGCCGTCATGGAAAGCTGGCGGCACGTGCTGGGCGATCCCGACTTCCGCATCATGTGCCATGACGAGCGCGTCCACCTCTACGGCGACATCGCGATCGTGTTGTGCGAGGAAGAGCTATCCGGCGGATTGCTGGCCGCAACCAACGTCTTCATCCGCGAAGACGGCGAATGGCGCATGATCCACCATCAGGCCAGCGCGATCATCCCGACCTACCACACCGATACGCCGGCGCAGCTGCATTGAGCGGGCGGCCGTTCAGGGCGCCGCAATCACCGCACGTCGGATCGCGCGCGTGAGCGACGACAGCTCGTCCGGCATGATGGTGAAAGCCGGCGTCAGATAGACGATACGGCCGAACGGCCTGATCCACACGCCTTCGGCGACGAACCGGTCGCGCAGCGCCGTCGCCGCTTCCGCCGTTTCGAGCTCGACGACGCCGATTGCGCCTTTGACGCGCACGTCGCGGACACGGCGCGCACCGCGACACGGCGCGAGCTCCTCGGCCATCTGCCGACCGATCGCAGCGACTTGCTCCAGCCGCGGCTCGCGTTCGAACAGGTCGAGCGACGCGTTTGCCGCCGCGCAGGCGAGCGCGTTGCCCATGAAAGTCGGTCCGTGCATCAGCGCGTCCTGCGGATCGTCGGACAGAAAGCCTTCATAGACCCGGCGCCGGGCAACGGTAGCCGCAAGCGCCAAGGTGCCGCCGGTCAATGCCTTCGACAGCGTGACGATGTCGGGCACCACCTCGGCCTCTTCCATGGCGAACAGGCGTCCAGTACGGCCGAAGCCGGTGAAGATCTCGTCGAAAATCAGCAACAGGTCGTGGCGATCGGCCAGCCGACGCAGACGGCGCAAGACTTCGGCCGCGTGGAACACCATGCCGCCGGCGCCTTGTACCAGCGGCTCGACGACGATGCCGGCGAGCTCGCTGCGATGATCCGCGAGGAATCGATCCAGCGCGCTTTCGCCGGCATCGTCGCGCGGCAACTCGCGCACGAAATCGCGCCGCGCCGCCGCGCCGAAACGGCCGTGCATACCGCTTCGGCCGTCGCTGACCGCCATCGCCGCAAACGTGTCGCCATGATAGCCGTCGGCGAAAGAGACAAAGCGATCGCGACCCGATTGGCCGCGGTTGAGAAAGAACTGGACCGCCGTCTTCAGCGCGATCTCGACCGCAACCGAACCTGAATCCGAAAAGAACACGTGGTCCAAGTCGCCCGGCAGCAACGCCGCGAGGCGCTGCGCCAGCCGGACGGC
>JAGXBG010000100.1 GCA_018971215.1 Alphaproteobacteria bacterium
GACGGGGGCTGTCTATAAACTGCGCGGTGGGATTCGGGGATGATTCAAATCAATTGTGGCGGCGATAGGGCTCAGCCGTGGCGCCGCGGCTCGCGCGACAGGCCGCGCTTGTCGAGCTCGGCCAGATAGGTGCTCCAGCGTTTCTCCTGCACGCGTCCGAGCTCGTAGAGATAGGTCCAGGAATAGATGCCGGTATCGTGCAGATCGTCGAACTTGATGCGGATCGCATAATTGCCGACCGGCTCGACGGCCAGGATGCCGACATGACGGCGGCCGGCGACGATCTGCTTCTGGCTCGGCACATGGCCTTGGACTTCGGCGGACGGGCTTTCGACGCGGAGATATTCCGCTGGCAGACGGAAGGTCTCGCCGCTGTCGAAATCGATCTCGAGCACCTTATCCGCCGATTTGAGGCGGATCTCGACTGGCCACGGCGACGCGTTCACGGCTGCGACTTGGATTTGAGACGGGCCTTCTCGTCGTCGCGCAGCGGCCGTGCCTCGTCGGCGAGCATGATCGGAATGCCGTCGCGGATCGGATAGGCGAGGCCGGCCTCGGCGCTCAGCAGTTCCTGCGCGGCGCGGTCGTAAACCAGCGGGCCCTTGGTCAGCGGGCAGACCAGTATCTCGAGGAGTTGCGGATCGATGTCGGCCATGGTCGGGCTCAATGTCGTGCCGATGCGATATCGCCGGCCGATGCCAGCAGCGCCATGTCGACCAGCTTGGTCAAGAGCCGCGCGCGCTCGGCCGGTTCGGCTTCGAGCAGCGCCTGCTTCTCGGCCGGAGCGAACGGACCCATCATTGCCACCGCGTCGACCAGCCGCACCGCAGGAACCGAATTGGCGGCGGAAAGATCGGCTTTGATGCGATGACGGCGGAGGAACGGCGTCAGCTTTTCGACCAGCCGCGCGGCGTCGAAATCCGGCAGTTCGATCTCGTCGGCGTCGCCGGCATAGCGCGACCAGTCCGGCCGCACGCGACGGAAGAGCTCGGTCCTGGGCAGCTCCTCGGCGACGTCGAAGCGAGACATGCCTTCGAGATTGACGAGATAACGGCCGTCGCCGCTCTCGCGGAATTCGATGATGCGGCCGGCGCAGCCGGTCCTATAAAGCGGCGGATCGCCGGCGTCGTCCTTGCCTTCGAGCGGCTGGATCATGCCGATCATGCGGCCCTCGCCGAGCGCCGCGTCGGTCATCGCCAGATAGCGCGGCTCGAAGATATTGAGCGGCAGCACGCCGCCGGGCAGCAGTAAGGCGCCGGTGAGGGGAAAGATCACCAGCCGGTCGGGCAGCGCTGGCGCCGAGCGGATCATGCGAACAGCATGGCCGACAACCGCCGGCGCGCGGCGACGGTGAGCGGATCGGCGAGACCGATGGCCTCGAAGAATTTCAGCAGCTGCCGGCGCGCCGCCTCCTCGTTCCAGGCGCGGTCGCGCTTGATGATCTCGAACAGCTGGTCGATCGCCTTCTCGCGCTCGCCGGCGGCGAACAGCGCCACCGCCAGATCGAGCCGCGTCTGATGGTCCTTGGGATCGGCGGCGAGCCGCGCTTCGAACTTGCCGATGTCGCCGGCGGCTTTTTGCCCGACTTCGGCGAGTTCAAGCGCCGTCTTGATCGCGGCGATGTCGACGTGATTCGCCTGGTCGGCGGCCACGCGCTCGAGCAACGTCTTGGCACCAGCGATGTCTTTCTTGGCGAGCGCGGCGCGTACCAAGCCGACCAGCGCCTCGAGGTTCTGCGGCTCGTGCTGTAGTACTTGGGTCCAGATGTTGGCCGCGCGCGCCGTGTCGCCGGCGGCGTTTGCTTCTTTGGCCAATGCCAACGCGTCGGCAATCGGCGACGCGGCGGCGGCGCCGCCCAATGCGGCCAAGCGCTGGACGAATTGCTTCACCTGCGCGTCGGGCAGCGCGCCGACGAAACCGTCGACAGGCCTTCCGTCCTTGAAGGCGTAGACCGCCGGGATCGACTGGATACGCATCTGCTGCGCCAGCTCGGGATTCTCGTCGACGTTGATCTTGACCAGGCGCACCGCGCCCTTCGAGTCCTTAACCGCCTTCTCGAGCGCCGGACCGAGCTGCTTGCATGGGCCGCACCACGGTGCCCAGAAATCGACGACGATCGCCGCCTCGGCCGAAGCGTCGATCACGTCGGTCATGAACGTGGCGGTCGAACCGTCCTTGATCGCGGCGTCAACCGCGCCGCCGGGCGCCGGCCCTTTGCCGGGTTTGCCGATAATTGCGTCCATTGAGGTCCTTTCCGCCCAGATAAATGGCGGTGCGGCGCGATAATGGCAAGGACCTTGCGGAATTCAGGCGCGTTCGGGCCTCAGCGCCGCGGCTTGCCGGTCGCGGATGCCCCATGTGGCAAGTGCAGCCGCCGCCAGCATCGCCGCCGTGGCCGTCAGCACGCCGGCATGCAGGCCGCCGACGATATGTCCGTTCGCGGCAAACGCGCCGAACAGCGCGACGCCAACCGCGCCGCCGGCTTGGCGCGCCGCGTTGAGAACGGCCGCCGCGACGCCCGACGCGCTCTTGTCGACCGCCGACAGGATGGTCGTCGTCATCGCCGGCACCGCCAGACCCATGCCGAGCGGGATCAACGCGAAGCCCGGCAGCATGCGCAGATAACCCGTACCCGGTCCGAGTCCGAGCAACAGCGCGAAGCCGGCGGCGCCAACCAAAGCGCCGGCGATCATCGGTCGACGGGTGCCGGCGCGTCCTGCAAGCCAGCCGCTCGCGACATTCGAGACGATGAACGTTGCCGTCAGCGGCAGATAGGCGAGGCCCGCGGCAAAGGCGCTGTAGCCAAGCACGCGTTGCAGATAGAGGCTGAGCACGAAGACGATGCCGTAATAGGTCAGATTGGCGAGGATGCCGAAACCGACCGCCGGTGCGAAGCTCGGCAGATGGAAGAAGCGCAACGGCAGCATCGGCGCCCGGCTGCGCGCCTCGCAGCGAATGAAGGCAGCGCCGGCGACCAGCGCAACGGCGAAGCCGCCGAGTACCAGCGGATGGCTCAGGCCGAGCGGCCGCAGCTCGATGACGCCGCCGGTCAGGCCGGTCAACGCCGCAATCGCCAGCGCCTGGCCGGCAAAATCGAGATGCGGCGCGCGCGGTGCGCGTTCGGTCTCGTCGACGTGGGCGGTGAGCCAAGCACCCAGGATGCAGATCGGCAGATTGACCAGGAAGATCGTCCGCCAGCTGCCCGCCGCGATCAACAAGCCGCCGATCAGCGGACCGGCGGCGATGGTGACGCCGCCCGCGGCCGTCCATAAGCCGACGGCGCGCGCCCGCAATCGCGCGTCGTGATGGCAAGCATGGTTGAGCAACGCCAGCGACGCCGGCAGCATCGCCGCCGCGCCGGCGCCTTGAAGGGCGCGCATCGCGATCAAAACCATGGCGCCCTGCGCAAGACCGCAGCCGAGCGACGCCAGCGCAAACACGGCGAGACCGGCGCGGAAAACTCGCCGCGCGCCGAAACGGTCGCCGAGGACGCCCGCGCTCAGAAGCAGCACGGCGAAGACCAGCGCGTAGGCGTCGACCACCCATTGCAGCACGTCGACCGGCGCGTGCAGCGTCGCACCGATGCGCGGCAACGCGACGTTGACGATGGTGACGTCGAGTTGGATCAGGCCGAAGCCGAGGCTGGCGGCGGCGAGTGCGCGAGCGATCGACCGAAGTGACGAGGCGTTTTCGTGAGTCATGCGGGAACCATAGGCACTGCGCACGCCGGATGTTTCATCCGTGGGTGAAACATCCGGCGGCGATGTCATATAGTGTGGAGTCACGCCCATCCGCCGGAGCCGCCCATGGAAGCCAACGTCGCCGTGCCTGCCGCGTTGATCGCCGATCCGGCGCGCGCCGCGATTCTGGTGGCGCTGCTCGACGGCCGCGCCCAGCCGGCAACCGCGCTCGCCTATGCCGCGGGCATCTCGGCGCAATCGGCGAGCAACCATCTCGGCAAGCTGGTCGCCGGCGGATTGTTGAAGCGCCGGAGCGCCGGACGGCATCGCTACTACTGCCTCGCCAACACCGAAGTCGCGCACGTGCTCGAAGGTCTCGCCGGCCTCGCACCGCCGGTGAAGAGCCTGGAGACGCCGCGTTCGCTGCAGGCGCGCCAATTGCGCGCGGCGCGCAGCTGCTACGACCATCTCGCCGGCAGGCTCGGCGTCACTCTGGCGGATGCGTTGGTGCGGCAGGGCTGGCTTGCGGAGATCCCCGGCGACGACGAACGCTATGCCGTCACCGACGAAGGCCGCGGACGCTTCGCGGCGTTCGGCGTCGTGTTCGACGGGGTCAAACCCGACCGGCGCGGCCTCGCACGCAAATGTCTCGACTGGACCGAGCGTCGCAATCATCTTGCGGGGCCGGTGGGCGTGCGGTTGTTAGCGCGGCTGACGGCGCTCGGCTGGCTCGAGCGCGGCAATGGGCCGCGGGGGCGCGGCGTCACGGTAACGCCGGCTGGCATCACCGGCCTACGCGACCGGTTCGGGCTGGCGGTCGAAGGCGCTTTCACGCTCCAGCCGGTCGCCTTAAGCGCAGCTTAAGGCCGATCCCGTAAACAATTGCGGCTTCGCGGCTTGCATTGCCCGTCCGGGTTTTGCATGATCGCCGCCTTCGGAGCGCGGGCGTAGCTCAGGGGTAGAGCACAACCTTGCCAAGGTTGGGGTCGAGGGTTCGAATCCCTTCGCCCGCTCCAGTTTCTTCCACATTGCGGCGACGATCGCCGGCCGACCGCCGCTATGCTTTGCATCGACAACGTCACCGTTCGCATTGCCGGCCGCGAGATCCTGGCCGGCGCCAGCGCCAATCTGCCGGCCGGGCGGCGTATCGGCCTGGTCGGTCGCAACGGCGCCGGCAAATCGACGCTGTTGAAGGTGATCCTCGGCGAGCTTGCGACCGACGGCGGCGACGTGTCGTGGCCGCGCGACTGGAAGATCGGCGCGGTGGCGCAGGAAGCACCCGGCAGCGACGTTAGCCTGCTTGACACCGTGCTGGCCGCCGATCGCGAGCGCGCCGCGCTGATGGCAGCGGCCGAAAGCGAAACCGACGGCCACGCGATCGGCGATATCCACGCGCGGCTCGACGCGATCAACGCCTATGCCGCACCGGCGCGCGCCGCGAGCATCCTGTCGGGCCTGGGATTCTCGGCCGAGGAACAGGCGCGGCCGTGCGCCGAATTCTCCGGCGGCTGGCGCATGCGTGTGGCGCTGGCGGCGATCCTGTTCGCCGCGCCCGATCTTTTGCTGCTCGACGAGCCGACCAATTATCTCGATCTTGAAGGCCTGCTGTGGCTCGAAGACTTTTTGCGCCGTTATCGCGGCACCGTACTGATCGTCAGTCACGACCGCGATCTGCTCAACACAGCGGTCGATTTCATCCTCCATCTCGAGCGCGGCAAGCTCGCCGTCTACACCGGCGGCTACGACACCTTCGTCGAAACGCGGGCGGCCCAGCGCGCCAACCAAGCCGCCTTCGCCAAGAAACAGGAAGCCGCGCGCAAACACATGCAGGCTTTCGTCGACCGCTTTCGCGCCAAGGCGTCGAAGGCGCGCCAGGCGCAGAGCCGCCTCAAAATGCTCGCGCGCATGGAAACAGTGGCGGTGCCGGTCGATGAGCACGTCGCGCCGATCCGGCTGCCCGAGCCGCTGCCGGCGAGTCCGCCGCTCGTCACCATGGATCGGGTGTCGGTCGGCTACGAGTCGGGCAGGCCGGTGCTGGCGCATCTGTCGCTGCGCTTCGATCCTGACGACCGCATCGCGCTGCTAGGCAAGAACGGCAACGGCAAATCGACCTTCGCCAAGCTGCTCGCCGGCAAGCTGACACCGATGAGCGGTGAGCTCACGCGCGCGCGCAAACTGGTGCCCGGCTATTTCGCGCAGCATCAGCTCGAGGAATTGGACGGCAGCCTGACGCCGCTGGAAACGCTGGCGGAGCTCCGGCCCAAGCTGCCGGTTCAGGCGCTACGCACGCAGCTCGGCGGCTTCGGTTTCTCCGCGACTAAGGCGACGACCAAGGTCGCGAGCCTGTCGGGCGGCGAGCGCGCGCGGCTGATGCTGGCGTTGGCGACGCTCGACAAGCCCAATCTGCTGATCCTCGACGAGCCGACCAACCATCTCGACATCGACGCGCGCAACGAGCTTTTGACCGCGCTCAACGATTTCGCTGGCGCCGTGATCCTGGTCAGCCACGACCGCAGGTTGCTCGAAGCGACGGCCGACCAGCTGATGCTGGTCGCCGACGGCCGGGTTGCGCCGTTCGACGGCGATCTCGACGATTACCGCCGCTTCCTGCTGTCGCCGGGCAACACCGCGACGCGCATCGTCGAAACCGAGACGCCGGCGCCACGGCGCGAAGGCGACAGCAATAAACGCCGGCGTCTGAAACCGTTGAAGCAGCGTGCCGACGCCGCTGCGCGCGAAGTCGGTACGCTCGGCGACCGCCTCAAGGAACTCGACGCGCAACTGGCCGCGCCGAACCTGTTTGCGCGCGATCCCGCCCAGGCGGCAGCGTTGGCGAAGGCACGCGCCGAAGCCGCACGCGCGCTGACGGCCGCCGAGGCGTGCTGGCTCCAAGCGCAGGATGAATACGAAAACGCCGCCGAATAAGCCCGGCGAGCGTTCCCGCCGCCGAGCCGGCATGACATGATGCCGCGGCCGTAACCGGAAGGGACCCTAGAGCATGTCGGACGCCACGCCGCCCAGCACGCCACAAGAACGCTCGTCGAGCTACACGCTGCCGGTGCTCGACACCGACTTCCTGTCGAAGCGCGACGAGCTGCGCGATCTGCGTTTCGCCATCGAATACGCCAAGGCCGAGTTCCTGCTGCGCGATTGGGGCGTGCGCTCGACCGTCGTCGTCTTTGGCAGCGCCCGCACGCCATCACCCGAACAGGCGCCGGCGCTGCGCCAGACGGCGAAAAGCGACGCCGAACGCCAGCGCATCGACTTGCGCGTGGCACGCTATCAGGCGGCGCGCGAGCTCGGCCGCATCGTCTCGGAGCGCGGCGGCGCCTTTGCGCCGCACAATCGCTGGCGCGACAACGTCATCGCCACCGGCGGCGGTCCGGGCATCATGGAAGCCGCCAACCGCGGCGCACACGAAGCCGGCGCGCCAACCATCGGCTTCAACATATCGCTGCCGCACGAGCAGCACCCCAACCCTTACACCACGCCCGAGCTGACGTTCCAATTCCACTATTTCGGCATGCGCAAGATGCATCTGGCGATGCGCGCCAACGCATTGGTGGCGTTTCCCGGCGGCTTCGGCACCTTCGATGAGCTGTTCGAGATCCTGACCCTGGTGCAGACGCGCAAGGCGCCGGCGGTGCCGATCGTCCTGTTCGACGCCGATTACTGGAAACGAGTCGTTAACTTTGACGCGTTGGTCGAAGCCGAAACCATCAGCCGCGACGACTTGGCGTTGTTCGAGTTTGCCAATACTGCGGAAGAGGCTTGGACTGTCCTGTCCAAACGCGGTCTGACCGCGCACGTGCCGCCGTTACCCGAGGGTTAAGCCGGCTTTAACGGCGCGGCCTTATCTTCGCGCCTGAACCCTTCCCGGGTTCGCGGGGAAATCAAGGCCATCGTGAGTTCGCTCGCTTCGGCGCTGCGCGCAGGCCGCCGTCCGATCAGCTATAAAGACGGCGATGGATCTGTTGGTTGAATCGGAGGGTTGGGCGCGCTGGGGTGCGCAACGTCTGCGTTGCGCGCTCGGCAAGGGCGGTGTGCACACGATGAAGCGTGAAGGCGATGGTGCAACGCCGGCTGGCGCCTTCGTGATGCGGCGGCTGCTGTATCGCGCCGATCGCGGCGCGGCGCCAACGACCCACCTGCCGGCGGTGCCGATCGCGGCCGACGACGGCTGGTGCGATGACCCGGCCGATGCCGCCTATAACCGCCCGATCAAGTTACCGTACCGGGCGCGCGCTGAACATTTGTGGCGCACCGACCGGCTCTACGATCTTGTGGTCGTGTTGGGTTACAACGATGGTCCGGTCGTCGCCGGCGCCGGCAGCGCCATCTTCCTGCACGTGGCATCGCCCGATTACACGCCAACCGAAGGCTGCGTCGCGCTCGCGCCCGACGATTTGCGGCGCGTTTTGGCCGAGGCCGACGCCACGTCGCGCGTCGTCGTCGTGCCGCGCTAGGCCCGCCGCGGCCGTGGTCCGAAGATCGCCGTGCCGACACGCACCAATGTGGCGCCGTGTGCGATGGCCACCGCGAAATCGGCGCTCATGCCCATGCTGAGTTCGGCGACGCGGTTCCGCCGCGCCATCGCCGCCAGCTCGGCGAAATAGGGCGCCGGATCGGCCTCGGCCGGCGGAATGCACATCAAGCCGGCCGGCGCCAAATGCCAGCGTGCACGGCAATCGGCGATGAAACCATCGGCCACGGCGGGCTCAATGCCAGCTTTTTGCGGCTCGCCGCCGACATTCACTTCGATCAGCAGCGCCGGACGGCGGCCTTCCTGTTCCATCGCCCGCGCCAACGCCTCGGCCAAGCGCGGCCGATCGAGCGTGTGGATCACGTCGAAGAGTCGCACCGCATCGCGCGCCTTGTTGGTCTGCAGCGGACCGATGAGATGGAGCCGCAAATCGGGAAATCGCGTTTTCAGCGCTGGAAATTTCGCCTGCGCCTCCTGGACGCGGTTTTCACCGAAGTCGCGCTGGCCGGCGGCCAGCGCGGCTTCGACGGCGGCGGCAGGGTGCGTTTTGCTGACAGCCACCAAAGTGACGGCTTCGGCGGCGCGACCGGCGTGCTGCGCGGCATGGGCGAGCTGCGCGCGTACCGCAGCAAGGCGTTCGGCGACAGACATCGTGGCGTGATCGGGCATGCGACAGGCTCGCCAGCGCCCGGCAGATCGTCAAGACCGCGGACGCCGCAGGCCGGACAGCCCTGGCTTTTCAAAGATATAGCGGGGCCGGCGGGCGCTGCGGTAAGATTGGCGCACCCGGGGTTGCGGGCTCCGGGGGGAGTTCCGAGGAGTGTTGGTATGGTGTTCAACCGATCCGTGAAAGCCGGATTCCTGTGCTTTGGCGCGGTCTTGCTGCTGAGCGGTTGCGGCCTGTTCGATAACAGCCGCTGGCAAGGCAACGACCCCGACGCACAGCAGCGGGCCGAGGACCCGTATCACACCGACCCCAAATACATAAACGG
>JAGXBG010000101.1 GCA_018971215.1 Alphaproteobacteria bacterium
GTCCTGTGATCATGCGCGGGTCGTGCGGTCATTGTTCGTTATTCCGCCTTGGCGGCCGGCGCCGCCGCATCGGCGGCGGGCTGTTCAGGGAACCAGTGGGCGCGCGCCTTCATGATGATGGCATTTGCATCGTCGGCATCGAGCTTGATCGCGGCGCCCTGCGCGATCTCGACCAGCTCGTCGCCGGCGAGATCGGCTAGATCGTCGAGCGTCTTGACGCCTTTGTCGCCGACGGCCACTAGCAGCGCCGGACTCATGCCCTCGACCTGGGCCACGTCGTCGGTGACACCGAGCTCGCGCCGGCGCGTCTCGTGCTTCTCGTCGCGCTGCTTGATGAAGGCGAGCGCGCGCTGTTGCAGTTCCTTGGCGACCTCTTCTTCGAAACCTTCGATACCGGCGAGTTCGCTGGTTGGCACGTAGGCGATGTCCTCGACCGACGTGAAGCCCTCGGTCACCAGCAGGTGGGCGATGACGTCGTCGACGTCGAGCGCCTCGATGAACAGTTTCGTGCGCGAGCGGAATTCCTCCTGCCGCCGCTCGCTTTCCTCGGCCTCGGTCAGGATGTCGATGTCCCAGCCGGTCAGTTGCGAGGCAAGCCGCACGTTCTGGCCGCGCCGGCCGATCGCCAGCGACAGCTGGTCGTCGGGCACCACGACCTCGATGCGCCGCTGCTCCTCGTCCATCACCACCTTGGCGACTTCGGCCGGCGCCAGTGCGTTGACCACGAAGGTCGCCGGGTCCTGTGACCACGGGATGATGTCGATCTTCTCGCCCTGAAGCTCGGCGACCACCGCCTGGACGCGCGAGCCGCGCATGCCGACGCAGGCGCCGACCGGGTCGATGCCGCTGTCGTTCGAGATCACCGCGATCTTGGCGCGTGAACCCGGATCGCGCGCGACGGCGCGAATCTCGATGATGCCGTCGTAGATCTCCGGCACTTCCTGGGCGAACAGCTTGGCCATGAATTGCGGATGGGTGCGCGACAGGAAAATCTGCGGCCCGCGCACTTCCTGACGCACGTCATAGATATAGGCGCGCACGCGCTCGCCCTGGCGGAAGCTCTCGCGCGGCAGCAGCTCGTCGCGGCGCAGGGTCGCCTCGGCGCGGCCGAGATCGACGACGACGTTGCCGAACTCGACGCGCTTGACCAGGCCGTTGACGATCTCGCCGACGCGATCCTTGAACTCGTTGAATTGGCGCTGGCGCTCGGCGTCACGCACCTTCTGGACGATCACCTGTTTCGCGGTTTGCGCCGCGATGCGGCCGAAGTCTATCGGCGGAAGGGGATCCGTCAGGAAGTCGCCGATTTCGGCCTCGGGATTGATCTTTTTCGCCGCCGCGAGGGAAATCTGCGCCGCCTCGTTGACCACCGGATCGGCGACCTCGCGGAAGCGCATCAGCCGGATTTCGCCGCTCTTGCGGTCGATCTCGGCGCGAATGTCGTATTCCTGGCCGTACTTCGAGCGACCCGCCTTCTGAATCGCCTGCTCCATCGCCTGGAGCACCTCATCGCGATCGATGCCCTTGTCGCGCGCGACGGTCTCGGCGACCTGGAGTAGTTCGAGGCGGGGATAGGCGCTGGTCTGTACGGCCATGGTCGATGTCCTCAGATGGCTTCGCTGCGCGCCTTCGGACGCGTAGCGGCGATGAGCTCGTCGGTCAGGACGAGTTTGGCGCGGGCGATGCCCGCGAACGGCAGGCGCACGATCTCGGCGCCCAGATTCACTTTCACGGCATCGCCGTCGAGTCCCAGCAGCCGGCCGCGGAAGCGGCGGCGGCCGTCGAGCGGCTGGTGCAATTCGAGCTTGGCCTCGAAGCCGGCGAAGCGCTCATAGTCCTCGGGCCGGAACAGCGGCCGGTCGATGCCCGGCGAGCTGACTTCGAGCTGGTACGATTCGGCGATCGGATCGGCGACATCGAGCAGCGCCGAGACGGTCTGGCTCACCAACGAGCAATCGTCGACCGACATCGCCGCGTCGTCGGCGCGTTCGGCCATCACCTGCAAGGTCGCCCGCCGGCCGCCGGTGAACACGGCGCGCACGATGCGATACCCCATCGCTTCGAGCGACGGGACGATGAGGGCCTCGATGCCTTTGGCGTCGATCAACGCCGAAACTCCTGCGCCAGAAATAAAAAGTGGGCCGCGCGGCCCACCGTTCGATCTCCCCGGCTAATAGGCCGAGGCTATGGGACTCTTGTTGTTGATTGCGCCCTTTATATAGGGAATTCCGCCGCTTGCGCAAGGCTGGCGGACGCCTCAGCGGCGCCGCGCCAAGCGGAAAAACCGCGGCGTACGGCCGGCGGCGACCGCTTTTTCCTCGTAGCGGGTCGCCGGCCAATCCGCCGGACGGTCCGGCCAAGCGCCCTCGGCGCGCGATAGCGCGATGAATGCGGGATAGGCGGCGAGCGCGGCGGCGATCCAATCCGCATAGTCGGCGTCGTCGGTGGCGAGCCGCAGTTCGGCGCCTGGGCGCAGGATCCGTGCCAGTTGATCGAGCGTCTCGGCTGCGACGATGCGGCGCTTCTTATGGCGCTCCTTGGGCCAGGGATCGGGAAACAGGATGAAGGCGCGGCCCAGGCAACGGTCGGGCAGGCACGCCAGCAGCAGCCGCGCATCGTCGACGAACAGGCGGACGTTCGCCAGACGGTCGCGGTCGATCGCCGCCAGCAGCTTGGCGATGCCGTTCTCGAAGACTTCGGCGCCGAGCAGCGCGACATCCGGATGGGCGCGCGCCTGCGCCGCCAGATGCTCGCCCGCGCCGAAGCCGATTTCGAGCCAGACGTCCGTCGCATCGGGAACCAGCGCGCGCGGATCGACGGTTCCGGTTGGCGGCAGAACGATGCGCACGCGCGGCAGCAGCGTGTCCATCAAGGCGCGCCGGCCTGCGCGCAGCTTGCGGCCGCGGCGGCGGCCGTAAATCCGCCGGCGCGTGTCGGTTCCGGTATCGGCGATCATCAACGGAGAGATTCGCGGCGGCGACGGCGCTTGGCAAGCGCCGTCAGCGCGACCGTGGCGCCGCCGGCGTATAGGCGTTGGCGATCGCTTTGGCGAGCTCGAAAACGCGCCGGCGCAACTGCGGGTCGGTGATGCGGAGATAGGCGCGCACCAGCTCGAGCGTCTCGCGCCGCATGATCGGCTCGTTGCCGTAGAATACGTCGGCCGGTTCGCTTAGACCCTTGGGCGGCTTGACCGCCCCATCGGCGCCGATCGGGGTGCCGTCCGGCAGGTTCAGATCCTCGAAAAAGAACGCCACCGGGACATCGAGCACCTGGGCCAGCTCGTGCAGCCGGCTGGCGCCGATGCGGTTGGTGCCGCGTTCGTATTTCTGCACCTGTTGGAAGGTGAGGCCGATCGCGTGGCCAAGCTTTTCCTGGCTCATGCCAAGCAGCGTACGGCGCAGCCGAACGCGTGCACCGACATGCACGTCGATCGGATTCGGGTGTCCGGATTTGCCGCGACGGCTGCGGCTTCCGCCGGGATTCGGTGTCATCGACGCCTGTACGCGGTCTCTGGGCATCAGAGAGTAATCACATGCACTGGTATGCGGTCAACCGGTCCGCCAGCAACACCGAACGCAGCGATGCGCTCAACGTGGCGGTCGCGTTCCGCGCCGCTCGAGTACGGTCGCACCGGCCACGGCAACCATGCCGACCAACAACAAAACGACAAATCCGGCGTCGCCGAAGCGCGCATAGAGCGTCGGCGCCAGCGCCCGCGGCAACGGCGCATCGAGTATGCCGACGTCGTCAAGTCCGAGGCGGGCGACAACGCGGCCGACCGGGTCGATGACCGCCGAAATCCCGTTGTTGCCGTCGCGCACCAGCGGCAGTCCCTGCTCGACCGCACGCAGCCGGGCGATCGCGAAGTGCTGGAACGGACCCGAGGTGAAGCCGTACCACGCGTCATTGGTGATATTGAGCAGCCATTGCGGCCGCGCGCCAGGCGCCACCACCTGCTCGGGAAAGATCGCCTCATAACAGATCAACGGACTAACCGGCGGTAGGTTCGGCAGGTCGAGCGTGCGCGGTCCCGGTCCGGCCGAGAAATCGACGGTGCCGGGCGTGATCTTGTTCATCGGCAGGATGCCGCGGAAGGGGACGTATTCGCCAAAGGGCACCAGATGATGCTTGTCGTAAGTCGCCAGGATACGGCCGGCGCGGTCGACGACGGCGAGGCTGTTCCAGTAATGCGCCATCGGCGCCGGCGGCGGATCGCTGCGCAAAGTTCCGGCGATGACCAAGCCGTCGGGCGGCGCGGCTTGGGCCAGCGCTTCGCGCGCGTCGGCGTCGCGTTGCAGCAACGGTGGCCCCATGCTCTCCGCCCAGATTACCGCCGACACCTTGTCGAAGCCCGGCGCCAGAGTGAGGCCGAGCAGCCGGTGGAAATCGGCGACCAGCGATTGCGGATCGTTGAACAGTGTTTGGGGGATCGACGGCTGGACCAGCCGCAAGGTCACGCCGGGCAGATCGGCGCGCGGATGCGCCGCGAGCCGCCAGACACCGAAACCCGCCGTGCCGGCGATCAGCACGGCCGCCGCGATCGCCGGCGCCAGCCGCGCGCCCGCTGGCGCGCCCAGCCGCGCCGGCAGCACCGCCATCAGCACGGTGAGAAAACTCAAACCGTAGATGCCCACCACGGACACGATCTGCAGCATCGCGGTCGAGCCCGGAAACCCGCCCGACCATGCATAGCCAACCAGGTTCCAGGGAAAACCCGTCAGCACGTGGCCGCGCAGATATTCGAAGACCGCCCACGATACGGCCAGCGCGCAGGCGCGGCCGGTGCCGGACAGGCGAAGCTGACGCGCCGCCAGATCGCTGAGCCACAGCGCCAGGCCGGTGAAGATCGCGAGGCCGGCCGGGATCGCGACCTCGGCGATCGGGAACAGCCACCAGAACTGCGCCCAGTCGACGGTGAGCGCGACGCCGATCCAATAAAGGCCGGCGGCGAAATAGCCGGCGCCGAAGCTCCATCCCAATGCGAAGGCCTGTCGTCCGTCGCGATTGCCGTCCGCGAGCCACGCCAAGCCGCCGAACGACACCAGCAACACCGGCGTCAGGTCGACCGGCGGCAGCGCCGCCGCCGCGAGCGCGCCCAACAGTGCCGCCAGGCCGTATCGGCGCCAACCGGCCAGTGCGACGGCGCGCAGCGCCCAACGCTGCAAGCTTCCGGCGGCGGCGGCGCCACGCCACAAAGCCGGCGCGCGCGTATCAACCATGCGGACCAGTCTCGGTCGGCAGCCCCTTGATGCGCAAGCGCCTGACGCGGCGCGGGTCGGCTTCGAGCACTTCGAGCGAAAATCCGGCGGGATGCTGGATCACTTCGCCGCGGCCGGGCACGCGGCCGGCGAGCGCGAAGACCAGTCCGCCGAGCGTGTCGATGCCCTCGGCGCGACCCGGCGGCAGCAACGGCGTTTTGACGCGCGCCGCAAGCTCGGACAGCGGCGCGCGCGCATCGGCGATCAAGGTGCCGTCGGGCCGCGCCACGACGCGCGGCCGGGCGATCTCGTCGTGCTCGTCCTCGATCTCGCCGACGATCTCTTCGATCACGTCCTCGATCGTGATCAGGCCGTCGACGCCGCCGAACTCGTCGACCACCAGCGCCAGATGGAGGCGCGACGCGCGCATCTGCTTCAGTAATTCGAGCACCGGCAGCGTTGGCGCCGCGAACAACGCCTTGCGCGCAATCTTGTCGAGCGCCACCGGCGTTCCCGCTGCGACGTGCGGCAGCAAATCCTTGATGTGCAGCACGCCGACTACGTCGTCGAGCGTCTCGCGATAGAGCGGCAAGCGCGAATGGCCGTGTTCGGCCATCTGCTTCGCGGCTTCGGCGAACGGCATGTCGACCGGCAAGGCGACGATGTCGAGACGCGGCACCATGATGTCGGCGGCGGCGACCTCGTGCAGCCGCAGGATGTTGGTGAGAAGCGCGCGCTCCTCGGGGTCGATCGGCTCGGCCTCGCCGTGCTCCTCGATCAGCTCTTCGAGCTCGTCGCGCAGGCTCGCCGGCGGCTCGTCGCCGTCGCCCCGCAGCCGCCGGAGCCAGCCGCGCAGGCCACCACGCCGCGCTGGCGCGTCAACCATGCGCCGCCTCGCGCGTGCGATAGGGATCGGCGACGCCGAGGCGTGCGAGGATCGCCACTTCGAGCGCCTCCATGCGCCGCGCTTCGGCCGTACGCTCGTGATCGAAGCCCAACAGATGCAGCACGCCGTGGACGACGAGATGCGTCAGATGGTCGGTCAGCGTCTTGCCCTGGGCGCGCGCCTCGCGCGCGATCGTGCCGTGGGCGACGACGACGTCACCCAAAAGCCGGAGCGGCGCGCGCCGCCGCGCCGGTTCGGCGCTGGCGAACGACAGCACGTTCGTGGGCTTGGCAATGCCCCGGTACGTCCGGTTGAGTTTGGCGACGAGATCGTCGTCGGCGAGCACGATCGACAGCTCGGCGCCGGCCACGCCCGCGGCGCCCCGCGCCAGCGCGGCGACGGCGGCGGTGCGGCAGATTTCCGGCGCATCAGGCAAGGCGCGTCGCCAGACGGCAGCCCGTTCGATGACGTCGATGGTGGCCGGCTTTTTTTTACGCGCCGCGTTCATCGCTCTTTGGGCGTTTGGCGCGCTGATCGTGCTGGTCGTAGGCGGCAACGATGCGCGACACCAGCGGATGACGGACCACGTCCGCCTCGGTGAAATGGATCATGGCGATGCCGTCAACGCCGGCCAGGGTTTCGACCGCATCGGTCAGGCCCGAGCGCGTGCCCTTGGGCAGATCGATCTGCGATAGATCGCCGGTGATGGCCATCCGGGCATTTTCGCCAAGCCGCGTCAGGAACATCTTCATCTGCACCGGCGTCGTGTTCTGCGCCTCGTCGAGGATGACGAAGGCGTTCGCCAGCGTGCGGCCGCGCATGAAGGCGAGCGGTGCGATCTCGATGTCGCCGAGCGACAGGCGCTTCATCACTTGCTCGCCGGGGATCATGTCGTGCAGCGCGTCGTAGAGCGGCCGCAGATAGGGATCGACTTTTTCGCGCAGATCGCCCGGCAGGAAGCCGAGACGCTCGCCGGCCTCGACCGCCGGCCGCGACAGCACGATGCGATCGACTTTGCCGGCCATCAACAGATCGACCGCCATGGCGACGGCGAGATAGGTCTTGCCGGTGCCGGCGGGGCCGAGGCCGAAGACCAGCTCGTGCGTGCGCAGCGCCTTGATATAGGCGGCCTGCGCCGGGCCGCGCGGCGTGATGCGGCGCTTGCGGGTGCGGATTTCCTCGCCTTCGCCTGACAATTCGCCGCGATTGGCGCCGCGATGCTGCGCCATGCGCAAGGCGGCGTCGACGGCGTGGGCGTCGATCTCCTCGCCACGCTTCAGCCGCTCGTAGAGCGCCAGGAGCGCGGTCCGAGCGATATCGGCGGCTTGCTCCGAGCCCGAGATCGCCAACCGATTACCCCGCGACACCAGCGCGACACTGAGCGCGCGTTCGATGCGCTCGAGATGCTTGTCGTGCTCGCCGAAGAGCTGCGGCAACAGGGCGTTGTCGGCGAACTGGAGATTGAAGCGCGCCTCGGCGTCGCGCGCGGCATCGCGCGGGGTCAAGCGGCGGCCTCCGGTAACGCGCCGGCCAGGCTGTTGGGCTCAACCATCGCGACGCGCACCGTGGCGACCGAACCCAAGAGTGCATCCGGCGCTGCGGCGTGGACCGGTTGCAGCCACGGGCTGCGTCCGGCGAGCTGGCCGGGATGGCGACCGCGTTTTTCGAACAGCACATCGACCGTGCGGCCGGCGAAGCCGGCGTTGAAGCGGGTTTGCTGTTCGCCGAGCAAAGCTTGCAACGCGGCGAGGCGTTCGACTTTCACGGGCTCCGGCACCTGGTCGTCGCGCACCGCCGCCGGCGTGCCGGGCCGCGCACTGTATTTGAACGAGAACGCCTGAGCGAAGCCGACGCCACGGACCAGCGCCAGCGTCGCGGCGAAATCGTCGTCGCTTTCGCCGGGAAAGCCGACGATGAAATCCGACGACAGGGCGATATCTGGCCGCGCCGCACGCAAGCGGTCGACGATGCGGCGGTAGTCGTCGGCGCGATGCCGCCGGTTCATGTCCTGCAGCACGCGGTCCGAGCCCGACTGCACCGGCAGATGCAGGAACGGCATCAGCTTCGGTTCGTCGCGGTGCGCGGCGATGAGTTCGTCATCTACATCGGCCGGATGCGAGGTGGTGTAACGCAGGCGCAATAGCCCCGGGATTTTGCCGAGCGCGTGCATCAGCGGGCCGAGACCCCAGACGCCGCCGTCAACCGCCGCGCCGTGATAGGCATTGACGTTCTGGCCCAACAGCGTCAGCTCGCGCGCGCCGTGCACAACGAGGTCCTTGGCCTCGTCCAGCACCGCCCGCACCGGGCGCGAAAACTCGGCCCCCCGGGTATAGGGCACGACGCAGAAGGTGCAGAACTTGTCGCAGCCCTCCTGTATCGAAAGAAAGGCGCTGACGCTGGCGCGGCCGCGATCCGGCAGTCGGTCGAATTTCGATTCGGCGGGAAATTCGGTTTCGACCGGCCGATCGCCGTTCTCGGCGGCTTCGACCAGCGCCGGCAGCCGGTGATAGCTTTGCGGACCGACGACGAGGTCGACGGTCTTGGCGCGGCGCAAAATCTCGGCGCCTTCGGCCTGGGCGACGCAACCGGCGACCGCGACGACCATTTTGCCGCCCTGGCGCCGTTTGCGCGCCTTCAACGGCGCGAGCCGGCCAAGATCGGAGAACAGTTTTTCCGCCGCCTTCTCGCGAATATGGCAGGTATTGAGCAGGATCATGTCGGCCTCGGCCGGGGAATCCGCCGGCGCGTAGCCCGATGGCGCCAGCGTTTCGGCCATGCGGTCCGAATCGTAGACGTTCATCTGGCAGCCATAGGTTTTAACGAACAGTTTTTTCACACCCACCTCAATGTGTCGGCAGCGCATCGGCCAAGGCCGGCGCCGGCGCCGTCGGAATCGCCGGCGCAGGCGACGCCACAACCTCGCGCCCCGCCAGAGCCGCCGATAATCCGGCGGCGATCACGGCCGCGCAATGATCGGCCAGCGCCTTGCGCGACGGAAAATCGGCGGCACGCACCACCGGATGGAAGGTCACGCCGACGCCGAGGCGGCCGAGACCGAGCATC
>JAGXBG010000102.1 GCA_018971215.1 Alphaproteobacteria bacterium
GACCCGGCCATGACGAGAGGGAGCGCTTAGCCAACCGACGATAGGCAAAGCGCGCCCGCCGCCGGCCAGCGCGCTAACGCTCAGTCGCCGACCTGCTGATCCTGCGGCTCGGCGGCGAACGATTCACCTGGGGACGCGGCAGCCTCTACAGCGCCGGCGAGTTGCGGCAGCGTTACATCGCCGCGTTGCGCGCGGCCGATCGCCACGAACTCGCGACGTTGGTGGCGTTCGCGCGGTCGTAGCGCGCGCGAACGGAAAAAGTCTTCTCTGACCCCAATTCGTGACCGGTGCCGTTGCCGGCGAGCTTCCTGCTGCCGCCGCTCGGCTATGCGGTGATGATGGCGCAGACGATTACGCCGGTGCGGGTGGCGCTCAGGCCGCTGATCGCGGCGCTGCTGTGACCACTAGCTACCCTTTGCCACCCGTGCTTGCCCAGAATCCGTAATCAAAAGGCCTGCAAATGCCTCTTTAGCGTAGCCGAGCCTAACTAGCCTCGTCCTATGCTGGAAGGGAATGCGATGAAACCCAAGTCCCTTGGACAAGTCCCGAAGGGACTCAAATTCGGCCGATGAGAGAGGGCCTCTAACGTCAAAGACTGCCATCCAGGCAATATGGCGCGCAAATGTGGCAAGCCCATGGGGACCGGAATTTCAAACTCACCCACGATCGACCGATCAAGAACAAAATGAGAACATGTGGCGGTTGCCGCCAGACCGGTTTAATGACGTATGCCGGGTTCCGGTGTCGGCTTGAAATCCGTGGTCTTCGTCCGCGTGGCGGCAACCGAGGGAGCTAAAGCATGCAACCGCAAGAACAGCCGGTCGTGAAAATTGGACAACTCGAAGTCCGCTATCTCATGGACGGAACCGTGACGGGCGCCGGAGTCGGCATGTTCGAGCTGACGGTGCAACCGGGCGCGCGGGTTCCGCCGGCACACAGCCATAGCGGAAACGAAGAGATCGTCTATGTCCTCGAAGGCACGCTGCGCTATGTGGTCGATGACGAGATGCGTGACCTGAAACCCGGCGACCGTATGTATACCCCACGCGGTTCAGTCCACGCCTTCAGCAATCCGCATGACAGACCGGCCCGGGCGCTCATTATCCTGACGCCGGACATCGGCGCGCAATATTTTCGCGATGTCGCGGAAGCCATCGCGGGCGGCGCACCAAACCCGGCGAAGCTGACCGAGGTGATGACCCGATATGGGCTCGTCCTGGCGCCGCCAAAGCCGTAGGCGGGATTGGGTTTGCGGTTGGACGGTCATCTCTCCAACCCGGAACGTGCGTCGAAGAAAAATACTATGACCCCGTTTTCGCAGGGGTGTAAAAGCGCGCCGGCCGCGCAACGCGGGAAGCGGCCAACGACACCGGAGGAACAGCGACGTGCCCGACCAAGATCCACGCAAGAACTGGCGGTTCCTCCTGTTGCGCCTGATGGTCTTAGCGCTGGTCGTGGCCTTGATCGCCGCGGTCGCCGTTTTCGCCGTCGACGTCGCGAGCCTTTTCCAGCCGAGCGCACCGCTCGGCGCCTATGTCTATCCGCATGTATTCAGGGGGCGGCTGCACTACCTGACCGGCGTTCAGAACGGCTTGCTGGCGATGGCGCAGCCGGCGTTCTGGACGGGCCTGGGATTTTTCTTCGTGTTCGCGATTTCGAGCGAATGGCTGAAATACCGCGCGGAAAAGCGGCTCGCGGCACGCGCGCGCGGCGGCGACAAACGGTAATCCGACGACCTAGCGCCCGGCGGCCGCCAGCCTGGCGCGAGGCAACGACTTAACCCTGGTGCCTTTCCAGCTCCTGGATTTTTTCAAGCTCCGCTTCGATTTTCCGGATCGTTTCGAGGTAGTACTGCGCGACCGACGCAGGCGCGCCGCGGAGCAATCGATTGTACGCCTCGATTTGGAGCCTCAGGTCGTCCGCACGATCGGACATGATGACTTTCCTAAGCACCCGCCGCCGATCAGCGGCGCAGGCGGCCCGGTGCGCGGGCCATGCGAGCGGTTACGCGGCGCCGGTGCCGGTCACTTGGCCAGCGGCAGCACCGCGTTCAATTTCCGTTGCCGCCTGCTCGCATTGATTGGCAAGGATCGGGAATACGCGTTGCCTTTCGGCTTCCCGCGTTGTCTGCGCCGCTCGACGCAGCTCGAAGGCTTGTTCTCGCAATAGTGCCGGTTCGCGCATTGGCATCCTCCCTGGGCGCCTCGACGTCCGCAAAGCTTGTCACCGTTTTGTTGCAGATTGATGACGCTTCGGAGGCGTGCGGCGACCTAGCGCCCGGCCGCCAATTTTAGAAACTGCCGCTTCATGGCGTCGACCCGCGCGAGATATGTGGCGGCGGCCTCGTCGCCGCAGCGCTCGCCGGCCGCCAGGCGGAAATGGCGGCGCGCGAAATTCGTCGCCGGAACGATGCCGCAAAGCTGGACGATCGCGGCGAGATCCTGAATCTGCCGCGGGCTGGCCGAGAGCGCGGGCTGGGCGGCGCGGATTTCCGCGACCTTGCGATCGAGGTACACCGCAGCGAGCTCGATCGCGTCGTGCGGCAGCACGCGCGTATAGAGGACGGTGAACCAGCAATCGTCCGTGACGGCATGATCGCGGATGCAATAGCGCCGCGCCTCGGCGAAGGCGGCGTCGGTCATCTGGTACATGCCGACAGAGGTCGAGGCCGGCGCATAGATGCCGAAGGGGTTCCACGCGAACCGCCAGCGCCAATAGGTGCGCGCGACGGGATTGCCGTCGCTTTCGATCTCGGCCAGCGCCGCCAGCAGCTCGGGCGAGATATCCTTCGTGGAATAGCGGCGGAAGAGATCGGCGTATTCCCGCCATGCATTTTCCGGCGTCTTGGCAAGCGTGCCGCCCAGCGGAAAGAACAATTCGGTCGGCTTGCGGACGACGTGATAGGCGAGATTCACCGCCGAGAAAACCGCGAGGGCCGCGGCGACAACAATCCCGATGCGCACGACGCGCGGCAGCGCGGCGAACTTGCGCCAAGCCCGGCGCAGGCGCTTTCGTCCGCGCTCGAGCCGGCGGCGGATGGCGTGCCATTCGCGCTGGAGTTTCTGCCGACGATGCGGAATGCGGCCGACCCGCGATGAAGCCATGGGCGAAGAGACTAGGAACGGCTCGGGGCTTTTTCGTGGCGGCGGTTGCGCCGCTTTACGCGCCTCACCAATGCCTTTTCAAATTAGGGCGCTACCCAATCCAGGCGCGTTCGACTTAATCCGGCGAAATCCGGGTTAGGTGTGTTTGCTACCGAATACCGCTTGTCAGGCTCGCCGGCGCGGCTAGGAACGCCCGAAGAATCTCAGGTAGAAAGCTGTGAACACCAAGACGATACCGATGTTTACGACCAGTCGTTCCCAGAAACGGTGTCTGAAGAACGAAAAATCTACACCGACTATAACGGCTATCATTGCCAACACGTAAAGCGCGACGGTTATCTGTTTTCCCATTTCAGGCTCCCGCATCCTCGCGTGCGCGATGCCATATTACGCTCACGCCGACCAAAACGGCCCAGGCGTGTTTGCTACCGAATACCGTTTGTTTGCGGCCCAAGCGACCGGGACAGTGTATGAATCGAACGCCATGAAAAAGACATCCGCGACCAAGGGCGCATCCCCTTCCCGGCTGATCGACGCGCGGATCAAGGAACTGGACGACTGGCGGGGCAAGACGCTCGCCCATGTCCGCGCACTCATCAAGCAGGCGGACCCCGAAATGGTCGAGGAATGGAAATGGCGCGGCGTTCCGGTTTGGTATCACGATGGAATGATCTGCACCGGCGAGACGTACAAAAGCGTCGTGAAGCTGACCTTCGCCAAGGGCGCCGCGCTCAAAGATCCTGCCGGCCTGTTCAACGCGAGCCTTGAAGGCAACGTCCGACGCGCCATCGATCTCCATGAGGGCGACGAAGTCGATGGGAACGCCTTCAAGATGCTCATCCGCGCGGCCGTGGCGCTGAACCAGTCCTCGGCCCGATAAGCGAAGACGGCGAAGGCAAGGACGGACAATGCGCAGCACGTTCCACAAGCTCTGCGGTCTCGCCGTTCTGGCATGGGCGTCGGTCGCGGCCGGCGCAAGCCAGGCCGAATCGCTGCTCGATGCGCCCGTCGCCTACAGCGCGACGCGCACCACGACGGTCGACGGACGAACCTATGTCGGGACCGTCCATCACATCGCCGGCAAGGAGCAGCAGGAGGAACATCTGTTCGGCATGGCCGACGCGTTCATCCTCGACGGCAATAACGACAAGGGATGGCTCGTCGTTCCGGCGCTCAAAAGCTTCGTCGCGTTTCCGTTTCCGCCGATGATGGTCGTGCTGGCCAGCCCGACGCTGAAGAAAACGCGCGTCGGCGACGATGTCGTGGATGGCATCGAGACCACCAAATATGCGATCCACACGCAGGCGAGCGACGGCTCGGTGGCCGACGGCTTCGCCTGGTTCAGCCGGCGCGGCGTGCTGATGAAGCTGCAAGGCAGCGTGACCGCGCGCCAGGGCCATCGCACGACCGTTGCCATGGTTTTGCACGGGGTCAAGGAGACGCCGCAGGACGCGGCGCTGTTCGTCCCGCCCCGAGATTTCACGCAGTTGCCGGCCGAGGCCCTGGACACGCTGCTCGGCACGAAGCCGCAATAACGCTGCGGACCGCGAGCGTTCGGCGGCGGAGTCCGCCGGGCGATCAGGCGGGCTTGGCGTATTTCGCGACGCCGGTGAAGTCGATCAGGACGCAGCGCTTGTCGCCGACGATCCAGGCATCGTGGCCGGGCGGCATGTGGAACGCGTCGCCGGCGCGGTATTCGACCTCGGCGCCGTCGTCCATCTTCACCACCATTTTGCCTTCCAGGACATAGCCGGTGTGTTCGTTCTGGCACGAGGGCGTTCCGGCAATCGGCTTGACGTGCAGGGACCAGCGCCAGCCGGGCTCGAACACGCCGCGGCCGACGGTGTGACTGCCGACGGTGACGACGTCGAGCTTTCCCTTGCCGTCCTTGAAGGCGCGCGTTTCATCGGGCTTGTCGAGGTGCTTACGCTCAAGCTTCCCAGCCATTTCATGTCCTCCCTGGTTCGTGGTTCCGGATGAGGCGAATTGGTTCACACGACTAACCATTCGTACGAGCTTGATCATCCATGCGCTTTGGTCCGCGACGGCGCAAGGGCCGAGTCCCGGACTCGCCGCAGACTCTTTGGCCGACCACGCCAGGACCGGGCGGGTCGGTGCCGTTGCCCTTCGCGCAACCCTTCGCTCTCCCGGCAAGCGGGGCGAGGATTCAAACGCCGGTCACTTGCCCAGCTTCTTGCCCTGGGTCTCGAGCGAGTGTTCCTTCCGGCGCTGGATCGCCTTGGCCGAAAGCTTGCGCATCAGCGTCGGGTTCTTGAGCCGCGTATCCTGGCCCTTCACCGGATTCTGGATCGCCTCTTCGAGCGAATGCGCCCATTTCCATTCGTCGCGCGATCGCGCCTTTTGCCCGGGCGCGAGCTGATCCAGGCCCCAGAAGATTTCGAGCCGGTGGTTGTCGGGATCGCGGAATTCGACCGCGATCTGCACGCCGGCGCGGCGGCGGCCTTCGAAATCGATCGGGATCTTGTGCTGTTCAAGATGGGCGCGCGCCGCCAGCACCTCGTCCAAGGTCGCGACTTCGAAGGCGATGTGGTTGAGCTCGAAATTATCGTTGGGCTTGTCCTTTCCCATCGACCCGACCAGAGCCAAAGAATGGTGGTCCGGCCCGCAACGCAGGAACGCCATACCGCCCGGCGCCATGTCGGCGGGATAGATGTCGGAAACCTCGAAACCCATGATCTCGGTATAGAATTTGAGCGAGCGTTCGAGATCGGCGCAGTTGATGACGATGTGGCCGAGCTTGCCGATCTTGAACGGCAGACCCTTGGGCTTGACGTAACGCCGTTTAAGCTCTTCGACCTTGGCCAGATCGATCGCCATCGCATGCCTCGCATTTCCCCCGTGCGCACGAACTGTAGCGCCCGGCAAAGACGGAGTCAGCAGGCGCTTTAAACGCTGGACCACAGAGACATGGAGAACACGGAGGAAGGAGCATCTTCCCGTACGTCATCGCGAAGGTCGCACACGAAACGGCGCGGGACGAAGCGATCCAGAAGCGCCTGGATTGCTTCGCGCCGCACCGGCGGTCGCAACAACGTGTTTCGTATTCTTCGTGCCTTCGTGGTGCGAAGCTCTCGCGCCTTCACAGCGTCCGGTACATCACGAGGGCGTCAACCAAGCCGAGACGCGGATGGCGGAAGGCGTTGGGTAGCCGTCCGACGGTGGCGAAACCGCAGCGTTCCCACAATTGGATGGCGCGCTCGTTGGTGACGACGACGAAGTTGAACTGCATGGCGCGAAAACCGCACGCCCGCGCCACTTCGAGCGAATGCACGCACATGGCACGGGCGACGCCGCGGCCGACAGCTTCGCCAGCGGTTATGTAGCCGCAATTGGCGACGTGCGCGCCGCCGCCGCGCTGATTCGCCTGCAAATAATAGGTGCCGATGATCGCGTCGTTGTCTTCGGCGACGAAGACCTCGTGTCCGGGCGCACGCCAATAGGCCAGCGCCTCGTCTCGGCTCCATTCGCGCGGCAGCGCATAGGTTTCGCCAGCGGCAATCACCGGGCCGATGATGCGCCAGATCGCGTCGTCGTCGTGCGCGGCTGCCGGTCGGATCTGCATTGCCTCAGTGTGGCGTCGGGCGCCGTTGGCGAAAAGCGCTTAACAACCCGCGCGGCCAAGTGATACGACTTTGGCGTGTGGTATCAAATGATACCGCAGGACGGTGGTGGGGACGTTCACTTGACGGTGGGAAGCCGATATTCGCGCGCGGCGGCCGGCGCGGGCCGATCGCGGACGGCGCCGCGGGCCGTGACAACCGGACCGCGCGTCGTGCCAGAGAAGGATCGGCACCGCGCCAACTGGTTGCTCGCGGCGATGCCGGCGGCCGAGCTTGCGCGGCTGATGCCCCACATGGAGATCGTGCCCCTGCGGCCGCGAACGATCCTGGCCGATGCGGGCGCGCGGCTGCGCTATGCCTATTTTCCGCACGTCGGCGTCATCTGCCTGATGGCGGCGCTGCACCATGGCGTGACTCAAACCGCGACGATCGGCGCCGAAGGCTTCGTCGGATTCACGGCGCTGCTCGGCGGCACGACCAGCAGCCAACGGGTGCTGGTGCAGGTCGGCGGATCGGCGTCGCGCCTGCAGATCGCGCCGCTGCTCGACATGATGCATCGCAATCCGGCGGTGCGCCGTTTGCTGCTCGGCTACGTACGTTTTTTCCTCGTGCAGGTGCTGCAATCGGTCGCCTGCAACGGGCTGCACAGCGTCCGCCAGCGTTGCGCCCGCTGGCTGCTGATGGCCCACGACCGCGCCGGCACCGACACGTTTGGGCTCACACATCAGTTCCTGGCCGATGCCCTCGGCATTCAGCGGCCGAGCGTGACGCTGGTCGCGCGATCGCTGCAGCACGGCGGGCTGATCCGGTACAGCCGCGGCGCCGTCACCATCGCAGACCGCGACGGCCTCGAGGACGCCGCATGCGAATGCTATGCAATCGTACGCGGCGCGCTCGACGACATTTTGACGCGGCCGGCACGCACACGACACACGCGCCGTCGCGGCTAGTTGTGTAATATTCCTTACACAGTATAGTCAGCGACGTTGCGGCCGAAGGATCGGCGTGGGGGTTCGCGCCATCGGCCGCCGCAAGGAAGGCCGGCCCTGAGCGACACGCGGGAAACGACCATGCGCCGCAGCGACGCGCATGCGACGGGCGTGCGTTGCGCCGACTGCATGCTGCGCCGGAAGCGCCTGTTCCGGCCGTTCAGCCCCGGCGAGCTGGCGGCGGTTGCGGCGATGAAGCAGCAACACCTTGTCGTCGCCGCCGGCACCGACATCGTGCGCAGCGGCGAGCGCGTGCGGATTTGCTATACGCTGTTCGACGGCTGGGCGGCGCGCTCTCATGAACTCAAATCCGGCGCGCGCCAGATTCTGGACGTGGTCCTGCCGGGTGAGGCGATCGCGCTCGATTCAGTCCTGCTCGGCGCCGGCACGCATTCGGTGCACGCGCTGACGACGGCCGCGTTGTGCGTGCTCGACGGCAAGCAAGTAGTCGCCCTGCTCGAGAATTCGCCGACATTCGCCGCCGACCTGCTGCGTACGCAGCTCGAAAATGAGCGCCGGGCGGACGCGCGGCTGACCATGCTCGGACGCCTCAACGGCGAGGAGCGCGTCGGATACTTCCTGGTCGAAACCTTCGAGCGGCTGCGCCGGCGCGGCATGGCGGACGAGACGCGTTGCGCGTTCCCGCTGCGGCGCGCCGACATTGCGGACGCCGTGGGGTTGTCAAAAGTCCACGCGATGCGGGCCCTGCGCGCGCTGCGAGCGCATGGGCTGGCCGACGTCAGCGGCGGCAGCCTGACGATCGCCAATCCGGCGCAACTCGCGGCACATGTCGGCTTCGTGCCGTTGCCGACGACGCGCCGCGCCATTCTCTAACCGGCGGGCTTTCGCGCCATGGCCAGCACCGACACTGGCGAAAGCACGCCGTCACGGCGGGGACAGGAATGGCCGACGACGTCTTGACGTTGCTCACGCCTGGCGCAGACTTGCCGCCCTGCGACAAGCGGATCGGCGATCTTTACCGCTATTGGCAATCGATCGCGCCGTCGCCCGGCCTGCTTCCCGGCCGCCACAACTTCCGTCCGACCGACATTCCGCGGCTCTTGCAATGGATCTGGCTGGTCGACGTGCAGCGCAAGCCGTTGCGATTCAAATACCGGCTGGTCGGCACCGCGCACGTCGACGCCGCCGGCTCGAACCCGACCGGACGATGGTACGACGACATCCATCCGCGCTTTCGTCAATCGACTGCGTATCCGCAATTCGTTGCCGTAGCCGAACAGGCGCAGATGGCGTTCTATCGCGGCCCGCCGGTCTACGTCATCGATGACAAACACAAAACGATCGAGCGGTTGATCCTGCCGATGGCGCAGAACGGCCGCGACGTCGACATGCTGCTCGCGATCACCGTGCTCGACCCGAC
>JAGXBG010000003.1 GCA_018971215.1 Alphaproteobacteria bacterium
GCATCGACGACGAAGGCGAAGTCGCGGCTCACCGGCTGGAACGGCGACAGTTTGAGCAACGGCCGCGCCGTGCCTTTGGCGCGCGGCTCCGGCACCGCGTCGAGAAAGACTTCGAAGCCGGCGACCGGACCCTCCACCGCCATCGACCGCAGCACGCCCGGATGGATTTCGCCGAACGTTGCGAGGACCTTGGGCCCCTGGCGCAGCGTGCCGGAGCGGCCGGGGTGATACCAATCCGGCGCCGATGCTTCGAGCTGCATCGCGTCGGATGCCACGCCGGCGGCGGCCAAGGCGACGAGCGCGTCTTCCTTGGCGTCGAACGCGCTTGCAGTACGCGCGGGTTCGTTCCACGCCTTGCGCCGAACGGCGCCGGCACGGATGCCGGCGGCGACCAGGTCCTGGCCGTTTTCGGTGTCGTCGCGATACTGCGGTCCGAGCTCGAACAGCGCGACGTCGGCGAGGCCGCGATCGGCGTTGCGCCGCGCGGCGGCGAGCAGATTGGGCAGGATCGACGGTCGCATCGCGTCGAGATCGGCGCTGATCGGATTGAGCAGCATCAGATTCGCCGCGCCGCCGCCGAACAGCGCGGCATCCTTGAGCGCGAGGAACGAGAAGCTCGCCGCTTCGACCAGGCCATGCGCCGCCAGCGTGCGCCGGACCATGCCGGCGCGGCGTTGCGCCGGGTTCAGCGCCGGCGGCGGCACGGCGCCGTCGCGCGGCAACGACACCGCTGGAATCGCGTCGTAGCCATGGATGCGCAGTACCTCTTCGACCAGGCAGGCCTCGCCTTCGATGTCGGCGCGCCACGATGGCGGCTCGACGTCGAAATGATCGCCGCTTTCGCGCACGGCGCAACCGAGCGCCTGCAGGATGCGGCGCTGTTCGCCGGCGGCGACTTCGACGCCGCCAAGGCTGCGCACGCGATCGGGCCGGAAACGGATGGTGCGCCGCCAGGACGGCACCGCCCCAGCGACGCCGACCTCCGAGACCGCGCCGCCGCACAGTTCGAGGATAAGGCGCGTCGCGATTTCGAGACCCGGCCGGACGAATTCGGGATCGAGCCCACGCTCGAAGCGATAGCGCGCATCGCTTTGCAGGTTGAGTTTGCGACCCGTTGCTGCGGTTCGTACAGGGTCAAACAACGCCGCTTCGATGAAGACATTCGTCGTGGTCGCGGTACAACCGGACGATTCGCCGCCGATGACGCCGCCGAGGCTGAGCACGCCGCTGGCGTCGGCGATCACCGTCATGTCGGGTTCGAGCGCGTAGCTCTTGCCGTTGAGCGCCGCCAGGGTTTCGCCCGCGCGGGCGCCGCGCACCGCGAGATCGCCCTTGAGTTTATCGGCATCGAAAACATGCAGCGGCCGGCCGAGATCGAAGGTCAGCAAATTGGTGATGTCGACCAGGGCCGAAATCGGCCGCAAGCCGATCGACGTCAGCCGCTCTTGCAGCCACGCCGGGCTCGGCCCGTTCTTGAGACCGCGCACCACGCGGCCGAGGAACAGCGGACATGCCTTGTCGTCCGGACCGGCGAGATGAACGGCAATCGGGCACGGGAAGGTGCCGGCGACCGGCGCCGTATCGAGCGGCGCGAGCTTGCCAACGCCGGCGGCGGCCAAGTCGCGGGCGAGGCCGCGCACGCTCAGGCAATCGGCGCGATTAGGCGTCACCTTGACGTCGAGCACCGGATCGCCGAGACCCGCCGCCTTGACGAAGCTGTCGCCGGGACGCGGGCCGTCGGCTAACTCAATGATGCCCGTGTGATCTTCCGACAGCATGAGCTCGTAGCCCGAGCACAGCATGCCGTTCGACACCACGCCGCGGATCTTGCTTGCCTTGAGCGCCTGACCGGAGCGCGGAATCACCGCGCCCGGCGGCGCGAACACGCCGAGCAGGCCAGCGCGCGCGTTGGGCGCGCCGCACACCACCTCGACCTTGGCTTTGCCGGTGTCGACCAGGCAGAGCTTCAACTTGTCGGCATCGGGATGCGGCTTCGCCTCGAGCACGCGCGCGACGACGAACGGCGCGAGCGGCTTGCTGCGGTCGACAACGCTTTCGACCTCGAGACCGAGCATAACCAGCTTGGCGACGATCGCGTCGAGCGCGGCGTCGGTTTCGAGATGCGCCTTGAGCCAAGCGAGCGTCGTCTTCATCGCGCCAGGCCCCCGGCGAGCGTCGGCACGTCCAGCGGCACGAAGCCGTAGTGCCGGAGCCAGCGCAGATCGCTGTCGTAGAAGGTGCGCAGATCGGGGATGCCGTATTTCAGCATCGCGATGCGCTCGATCCCCATGCCGAAGGCGAAACCCTGGTACGCGTCGGGATCGATGTTGCAGTTGCGCAGCACCTTGGGGTGGACCATGCCGCAGCCCAAAATCTCGAGCCAGTCAGCACCGGCACCGATCTTGAGGCCGCCGCCTTCGCGCGAGCAGCCGATATCGACCTCGGCCGACGGCTCGGTGAACGGGAAATAGCTCGGCCGGAAGCGCACCGGCAGGTCGGCCATGCCGAAATAGGCGCGGCAGAAATCGATCAGGCAGCCCTTGAGATGGCCCATGTGCGTGGCACGGTCGATGATCAGGCCTTCGACCTGATGGAACATCGGCGAGTGCGTCGCGTCGTGATCCGAGCGGAAGGTGCGGCCGGGCACGATGATGCGGATCGGCGGCTTCTGCTTCAGCATCGTGCGGATCTGCACCGGCGAGGTGTGGGTGCGCAGCACCTTGCGGCTGCCGTCGGCCGCCGTCGCCGCCAGATAGAACGTGTCCTGTTCCTGCCGCGCCGGATGCTCGGGCGGAATGTTAAGCGCGGTGAAATTGTGGAAATCGTCCTCGATGTGCGGGCCTTCGGCGACGACGAAGCCCATGGCGCCGAAGATCGCGACGATCTCGTCGGTCGTCTGGCTCACCGGATGGATGCGACCGGCGGGCGTCGCCTCGACCGGCAGCGTCACGTCGACGCGCTCCTGCGCCAGCCGCGCGTTGAGCGCCGCGTCGTTCAGGCGCGCATGCGCTTCGGCAAGCGCCGCCTCGATCTCGTCCTTGAGCTGGTTGAGTGCGGCGCCGCGCGCCTTGCGCGCTTCGGGCGCCAGCGCGCCGAGTTCCTTCAACAGGCCGGTGAGCCGGCCCTTGCGGCCGAGCGAGCCGACGCGGACCTGCTCCAACCCCTCGAGGCTGGTCGCACCTTTCACCAGGCGCAACAGCTCGTCGCGGATGTGGTCGAGGCTTTCCATCGCCGCGTGCACGCTCCTCAGGCAGAAGACGCCGACCGGCCCGCGCTCGCCGCCGGGACGATCCGGTCCGGCATATTACGCAGAGCCCGGCGCGGCAGCCTAGGCTTTGGGCAGGGCGTCGCGCGCCTGGGCAACGATGGCCTTGAACGCGGCCGGCTCGCGCATGGCGATGTCGGCCAGCATCTTGCGGTCGAGCGTGACGCCGGCGAGCCGCAGGCCGTTCATGAACTGCGAGTAGGTCAGGCCTTCTTCGCGCGCGCCCGCGTTGATGCGCTGGATCCACAGCGCGCGGAAATTGCGCTTCTTCGCCCGGCGGTCGCGATAGGCGTAGCGCAGACCCTTTTCGACTTTCTCGATCGCAATGCGGAACGACGACTTGGCGCGGCCGCGGTAGCCCTTGGCCAGGCCGAGTACCTTTTTGTGACGGGCGCGGCCAGTGACGCCGCGTTTGACGTGTGCCATGGCGCGCTCCTAGCCCCTCATATAAGGCATGTAAGTCATCACCAGCTTGGCGTCGCCCGGCTGGAGCGTGACCGTGCCCTTGGCGTTGCGCTTGCCGCGCTTCGACTTGTTGATGAGGAGATGGCGCTTGTGCGCGTTGGCCGCCTTGATCTTGCCCGAGGCAGTGCGGCCGAAGCGCTTTTTCGCCCCGGATTTGGTCTTGAGCTTGGGCATTTGATTGCCTTTCCGAATTGGGTTCGTTTTGCAGAAAAAGGCGGTCAAGGCATGCCCGCAAGCCCGCCGCCCGGTTCGGCGCGGGTTATACAGTCCGAAGGGTGGAATGGCAAGCGGCCGGGACGCGGCGCGCCGACAAGCCCGCCGCCCCGGTTTGCGCCCTATTTGGGCGACATCACCATCGTCATCTGGCGGCCTTCGGTGCGCGGCGACTGCTCGATCTTGGCGACCTTGTCGAGGCCGTCTTTGACCCGCATCAGCACGCCCATGCCGAGCTCCTGGTGCGCCATCTCGCGGCCGCGGAAACGCATGACGACTTTCACCTTGTCGCCTTCTTCGATGAATTTGAGCATCTGGCGCATCTTGACGTCGTAATCGTGGTCGTCGATGCCCGGCCGGAGCTTGATCTCCTTGACGTCGATGACCTTCTGTTTCTTGCGCGCTTCGCTTTTGCGTTTCTGCTCCTCGTACTTGAATTTGCCGAAGTCGAGGATCTTGCAGACCGGCGGGTTGGCTTGCGGTGCGACCTCGACCAGATCGAGGCCGGCTTCTTGGGCGCGGGTCAGGGCTTCGTGTCGGGTGACGACGCCCACCATGTTGCCACGTTCGTCGACGAGGCGCAGACGCGCCGCGGCGATCTCGTCGTTGACGCGAGGACCATCATGCGCGGCCCCTCGATGCGCAACGGCGGGGGGTAGTCTAGGCGGTATGAAACACCTCCAACACGCTCCTTGCTTGCCTAAGAAGTGGGCGCCGCGGATGGCACGGCTGCCTCGCCTTTCAATCTAGCGATGGCTTCGCCCAGCGCAAGGATTTCCTGATCTTTTCCGCCCAACCGGCGCAGCGCAACGCTTTGGGTTTCGGCTTCGCGGGCACCCACGACCAGTAGCAGCGGCACTTTGGCGAGACTGTGCTCGCGTACCTTGAGGTTGATCTTTTCGTTGCGCAGGTCGGCCGTCGCCCGCAGTCCCGCCCTGGTTAAGGCCTCGAGCACCATGCCGGCATAGGCATTGGCGTCCGAGGTAATCGTCGCCACCACCGCCTGCACCGGCGCCAGCCAGAGCGGGAACCGGCCGGCATGCTGCTCGATCAGGATGGCGATGAAGCGTTCGAGCGAACCCAGGATCGCGCGATGCAGCATCACCGGCCGATGACGTTGACCGTCTTCGCCGATGTAGTTGGCGTCGAGCCGTTCGGGCAGGACGAAATCCACCTGCAGCGTGCCGCATTGCCAGTCGCGGCCGATGGCGTCGCGCAGCACGAATTCGAGCTTGGGCCCGTAGAACGCGCCTTCGCCGGGATTGAGCGTGTAGGGCAGCTTTGCCGCCTCGACCGCAGTTTTGAGCGCGGCCTCCGCCTTGTCCCAGACTTTGTCGTCGCCGGCGCGCTTCGCCGGCCGGTCGGAAAATTTAACCGAGACGTCCTCGAAGCCGAAATCGCGATAGACCGAACGCAGCAGATCGCAGAAGGCGACGCTCTCGGCCGTGATCTGGTCTTCGGTGCAGAAGATGTGCGCGTCGTCCTGGGTGAAGGCGCGCACGCGCATGATGCCGTGCAGCGCGCCGGACGGTTCGTTGCGATGGCAGGCGCCGAACTCGGCCATGCGCAGCGGCAGCTCGCGATAGGAATGCAGATGCTGACGATAGATCTGCACGTGGCCAGGACAGTTCATCGGCTTGATCGCGAGCACGCGCTTGACGCCGGTGTCCTTGTCGGCGTTCTCGACGGTGAACATGTGCTCGCCGAATTTTTCCCAGTGGCCGGATTCCTCCCACAGCTTGCGGTCGATGAGCTGCGGTGTCCGCACCTCGACATAGCCGGCGCACGCGAGCCGCATGCGGATGTAATTCTCGATCGTGCGATAGAGCGTCCAGCCTTTGGGGTGCCAGAAAACGCTGCCGGCGGCTTCTTCCTGCTGGTGGAAGAGATCGAGCTCGCGCCCCAAGCGACGGTGATCGCGCTTCTCGGCCTCTTCGAGCTGGAACAGGTACTGCTTCAGGTCCTTCTCGTGCGCCCACGCCGTGCCGTAGACGCGCTGCAGCTGGGCGTTGCGCGCGTCGCCGCGCCAATAGGCGCCCGCGACCTTGGTCAGCCTGAAGGCGTGGCCGAGCTTGCCGGTCGACGGCAGATGCGGCCCGGTGCAGAGATCGACGAAGCGGCCCTGGCGATAGAGGCTGATCGCCTCGTGCGCCGGGATTTCGTGAATCCACTCCGCCTTATATTTCTCGCCCTGGTCGGCGAAGAATTGCACCGCCCGGTCGCGTTCCCATTCCTCGCGAGTGATCGTCTCGTCGCGATCGACGATCTCGTGCATACGCTGCTCGATCTTCGCCAGATCGTCGGGCGTGAACGGCGTGTCGCGCGCGAAATCGTAATAGAAGCCGGTGTCGGTCGCCGGACCGAAGGTCACCTGGGTTTCGGGATAGAGCTCCTTCACCGCTTCGGCCATGACGTGCGCTGCGTCGTGGCGGATGATCTCGAGCGCCGGCGGCGAATCGCGTGTCAGGATGGCGATCTTCGCATCCTGCTTGATCGGCGCGGCAAGATCCTTGGGCGTGCCGTCGACCGCGACGGCAAGGGCCGCCTTGGCGAGGCCCGGACCGATCGCCTTGGCGATCTCGGCGCCGGTGACACCGCGCGGGAAGCTGCGCGCAGCGCCGTCAGGTAGCGTAACGGTGACCGAATCGGCGGCCTTGGCATCGGGCATGGGCGCCGGTTTATCGCAAGGGAAGCGTCGCGGCAACCGCCTCGACCGGCAGCTCGCTAAGGTCGTCGCGGCGCAGAACCGTGACGCGTGCGCCGCGCGGCGCGGTCAGCGCGGGATCGGACGCGGCGGAATAAAGCACGGTCGCCGGCGCGCCGCCGGCGACGATCAAGTGCATCGGACCGGTGTCGTTGCCGACGGCATAGAAACAGGCGCGGCCGAGCGCCACCAGGTCGCCGAAACCGGTGCGGCCGATCAGATTGCGGACCGTCGGACAATCGCGTGCGATTTCGGCGCCGGCACCGGCATCGTCGGGTCCGCCAACCAACACGGGCGTCAGGCCGACGGTGGTCAGAAACGACGCCAGCCGCATGTAGCGCCCGGCGGGCCAGCGCTTTTCCGGCCGGTGCCTGGAGCCGCCCGGCACCAGCAGGACGAAACGGTCCGGCAACTTGAACCGCGCGATGTCGGTTGTGGCCCACGACAAATCCGGTGGCGGCACCGCATCGATTCCGGCCATCGCCAGCTGGTCGCGTTGACGGTCGATGGTGTGCATCCGGTCGCGGTCGGGATTGGCGTGCGGATGCGAAGCGCCGGCGGCGATGCCCGACCATTGCGGATGCCGCGGCCACAGCAGATGGAAATAGAGACTGGAGCGGTCCGAGGTCTGCAGGTCGTAGACGCGATCGAACGAAGCCGCGCGCAGCCGCCGCGCGAGCGCGAGCAGCGTCCAGGGCCGCAACCAACCCGGCCGTTCGTCGGTCCACACCGCATCGAAATAAGGCGCCTGCCGGCCGAGCTCACCATAGGCCGGCGCGGTCAGCAGCGTGATCCGCGCCTGTGGATGATGCGCGCGGATCGCCGCCGCAGGTCCCATCGCCTGGACGAAATCGCCCAGCGCGCCGAGTTTGATGACGAGGATACGTTCGGTCACGCGGCTGCGTTCGCTTATACTGCGACGGTTGCCGTGACCGGCGCCGACGTGGCGCCCAAAAGCTCCTGATATACGGCGATCGTGCGCGCCACCATCGCCGCCGTGGTGAAGTTGGTGCGGACGTGGGCGATCGCGCGGGCGGCAAGTTGGGCACGACCCTCGGTGTCGAGTGCCAGCGCCGCCGCGATCGCACCGCTCAGCGCATCTGCATCGTTGGGCGGCACCAGCCAACCGGTCTGGCCGGGAACGACGGTCTCGACCGCGCCGCCATGTGACGTCGCCACGACCGGCCGACCCATGGCCTGTGCCTCGACGATGACGCGGCCGAAGCCCTCCGGCTCGGTCGAGGCTGAGACGACGACGTCGGCCAGCATGTACGCCGCCGGCATGTCGCGGCACTCGTCGAGCACGCGGAACGTGACCGCCGATCCGGCGCGCGCGATCGCCCCGTCGAGTCGCGCCCGATAACCGTCGCCGCCGCCGGCGCCGACGATCAGCGCGTGGATCTGCGGCCGGTTGAGCCGCTTCATCGCCTCGATCAGGACGAAATGCCCTTTCCAGCGCGACAGCCGCCCCGGCAGCATCACCACCGGCACGCCGTCGGCCAAACGCCATTCCTGCACCAGACGCGCCATGCGCTCGGCGCTGACCTTTTCTGGGTCGAACCGCGTCACGTCGACGCCGCGATGGATCACGCGCAGCCGCTCGCGCGGAACGCCATAGGTCGCGGCGGCGTGGTCGGCGACGAAATTGGAATTGGCGATGACCAGCTCGCCGCGCGCCATCACCGCGTTGTAGCGCCGCTTGAGCCAGGATTTGGCGCCGTAAGCGTTATGGAACGTGGTCAGGAAATGGACGCCGGCATTCTGCGCGGCGGCGCGCGCGCTCCACGCCGGCGCCCGCGAGCGCACATGGACGATGTCGACCTCGTGGGCGCGGATGAGCGCCGCCAGCCGGCCGACATTGGCGTGAATGACCAACGGATTTTTCGACGCGAGCGGCAGGGTGACATGCGTCGCGCCGGCCCGCTCGAGCTCGCGCGTCATCGGGCCGCCGGCGCTGGCCACAAGCGAGCGCCAACCGGCGGCCGCGAGCGCCGCCGCAACGTCGACGGTGCCGCGCTCCACCCCGCCCGCGACCAGCGCGGGCAGAACCTGCAGCACGGTCGGGCGTCGTTTCGCGTCCGCAGCCTGGATGCTAGGCTCGGTGTCCTTCATGCAGCGTTCACCGGATCGACGATGGCTGAAATTGAAAACCTTTCGCCGTCTATTTTAACACGCGAGGACGGCGCCACAATCGCCTACCATCGCCGGCGCGGCCGCGGCCCCGGCGTCGTGTTCCTCGGCGGATTCATGTCGGACATGTCGGGAACCAAGGCGCTGGCGCTCGATCGCTTCTGCGAATCGCGCGGCCAGGCGTTCGTCCGTTTCGATTATTTTGGGCATGGACGGTCGTCGGGCGCGTTCGCCGACGCGACCGTGAGCCGCTGGCGCGACGATGCGCTCGCGGTGTTGGACACGCTGACCGACGGGCCGCAAATCGTGG
Organism: Alphaproteobacteria bacterium; assembly: GCA_018971215.1. Taxonomy (GTDB): domain Bacteria; phylum Pseudomonadota; class Alphaproteobacteria; order ATCC43930; family CGMCC-115725; genus REEB95. Next base: position 9,088 of record JAGXBG010000003.1, read on the forward strand.
TCGGATCGAGCTTCGGCGGCTGGATCATGCTGCTGCTCGCGGCGGCGCGGCCGCAGCGCGTCAAGGCACTGATCGGCATCGCCGCGGCGCCCGACGCGACCGAGGACCTGATGTGGGCCCAGTTCCCGCCTGAAGTGCGCCAGCGCATTGAACGCGACGGCGCGGCCGCGATTCCGTCGGCCTACAGCGAACAGGGTTATCTCATTACCCGGCGGCTGATCGAGGACGGCCGCAAGCATTTACTCATGCGATCGGCGATCGCGTTCGACGGTCCGGTGCGTCTGCTGCACGGCATGTGCGATAACGACGTGCCGTGGCAGCGCAGCCTGGCGCTCGCCGAGCGTCTCGCTGCCGCCGACGTGCGAATCACGCTGGTCAAGGACGGCGATCATCGCCTGTCGCGCGACGCCGACCTCGGGCTGTTGATGCGGACGCTTGGCGCTTTGCTCGACTGACGGTCAGTTGCGCAAAGTGGGATGCAGTTCGAACCCGACGCCGAGACGATTGTAGGCGTTCATCGTCGCGATCACGAAGGTCAGGTCGGCGAATTCCTTGTCGGAAAAGGCGCGCTGGGTTTCCGCGCGCACCGTCGCACTCGGCGGCTCGATGGCCTGCCGCGTCAATGCTTCGGCCCAGGCGAGCGCAGCGCGTTCGCGCGGCGAAAAGAACGGCGCCTCGCGCCATACGGTCATGTTGTAAAGCTTCTGGGGTTTCTCGCCGGCGGCCAGCAGATCGTGCGTATGGAGATCGACGCAGTAGGCGCAACCGTTGAGCTGCGAAATGCGCAAATAAATCAGGTCGACCAGCGTCGCCTCGATCGACGAATTGCGCATCAGCTTGTGCACGGCGCCGAGCGCGCGATAGGCGTCGGCGGCAAGCTCGCGGTAATTCGGATGTGCCATCGGAAACTCCGTTGTGACGAAACGGCTCGACGCTAGAGCCGCCTGCCGACCGGCAGCAACCCGCAATCCGACAGCCCTGCCATGAAGCGCGGCTGACCGAAGCCGCCATGCCCAACACCGGCAAAATCCCGAGGGATAGACATTCGCATCCTGGCATATGACCGAATGGGCCAGTATAGTGCGGGATCAATGTTAAACTATTGGCGCCAAGGGCGCTTTTCGGGCTTGCGCCGTATGGCAGTCGTCGAAAAAGCGGGCCACCGCATCCGCCTTGTCGTGTGGTTGGGCGCGAGCGCCGCCGTCGCGCTCGTGGTCGCCGTCAGCTATGCCGTCCTGGCGCCACCGCGCGTTGCGACCGCACCGGCGCAGCCGCCGGTTCCGATCATGGTCGCCGCCGTGACACAACAGCCGATGCCCGTGCGGATCGACACCATCGGCACCGTTCAAGCAATCGCCAACGTCGTCGTCAAATCGCGCGTCGATGGCTACATCACCGATGTCCTCATCAAGGACGGCCAGTTCGTCAAGACTGGTGAGGTGATGTTCAAGCTCGACGATCGCGCGGCGCGCGCGCAGCTCGAGCAGATGAAGGCGCAGCTCGAAAACGCCAAGCGCGACGTGGCGCGTTACAAGCCGCTGGTGTCGCAGGCGTTCGTCTCGCGGCAGGTTTACGACACCGCGATGGCGAATGAACGGGCGCTCCAAGCGCAGGTCGACGATCTCCAGGCGCAGCTGAGCTATTACACGATCGTCGCGCCGATCGACGGCCGCGCCGGCACCATCAACATCAAGGCCGGCAACAGCATCAAGGCCAATGACCTGCCGTTCGTCACCATCAACCAGATCTCGCCGATCTATGCCGGCTTCACCTTGCCGCAAGCGGAATTGCCCGGCCTGCGCGACGCCATGGCGAAAGGGCCGGTGGAGGTCCAAGTGAAGCCGAGCGGCGACGGCGGCGACGCGATCGCCGGCACGCTTGCCTTCTTCGACAACACCGTCGACGTCAATTCCGGCACGATCGCGGCGAAGGCGGTCTTCGACAATGCGCAGCAGCGGCTTTGGCCGGGACAATTCGTCAACGTCTCGGTGACCGAACGGGTCGATCCCAACGCGCTCACCGTGCCGGCGTCGGCCGTGCTCGTCGGCCAGAACGCCACCTATGTCTACGTAATCAAGGACGGCGGCGTCGCGCACATGCAGCCGGTGACGGTCGCGCGCACCATCGACGGCGTCAGCGTCATCGGCGCTGGACTCGCCGCCGGCGATCAAGTCGCCACCGACGGCCAGCTGCGCCTGACCAACGGCAGCAAGGTCGAGATCCGCCATCCCGGAGCGAAACCGGACTCGCCGTCATGACGTTGCCGGAGACCTGCATACGTCGTCCGGTGATGACGACGTTGCTGATGATGGCCTTCGTGATCTTCGGCTTGTTCGGCTACCGGCTGCTGCCGGTGGCGGCGATTCCACAGGTCGATTTTCCCACCATCGTGGTTGCGGCGCAGCTGCCGGGCGCCTCGCCTGAGACCATGGCGTCGTCGGTGGCGACGCCGCTCGAACGCCAATTCTCCACCATCGCCGGCCTCGATTCGATGGTGTCGACCTCGGGCCAAGGCGTCACCAGCATCACGATGCAGTTCGATCTCGGCCGCAATATCGATGGCGCGGCGCTCGACGTGCAGGCGGCGATGACCACCGCCGCCAAGAAACTGCCGGTCGAGATGACGACGCCGCCGAGCTTCCAGAAGGTCAACCCGGCCGATCTGTCCGTCATCCTGCTGGCCCTGCATTCGGACACGTTGCCGCTGTCGATGCTCGACGAATATGCCGAGACGATGATGGCCGAGCGCATCTCGACCTTGCCCGGCGTCGCGCTGGTCAACGTTTTCGGCGCCGCGAAATACGCGCTCCGCGTCCAGGCCAATCCCGAGGCGCTGGCCGCCAAGGGCCTGACGTTGCAGGACGTTCAGAACGCCGTCGCCGCGGCCAATTCCAACACGCCGGTCGGCACGCTCATGGGGACCGACCAGAGCTTCACGCTGCAGATGAAGCAGCATCACCGTGCGGCCGACTTCAAGCCGATCATCATCGCCTATCGTGACGGTGCGCCGGTGCGGCTTGAGGATGTCGCCACGGTCGCCGATAGCGTCGAAAACGACCAGGTCGCCGCTTGGTACAATGGTCAGCGTTCGATCATCCTCGGCATCCAGAAACAGCCCAACGCCAACACCATCGAGGTTGTGGATTCGATCAAGCGGCTGCTGCCCGTGTTCGAGGCGCAGCTGCCGGCGGACGCCAAGCTCAACGTGATGGCCGACCGCTCGGTGTCGATCCGCAATTCGGTCGACGACGTCCAGTTCACGCTGATGCTGACGGCGTTTCTGGTCGTGCTGGTGATCTATCTGTTCCTGCGCAACGCAACCGCGACAATCATTCCGGCGCTCGCGTTACCGGTGTCGATCGTCGGCACCTTCGCCGGCATGTACGTCATGGGATACAGCATCGACAATTTGTCGCTGCTGGCGCTGACGCTATCCGTCGGCTTCGTCGTCGACGACGCCATCGTCATGCTCGAGAACATCGTGCGCCATATCGAACGCGGCGAGCGCGTGATGGACGCCGCCTTTCGCGGCGCGCGCGAGATCGGATTCACCATCATATCGATCACCTTCTCGCTGGTGGCGGTGTTCATTCCCGTGCTGTTCATGGGCGGCGTGGTCGGCCGCGTCTTCCGCGAATTCGCCGTCACTATCAGCATGACCATCCTGATCTCGGGCCTCGTGTCGCTGACGCTGACGCCGATGCTGTGCTCGCGGCTGCTGAAGCCGCATCGCGAGGACGAGAAGCAATTCATCGTGCTGCGCTGGTCCGAGGCGGGGTTCGAAAAACTGCGCGCCGGCTACGAATGGGCGCTGACGCGGGTGATGCGGCGGCGGCGCGCCGTGCTGGGCATCACCATCCTGTCGATCGTCCTGAGCGCCGTGCTGTTCACGGTCGTGCCCAAGGGGTTCTTCCCCAACGTCGACACCGGCTATCTGTTTGCCTTCACCGAAGGACCGCAGGACGCGTCGTTCCAGTCGATGGTCGATCATCAGCAGCAGGTGGCGAAGATCATCCACGACGACCCCAACGTTTCCGACGTCAGCTCGATCATCGGCGCGACGAATTTCAGTCCGGCGCTTAACAACGGCCGTCTGTTCATCCAATTGAAACCGCGCAACGAGCGCAGCCTGACGGCCGACGAGGTCATCCAGGAGTTGCGGCCCAAGCTCGCGACGGTGCCCGGCATGCGGACGTTCCTGCAAAGCCTGCAAGACATCCGGCTCGGCGGACGTCTGTCCAAGAGCACCTATCAATACACGTTGCAGGACGCCGATACCGACGAACTCTACCGCTACGCCACCGAAATGGAAGGCCGGATCACGCACCTGTCGGGCTTCCAGGACGTCAATTCGGATCTCGAACTGCGCAATCGCCAGGCGATCGTCCACGTCGACACCGACAAGGCCGCGTCACTCGGCATCACCATCGACCAGATCCGCAATACGTTTTACAGCGCCTTCGGCGCGCGGCAGATCTCGACCATCTACGAGCCGTCGGACGATTACGAAGTCATCCTCGAGCTCGACAAGCGCTTCCAGCAGTCGCCGTCGGACCTGTCCAAGATCTACCTGAAGAGCGCCAACGGCCAGGCGGTGCCGCTCGGCGCGGTCGCCACGATCGCGTCCGGCGTCGGTCCGGTGACGGTCAACCATCAGGGCCAGCTGCCGTCGGTCACCATTTCGTTCAACCTCGCGCCGGGCGTGTCGCTCGGCACCGCGGTCAACGCGATCAGCCGGCTCGAACGGCAGGTCAACCTACCGGTCACCGTCAACACCGGCTTCCAGGGCAACGCCCAGGTCTTCCAGGCCGCGCTCAAGGGCCAGGGTCTACTGCTGATGGCAGCGATCCTGGTGATCTACATCGTGCTTGGCATCCTGTACGAGAGCTACATCCACCCGATCACGATCCTGTCCGGCCTGCCGGCGGCGGGGCTCGGCGCGCTCGGCACGTTGATCGTGTTCCATGAGGACCTCAGCATCATCGCCATCATCGGCATCGTCATGCTGATCGGCATCGTCAAGAAGAACGCGATCATGATGATCGACTTCGCGCTCGAACGGCAGCGCGCTGGCGATGTCACCGCCGACCAGGCGATGTTCGAGGCCTGCCTGCTCCGCTTCCGCCCGATCATGATGACCACCATGGCCGCGATCATGGGCGGCTTGCCGATCGCCATCGGCGTCGGCGCTGGTTCCGAGTTGCGCCGGCCGCTGGGTCTCGCGGTGGTCGGCGGCCTGATCGTGTCGCAGGCGCTGACGCTGTTCATCACGCCAGTGATCTATCTCTATCTCGAAAAGGTGCGGCTGTGGTTTGCGCCCGCCCCGGCCGCGCCGGTTTCCGCCCGCGGCGATGCCATCGACCGGGATCATGCAGCGCAGGCGGGCGAATAGGATCGCGCTTTTCTTCGTCCTGCCGTTGCTGACTGGCGCGGCGCCGGCGCCGGCGCCGGTCATCCCGGTTCTGCCGCCGTCGCAGCGCTACGATTCCTGTCTGGCGGATACGCGGCGCGATCCGGCCGCCGCGCTCAAGAGCGCGGAGGTGTGGCGCCAGCTCGGCGGCGGCTTCCCGGCCGAGCACTGCGCGGCGATCGCGCTGATCGGGCTCAAGCGTTATTCCGAAGCGGCGCAAAGTCTCGAAGCGCTCGCCGGCCAGATGATGAACGAGCCGGCCGAGCTGCGCGGCGATGCGCTCGACCAAGCCGGCCAGGCCTGGCTGCTCGCCGACCAGCCGGACCGCGCCAAGGCGGCATTCGACGCGGCGTTGAGCTTGGTGCCGCGCAAGCCGGATTTCCTGATCGACCGTTCCGAAGCGCTCGCCGACGGCGGCCGCTATTGGGAGGCAATCGACGATCTCAACCGCGCGCTCGAGGCCGATCCCAAGAACGTCGACGCGCTGGTGTTCCGCGCCTCGGCCTACCGCCATGTCGGCGGTACCGACGCGCTCGAGCTGGCGCAAGCCGACGCCGATCGCGCGCTCGTGCTGTCGCCCAATTCGGTGCCGGGCCTGCTCGAGCGCGGCAACATCCGGCGGCTGCGCGGCGATAACGCCGGCGCCAAGGCCGATTGGCAACGGGTGATCGTGCTCGCGCCCCAATCGGAGGCGGCGCGTTACGCGCGAGACAATCTGGCGCACGTCGACGATCGCACGCCGCAAAGTGACACGCCGCAGACGCCGCCGCGCTGAGCGGCACCGATTCAGAAATCCAGATCGGCGTAGTGCTTGGGCGGCGGCGCGCCGGGAATGTGATCCGCCAGCAGCGGCCGGAAGGACGGGCGCGACTTGACCCGGGCGTACCATTCCTTCGCCGGTTCGTGCAGGTCCCACGGCACGTCGCCGAGATAATCGACCACCGACAGGTGCGCCGCCGCCGCGATGTCGCCGAGCGAGAAATGATCGCCCGCCAGCCACCGCCGCCGCTCAGCCAGATAGGTAATGTATTCGAGGTGATAGCCGAGATTGGCCTTCGCCGTGCGCAACACCACGGAGTCGGGCGTACCGAAGCCAAGAAACCGCTTCATGATTTTTTCGGTGACGAGGCCGTCGGTCACTTCGCTGTTCATCTTGTGGTCGAACCACGCGGCGACGCGGCGAACCTCGGCGCGGTCCACCGGATTGAGTCCAATCAGCAGCTTGTCGCGATAGACCTCGTCGAGATACTCGGCGATCGGCCGCGCACCGGCGAGAACGACACCGTCGGGCTCGATCAGCACGGGCACCTCGCCGGCCGGATTGAGCGCGAGAAATTCGGCGCGCCGCTCCCAAATCTTCTCCACCTTCATGGAGAACTCGAGGCCCTTCTCGGCGAGCACGAGACGGATCGCGCGCGAAAAGGGCGACAGCCAGAGATGATAAAGCACGCGCATGACGGCCTATGATAACGCGATCCGCCGCGCCGCGTCAGTCGTGCGCTGCGCCGATCGATTCGCGGTGTAGCGGCGGTTAGACCGCGGTTTCGTCGGTGACGCCGCCGCGCCGGAAGCGATTGAGATAGGTCGGTAGGATCAGGTCGAGCGCCGTCGGTTCGATGCCGAGCGCCGCGAGGCCCGGCGCATCGGATGTCGGCACCGAATCGCGCTGCAGCATGCGCACCTGGTCGCGCGTGAGCAACGGCCGCGGCATGAGCCCCGTAAACAGCGTCAGCATCGTCGCCAGGCTGAACGGCACCGGCAGTAGCAGACGGCGGCGATTGGTCGTGCGCAGGATCAGCTCGAACAGCGCGCGCAGCGTTTCGATATTCGGTCCGCCGAGTTCGTAAGTGCGGCCGGGTGCGTCCTCGCGATCGAGCGCCGCGGCCACCGCAGCCGCGACGTCGCCGACGAACACCGGCGCGAAGCGCGTGCGGCCGCCGCCGATCAGCGGCAGCACCGGCGATACGCGCGCGATCGCAGCGAAGCGGTTGAAGAACAAATCCTCGGGTCCAAAAATCAACGACGGTCGCAGGATCGTGGCACCCGGAAACGCCGCGCGCACCGCCGCCTCGCCGGCCGCCTTCGAGCGGCCATAGAGTGCCGGCGACGTCGGATCGGCGCCGAGCGCCGAAATATGTACGAAGCGCCGGACGCCGGCGGCGGCGGCCAGCGCTGCAAGGCCAGCAGGACCGGTTTCGTGCAGCGTTTGGAACCGCTGCGCGCGGCGTTGATAGAGGATGCCGGTGGCGTTGATCACGCCCTCGGCCCCTTCCATCAACGGCGCCAGACGATCGCGATCGGCGATATTGGCGTCGATCAGCGCGATCTGGCCAACATCGCCCATCGGCCGGAGAAAGCCGGCGGTACTCGCCGTCCGACTGACCGCGGCGATCACGGCGCCTTCCGCCGCGAGACGCTTGACCACATAGCGCCCGACGAAGCCCGAGGCGCCGACAACGACAAAACGCCGATACCGCATGGTTTCTGCCTGCTGTTTGCGGCGCTGTTTTACAACAGGCGGCGGCACCAGGCGAGCCCGGCCGGCAGCCTGGAATTGCGGAGATTCGTTGACAGAGCGGGACCGCATCTCTAAGTCACAGACCGATTGCCCAGGTGGCGGAATTGGTAGACGCGCTAGATTCAGGTTCTAGTGGCCGAAAGGTCGTGGAAGTTCGAGTCTTCTCCTGGGCACCATCGCTCTCCGGCGCGACGCGGGCGGTTCCGACATGGCGAGACCAATGACCATCCACTTGCATCGCGGCGATCTTCCGTCGGGCCTCGCGCTCGGCACGTCCATCGCCATCGACACCGAAACGATGGGTCTCGATCCGGCACGCGATCGTTTATGCCTCGTGCAGCTGTCGGCCGGCGACGGCAACGGCCATCTGGTGCAATTCGCGCCCGGACAGTACGACGCGCCGCGGCTGAAGGCGTTGCTCGCCGACCCGAAGGTTCTCAAGATCTTCCACTTTGCGCGCTTCGACTTGGCGATGATCCAGCGCTATCTCGGCGTGCGCGCCGCGCCGGTCTATTGCACCAAGATCGCATCGAAGCTGGCGCGGACTTTCACCGACCGCCATGGACTCAAGGATCTGTGCCGCGAGATTCTCGGCATCGAACTGTCGAAGCAGCAGCAATCGTCCGATTGGGGTGCGGCCGAGTTGAGCGAGGAGCAGAAGCGCTACGCCGCCGCCGACGTCGAACACCTGCACGCGCTCAAGGCGCGGCTCGACGCGATGCTGGCGCGCGAAGGACGCGCCGCCTTGGCCCAAGCGTGTTTCGATTTCCTGCCGACGCGCGCGGCGCTCGATCTCGCGGGTTTCCCGGGCCCCGATCTTTTCGAGCATTGAAAGCAAGTTTTAACGCGATCAAGCAAATAATGTGCCGTTCGTGCCCCGTTCCGTTGATTTCGGGGGATCGCGGGAGCATATTGCGCCTATGATGAGGGGGAATTTCCGTTCCCGCACCCCGGTTATAGCCGTCGGAGACGCTCGCAGCGGGAGACCATCGTTGCGCCGAACCATCGCCAAACCGAAAGAGTCGCCGGATATCGCCGTTGCCCGTCGCGTGCTCGACACCGAGATCGTCGGACTCGAGGCGTTGGCGGCCGAGCTCGACGCGAGCTTCGCCGAGGCGGTCGACAAGCTTGCCGCGATCACCGGCCGCGTCACCGTCACCGGCATGGGCAAGAGCGGCCACGTCGCGCGCAAGATTGCATCGACGCTCGCTTCAACGGGCACGCCGGCGCAGTTCGTTCATCCCGCCGAGGCGAGCCACGGCGATCTCGGCATGCTCGCCGCCGGCGATGCAGTGCTGGCGTTATCGAATTCCGGCGAGACCAACGAGCTCGCCGACATCCTAGCGCACGCGCGGCGCTTCGGCTTGCCGCTGATCGCGATCACCGCGCGCGAACAGAGCGCGCTGGCCGACGCCGCCGACGTGACGCTGCGCCTGCCGGCTGCCGCCGAAGCGTGCTCGATGGGTTTGGCGCCGACGACATCGACGACGATGATGATGGCGCTGGGCGACGCACTCGCGGTGGCGCTGCTCGAACGCAAAGGATTTTCCGCCGACGATTTCCAACAGCTGCATCCGGGCGGTCGGTTGGGCCGCCGCCTGCTCAAAGTCGCCGACATTATGCACGAAGGACCGACGGTGCCGCTGATCCCGATCGAAACCGCGATGGCGGACGCGATTCTGGCGATGACGGCAAAAAGCTTCGGCTGCGTCGGTATCGTCGACGGCACCGGCCGTTTGGCCGGCATCGTCACCGACGGCGACTTGCGCCGTCACATGGGCGACGGCCTGCTGCGCGCCGGCGTCGCCGAGGTGATGAGCCGGCGGCCGAAGACCATCCGACCGCAGGCGCTCGCCGCCGAGGCGCTGGCCAAGATGAACCAGAGCGCCATCACCAGCCTGTTCGTCGTCGACGCCGCCAACAAGCCGCTCGGCATCGTGCACATTCACGATTGCCTGCGCGCGGGAATCGCGTGAAGACCCAGATCGACCTGGCGCAGGCGCGCCCATTGGGTCCCGAGCGCGGCACGATCGCGCTGCGCCGCTATAGCCGTTTCGTCGGCATCGCCAAACGCATCCTGCCGGCGACCGCCTTGGCGCTGTTGCTGCTGGTCGCGGTCTGGCCGCGGATCCAGGGCGCGATCGACGGCATGCATTTCGCGCGGATGCCGAAGATCGACGTTAGCCAGGCGCGCCAAGTGCGCATGGTCGATCCGCACTATACCGGCGTCGATCGCGACAACCGCCCGTTCGTCGTCACCGCCGATGCCGCCAGCCAGATGCCCAGGGTCGACGACGCGATTTCGCTCGATGCGCCCAAGGCGGACCTGACGACCAACACCGGCGATTGGGACGAGCTCACCGCCTATGTCGGCCTCTACCAGCCGCAGCAGCAACAGCTCGACCTCTTCGGCAACGTCGAGCTCTATCAGGACAAAGGCAACGCGCTGCATTCCGACAGCGTGACCATCAACATGGCGCAAGGCACGGCGGTCAGCCACGACCCGGTCGAAGGCGACGGCACCTTCGGCCACGTCAAGGCGCAAGGGCTGCGCATTCTCGACCGCGGCCAGACCATGATCTTCACCGGCCATGCGTCGCTCGACCTCAATGCGCGGCAAAAGGCGACGCCGTGATTTTGCGGTTTGCGCCGGCATTGCTGGTCGCGGTCGTGGCCGCCGGCGCGGCGGCGCCATGCGCCCAGGCGCAACTCGCCGGCACGCAAGCGAGCGAGCGTCCCATTCACATCGAAGCCGATCGCGGCATCGAGTGGCAGCAGGCGCATAACGTCTATATCGCACGCGGCAACGCCTCGGCCACCCGCGGCAACGCGACCGTGACCGCCGACATTCTCTATGCCTATTACCGTCCGGTCGGACAAGGCGCCGATCATCCGGCTGGTCCGCCCGCGGCGACGAGCAAGGAAGGCCAACGCGCCCAAAACCCGCTGCAAGGCGGTTCGTCGACGGAAATCTACCGGATGGAGGCCGACGGCCACGTCCATTTCATCGACGGCGATCAGCAGTCCTTCGGCGACCACGCCGTGTACGACATCGACCAGGCGGTCATGGTGCTCACCGGCAACAATTTGCGCATCGTCACGCCGAGCGAAACCATCACCGCGCGCGATTCGCTGGAATGGTACGACAAGAAGCAGATCGCCGTGGCCCGTGGCAATGCGCTGGTGGTTCGCGGCGATCGCCGTATGCGCGCCGACTTGATCACCGCCGACGTCGAGAAACAAGGCGATCAGCCGGCGCAGATCACCCGCGTCAACGGCTACGGCAACGTGCTGATCTCCGCGCCGGGGCAGATCGCCCACGGCGACGAGGGCGTCTACAATGTCGGGCCGCAAATCGCGACGCTGATCGGCCATGTCCGGCTGACCAAAGGCGACAACGAGCTGCACGGCCAGTACGGCGTCGTCGACATGAAGAGCAACGTCAGCCAGATTCTGGCCGCGCCGCCGAATCAGATTGCAACCGGTCCGGCGCCACGCGTCGAAGGCTTGCTGGTGCCGAACCGCAAGCCGGCCGCGAACGGCGGGCAATAGGACGCCATGACCAAGCCGCCGGCGGACCATAATCCGACAACGAGCCACGCTGCGGACGGCGCATACGCCCATGCGGCGCCGGCGTCACGACGCGACGCGACGCCGCGTCTCGTCGCCTCGAACGCCGGCCTGGTGGCGACCAATCTCGGCAAGAGCTTCAAGAAGCGTCCGGTGCTGCGCGCGGTCAGCGTCGCGGTTCAGCGCGGCGAGGCGGTCGGTTTGCTCGGACCCAACGGCGCCGGCAAAACCACGTGCTTCTACATCATCACCGGCCTGGTGCGGCCCGACGTCGGCACCATCGCCCTCGACGGCGAGGACATCACCGAACTGCCGATGTATCGCCGCGCGCGCCTCGGCATCGGCTATCTGCCGCAAGAAGCGTCGATTTTCCGCGGCCTGTCCGTCGAACAGAACATCCGCGCCGTGCTCGAAGTGGCCGAGCCGGAGCCCGAGACGCGCGAAACCATGCTCGACGCGCTGCTGGCCGAATTCTCGATCACTCATTTGCGCCGGGCGCCGGCGATGGCGCTGTCCGGCGGTGAGCGGCGGCGCGTCGAGATCGCGCGCGCGCTGGCGACGCGGCCGCATTTCATTCTGCTCGACGAGCCGCTGGCCGGTATCGACCCGATTGCCGTCGGCGACATCCGCGATCTCGTCGCCCATCTGAAGGATCGCGGCATCGGCGTTTTGATCACCGACCACAATGTCCGTGAGACGCTCGAGATCGTCGACCGCGCCTATATCCTGCACCAGGGCCAGGTGCTGATGGAGGGCGCGCCCGACGAAATCGTGCGCGATGCGAACGTGCGGCGCGTTTACCTGGGCGAAAGGTTCAGCCTGTAGGTCGCCGCCATGGCTCTTACGCCACGACTGGATCTGCGCCAAGGCCAGGCGCTCGTCATGACGCCGCAACTGCAGCAGGCGATCAAGCTGCTGCAGATGTCGAGCATTGAGCTCACGGCCTATGTCGAGAGCGAGCTCGAGCAGAATCCGCTGCTGGAGCACGATGAGACGTCCGATGAGAGCGGTGGCGCGGACGGCTCCACAACCGATGGCGCGACGACCGAGGCGCCGGCCGAAGGCGAAACGCCGCCGGACGAGCGCCGCGACGCCGTGGCCGGCGCCGACACCGCGGACGCCGCCGAAACCTGGCACGAGGAAGCCGGCCGCGAAGGCGAGGGCAATCTCGACTACGCCGGCGATCCGGAAGCCTGGAAAACTCGCAGCAGCGCCGCGCCGGCCGACGGTCTGCCCGGGCTCGATCAGACGCTGACGCGGCCGATCAGCCTGCGTGAGCATCTGCTCGAGCAGCTGGCGGTTGAGATCCACGATCCCGCCGACCGCGTCATCGGCAGCCATCTCATCGACATGGTGGACGACGCCGGCTACATCACCGGTGACTTCATCGTCATCGCCGAACTGCTGTCGTGCGACGTGGCGCGCATCGAAAAAACGCTGACGCTGCTGCAACGGTTCGATCCGGCCGGCGTTTTTGCGCGCAACCTCGCCGAATGCCTGGCGTTGCAGCTCAAGGAGCGCGACCGGTTCGATCCGGCGATGCAGACGCTGGTCGAAAACCTGCCGTTGCTCGCCAACCGCGACGCGCAACAGCTGATGCGCGTCTGCCGCGTCGATGCCGGCGACCTCACGCAGATGGTCGCCGAGATCAAGGCGCTCAATCCGAAGCCTGGCCTCGCCTTCGACAAGGCGGCGCCGGAAATCGTCGTGCCCGACGTGCTGCTGCGCGCGCTGCCGGACAGCAGCTGGGCGGTGGAGCTCAACAGCGAGAGCCTGCCGCGCGTCCTGGTCAACAATCGCTATTACGCCGAAGTCAGCGGCGCAACCAAGAACAAGAACGAGAAGGAATATCTCTCCGAGCGCTACCAGTCGGCCAATTGGCTGGTCAAGGCGCTGCACCAGCGGGCGACCACGATCCTGAAAGTGTCGCGCGAGATCGTCCGCCAACAGGACGGCTTCCTGCGCCACGGCGTGCAGCATTTGAAGCCGTTGGTCCTGCGCGACATTGCCTCGGCCATCGAGATGCACGAAAGCACCGTCAGCCGCGTCACGACCAACAAATACATCATGACGCCGCGCGGGATTTACGAGCTCAAGTACTTCTTCACTTCGGCCATCGCGGCGGCTTCAGGCGAGGCACATTCGGCCGAAGCCGTGCGCTTCCGCATCCGCACGCTGATCGAGGCGGAATCGGGCGAAATTTTGTCCGACGATCGGATCGTGGAAATTTTGCTGAAAGAAGGTATAGACATCGCCCGCCGGACGGTCGCCAAATACCGCGAGGCGATGAACATCCCCTCGTCGGTCCGGCGCCGCCGCGAGAGGACCCTGCAATTGTGACCGGGCAACGAGCAAGCAAACCAGCAATGCGGATTTCGGACCTGCTGACGCAGACATCGGTGACGACCCGTCTCAAGGCGGCCAACAAGAAGCAAGCCTTGCAGGACTTGGCCAAGCGCGCGGCGTCCGTGATCGGCGTCGGCGAGCGCGTCCTGTTCGAGACCCTGATGGAGCGTGAACGCCTGGGCTCGACCGGGATCGGCAACGGCGTGGCGGTGCCGCACGGCCGACTGCCCGGCCTGTCGGCGCCGCGCGGCTTCTTCGCCCGGCTTGAAAAGGCGGTCGATTTCGAGGCGGTCGACAACCGCCCCGTCGACCTGATTTTCCTGCTGGTCACGCCGGAAGGCGCCAGCGGCGATCATCTGAAGGCGCTGGCGCTAGTTTCGCGCCTGCTGCGCGACCGCAAGATCTGCGAAAAGCTGCGCGGCACCGACCGCGCCGACGCGCTTTACGCGCTGCTCGTCGACCACGCCGCGAGCGACGCCGCCTGAGGCGGCAGCGATTTCACGATCGGTGTCGGAACGAACGGCTCAGTGAACGCTGAGCGGTTCCAGGTCGTTCTGGCGGACGGCCGCGGCGGCAACTTCCGGCGTATTCATCACCGCAACCTGGGTGCCGTCGGCGGCGTGGACCGCATAGGCCTTTTGGCCCTCGATCGTCACGGGACGAATGTAGGCGATGTCCTGGATGCCCCACAGCGCGAATTCCTTCGCCGAGATGTTCTTCAGCCGTACAAGTTCGGGGTTATTCATGGTCGCCTGCCTTTCCGTTGATCGGACTACCCGAGCCGCGGATTTCGACGCGCTTCACCCGTTGCTCCGCCGCGCGACGCGCGAGATCGACGTGGAGGAGGCCATTTTCGAGCCAGGCGCCGGCGACTTCGATGCCGTCGGCGAGGACGAACGAACGCTGAAACTGACGCGCAGCGATGCCGCGGTGGAGATAGATCCGGTCCTTGTCGTCGCTCTGCTTGCCGCGGATGATCAGCTGGTTGTCTTCGATCTGGACCGCCAGGTCGTCCATGGTAAAGCCGGCGACGGCGAGTGTGATGCGCAGGGCGTTGTCGCCGCGCTGTTCGACATTGTAGGGGGGGTAGCCGTCTGCGGTTGCCTTGGTCACGCGGTCGAGCGCACGCTCGAACTGGTCGAATCCCAGCAACAACGGCGAATTGAAGACCGACAAACGTGCCATCTGGACCTCCTCGAGCGAGCTAAGTCCCCTGTCCGAGACCCCGTTCCGGGCGCCTCTTGCAACCATCGGACGCGCCAATCGGCCGCGTCCCACGAGCGACATATGGGTCGACGCGCCGGTCTTATCAAGACTGGCAGCACGGTCCTGGACGACGCCGTAAAAGACGAAGGCCCGGCGCGGACGGCGCCAGGCCTTCGATTGGTGGTGGAGCCAAGGGGAATCGAACCCCTGACCTCTACAATGCCATTGTAGCGCTCTCCCAGCTGAGCTATGGCCCCGAAGCGAGCGTGTTCCGCGGCGGGAACGCGGGAAATCTAGCGCGGCGAGCGACGGCGGGAAAGACCCGCCGGATCAGCGATCGTCCTC
Organism: Alphaproteobacteria bacterium; assembly: GCA_018971215.1. Lineage (GTDB taxonomy): Bacteria > Pseudomonadota > Alphaproteobacteria > ATCC43930 > CGMCC-115725 > REEB95. The sequence goes on from JAGXBG010000003.1 coordinate 24,483, forward strand.
CTCGTCGACGTTCTCGATGACCTCGGCCATGTCGTCCTCGTCTTCGCCGAGCTCCGAGGCGTCCTCGACGAGGACCTCTTCGTCCTCTTCGTCCTCGTCGCCGCCCTTCTTCTCGTCGTCAGCGCCCTTGCCGCGACCCTTGCCCTTGCCGGCTTTCGCGGGCTCGGCGGTTTCCTCGGCCCCCTCCTCGCCTTCGTCGCCGGCCGGGATTTCGGTCACGGCCTCGCCCGCCTCGTCGGGCTCGGCCGCCAGATCGGCTTCGAGCTCTTCCTCGAGCGGCGCCACATCCTCGACCGCCGCCGGTGCAGCCGCGCGCGATTTCCGTGTCTTGACCAGGAACTCGGCGTCGAACGGCGCGCCGCATTTCGGACACGTGATCGGATCGCGGCGCATGTCGTAATAGCGCGTGCCGCAATTCGGGCAGATCCGCTTAGTACCCCACTCAACCTTCGTCACAGTGCCTCCGCTACGTATGCGAACGCCAAATCCATATTTCCCGGCCCTTTGCCACGACGGCGGGCCGCTGTCAAAAGCTAATTCGCGGTCGTCGTCGGGCTGCCGTCATGCCGCCGGGCGCGGTCCGGTCGCACCGGCGACCGCGCTGTGCTAAAGACACCGCACCATCGAGGACACCGCATCCGTGACTGCGCTTTCATCCGGCTCGTCGCGTCCGCTGCACGGCCGTTGCCGCGTACCCGGCGACAAATCGATCTCGCACCGGGCGCTGATCCTCGGCGCGCTCGCCGTCGGCCGAACGCGCATCCGCAATCTGCTCGAAGGCGACGACGTGCTGCGCACGGCAGCGGCGTTGAAGGCACTCGGCGCGCGCATCGCGCGCGACCGGAACGGCCAATGGACCGTGCACGGCGTCGGTGTCGGCGGATTGGTCGAGCCGGGCGAAATCCTCGACCTCGGCAACTCGGGCACCGGCGCGCGGCTGCTGATGGGCGCCGTGGCGACGCATCCGTTCACCAGCTTCTTCAGCGGCGACGAGTCCCTGCGCCGCCGGCCGATGGCGCGCATCGTCGAACCGCTGACGCGGATCGGCGCGCGCTTCGTTGCCCGCGACGGCAGCCGCCTGCCTTTGGCCGTGGTGGGAACCGCATCGCCGATGCCGATCGCCTACACGCTGCCGGTGCCGTCGGCGCAGGTGAAGTCGGCGGTGCTGCTGGCCGGCCTCAACGCGCCGGGCGAGACGACGGTGATCGAGCCGGTGGCGACGCGTGACCACACCGAGAACATGCTGCGGCACTTCGGCGCGCAAATCACGGTGACGGCAACCGAAACCGGCGGCAAACGGATCGTGTTGACCGGCCAGCCCGAATTGAAGCCCGCCGATCTTGCTGTGCCGGGCGATCCGTCGTCGGCCGCGTTTCCGATCGTCGCGGCGCTGATCCGCCCCGGCTCGGCGATCACCATCGAAGGCGTCGGCACCAATCCGCTGCGCACCGGGCTCTATCAGACGCTCGCCGAAATGGGCGCGCAGCTCGGCGTTGCCAAGGCGCGCATCGCCGGCGGCGAACCCGTCGCCGACATCACGGTCAAAGCCGGCGATTTGCACGGCGTCAACGTTCCCGCGGCACGCGCGCCGAGCATGATCGACGAGTATCCGATCCTCGCGGTCGCCGCCGCCTTCGCCAAAGGCCGCACGGTGATGCGCGGTCTCGGCGAGCTGCGCGTCAAGGAAAGCGACCGGCTGGCGGCAATCGCCGGCGGGCTGCGGAAATGCGGCGTCGCCGCGACGATCGACGGCGATACGCTGACCGTCGAAGGCAAAGGCGCGCCGCCTAAAGGCGGCGCGCTGGTCGCAGCGCAGCTCGATCACCGCATCGCCATGGCGTTTCTGGTACTCGGCGGCGCGGCGCGCAAACCGGTGCGCATCGACGACGGCGAGACCATCGCCACCAGCTTTCCCGGCTTCGTCAAGCTGATGAACCGGCTCGGCACCCGCATCGTCGAGGCGCGGCGGTGATCATCGCCGTCGACGGTCCGGCCGCTTCCGGCAAGGGCACGCTGGCGCGCCGGCTCGCGCAGCATTTCGGCCTCAATCACCTCGATACCGGGTCGCTCTATCGCGCCGTCGCCTTCCGGGCGCTGGCCGCAGGCGCCGATCCGGCCGATCCCGACGCCGCGGTGGCGGCCGCCCGGCAGATCGAACCGTCCGACCTTGCCGACCCGCGGCTGCGCGACGACAAGGTGGCCCAGGCGGCCTCGCTCGTCGCCGCCATTCCCGGCGTCCGCACCGCGCTACTGGCCTTCCAGCGCGATTTCGCCCGCCGGGGACCGGGCGCCGTGCTCGACGGCCGTGATATCGGCACCGTGGTCTGCCCCGACGCCGACGCCAAGATCTTCCTGACGGCCACGGTCGAGGCCAGAGCTTTGAGGCGATTCAAAGAGTTGCAGGCTGCGGGCGGCCCCGCTATATACGAGCGCGTCCTGCAGGACATGATGCTTCGTGACGCGCGCGACCGGGAGCGCCGAACCGCCCCGCTGCAGCGCGCTTCAGATGCGTTCGAGCTCGATACCACCGCGCTCGATGCCGATGCCGCTTTCGCGGCCGCTCTCCGCTATGTCGGGGGGCTCAAGCCGCGGCGTTAGGCTTGCCCTGCTCCGACGACGGGTTCACGCCGCCGCGCCCGATCCTGCGGCGGCCGGCTGCGGTTCTCTCCCCGTGAGGTCGCGGTCTTCGTTACGGGGAAGTTCCGGAGTTCGCATGGCCGCTCGTCAATCCGCAGTTTCGCAGGACAAAGGCAAGGAGAGCTTCGCGGCGCTCCTCGACGAAAGCCTCGGCGCCGCCTCGGGCCTCGAAGGCACGGTGGTCAAGGGCCAGGTCGTCGCCATCGAGAACGACATGGTGCTGATCGACGTCGGCCTCAAATCCGAAGGCCGCGTGCCGTTGAAGGAATTCGGCGGCGGCGGCCGCACCGCCGAGATCAAGGCGGGCGACACGGTCGAAGTCTTCCTCGAGCGCATGGAAGGCAAGAACGGCGAGGCACAGCTGTCGCGCGAAAAGGCGCGGCGCGAGGAAGCGTGGTCGCTGCTCGAAAAGAGCTTCCAGGCGAACGAACGGGTTCAGGGCGTCATCTTTGGCCGCGTCAAAGGCGGCTTCACCGTCGATCTTTCCGGCGCCGTCGCGTTCCTGCCTGGCAGCCAAGTCGACATTCGGCCGGTGCGCGACATCACCCCACTGCTGGGCTCGCCGCAGCAATTCCAGATCCTCAAGATGGACCGCGCGCGCGGCAACATCGTCGTATCGCGCCGTGCCGTGCTCGAAGAGAGCCGCGCCGAAGCGCGCTCCGAGCTCGTCGCCTCGCTCAAGGAAGGCCAAATCCTCAACGGCGTGGTCAAGAACATCACCGATTACGGCGCGTTCGTCGATCTCGGCGGCGTCGACGGTCTGCTGCACGTCACCGACATCGCCTGGCGGCGCATCAACCATCCGTCCGAGGCGCTGCATATCGGCCAGACCGTGAAGGTCCAGGTCATCCGCTTCAATCCCGAAACCCAGCGCATCTCGCTCGGCATGAAGCAGCTCGAAGCCGATCCGTGGGAAGGCGTCGAGCTCAAGTATCCGGCCAGCGCCAAGTTCAAGGGCCGCGTGACCAACATCACCGACTACGGCGCGTTCGTCGAGCTCGAGCCCGGCGTCGAAGGGCTGGTCCATGTCTCGGAGATGAGCTGGACCAAGAAGAACGTGCATCCCGGCAAGATCGTCTCGACCAGCCAGGAGGTCGAGGTCATGGTGCTCGACGTCGATCCGCAGAAGCGCCGGATCTCGTTGGGCCTCAAACAGTGCCTCGCCAATCCCTGGGAGAACTTCAAGGAAAAGTACCCCGTCGGCACCGATCTCGAAGGCGAGATCAAGAACATCACCGAATTCGGCGTCTTCGTCGGTCTGCCTGGCGACATCGACGGCATGGTCCATCTCTCCGATCTCGATTGGCAGAAGGCGGGCGAAGAGGCGATCAAGGACTACAAGAAGGGCGACATGGCCCGGGTGCGTGTGCTCGACGTCGACATCGAGAAGGAGCGCATCTCGCTCGGCGTCAAGCAGCTTCAGGCCGAGCCGGCTTCGGCTGCCGAGGTCGCCGGGATCAAGAAGGGCGACGTCGTGACCTGCACGGTCTCGGCCGTCACCGACAGCGGCATCGAGGTGAATCTTGCCGGCGGCATGTCGGGCTTCATCCGCAAGGCCGAGCTGTCGCGTGATCGCGCCGAGCAACGGCCCGACCGCTTCGCCGTCGGCGAAAAGGTCGACGCCAAGCTCACCGGCTTCGACCGCAGCGGGCGCAAAGCCACGCTGTCGATCAAGGCGCGCGAAATCGACGAGGACAAACAGGCGATGGCCGAATACGGCTCGTCTGATTCCGGCGCCAGCCTGGGCGATATCCTGGGCGCGGCATTGAGCCGAAAGAACGAAAAGGACGAGAAGTCCGACGGCTGAAACCCGGCCGCCGGCCCGCGCCGCATTTCTTGACGGGGCGGGTTGGATTTGGCAGGGTTTCCAATGCTTTAACGCGGCGGGGGGCCTGGGCTGCGCAATGACCAAATCCGAACTGATTCAGCGGCTGGCTGAGCGCAACCCGCACCTCTACCAGCGCGACGTCGAGCGCATCGTTTCAACGGTTTTTGACGAGATTGCCGCCGCCTTGTCGCGCGGCGACCGGGTCGAATTGCGCGGATTCGGCGCCTTTTCGGTCAAGCGGCGCGGCGCACGGATGGGCCGCAATCCGCGCACCGGCGAAAGCGTCCAGGTCGGCGAGAAGCACATCCCTTTCTTCAAGACCGGCAAGGAGCTGCGCGAGCGGCTCAACGAGCGGCCTTGAGCAACAGCGCGGCCACGCCGCGCGGATGGGGCGGAAGCGGCAGGCGCGACCGCTCGCATTTGCCTTGGCCGCGTGAGCAGGGTTGGTGTGGCGGCTACGAATGCGGCCGGGACCGAGCATGAAACTGTTTCATTGGTTGGTGACGGCGCCGTTGGCGCTGGTTCTGGTGGTGTTCGCGGTCTCGAACCGGGCGCGCGTCAGCGTCACGTTGTGGCCGTTCCCGTTCGAAATTGAGACACGGCTTTTTCTCGTCATCCTGTTGTCGCTGCTGGTCGGCTTGCTGATCGGCATGCTGCTCGCCTGGCTGAGCGGCGGCGCGGCGCGGCGGGAATCGCGGGCGCGCGCCAAACGGATTGCCGCACTCGAACGCGAGATCGATGGTTTGCGCGCCAGCCGGCCGGCCGGTCCGCCGCCGCGGTCGCTGCCGGGGACAGACGGCTAGGATGCGCGTCTTCGGCTGGAGCGAGGCCGTCGATGTGCTTGAGTTCCCGTCACTGATCGAAGCCCTGCGCCAGGCCTTCCGATCCGCCGATACCAGCGCGCCGTCGCCGCATCAGCACACGATCCCGGCGCCGCAAGGTGCGTCCGGCACGTTGCAGCTGAGCCCGGCCTGGCGGATTGGCGACAAGCTCGGCGTCAAGATCACGACGACGGTTGCCGCCGAAGCACCCGGCAGCGAGCCGACCTCCGACGGCGCCTACGTTCTGCTCGACGCGCGCAGCGGCAAGCCGCTGGCGATCTTCGACGCCGCCGCCCTGACCGCGCGCCGCACCGCCGCCGCCTCGGCGCTGGCCGCAAGCTATTTGGCGCGGCCGGATTGCGAACGGCTGCTGATGATCGGCAGCGGTCTATTGGCGCCGCACCTGCTTGCCGCGCACGCGAGCGTGCGGCCGATCCGCAACGTCCTGGTCTGGGATCGCGACACGGAAAAGGCCGAGCGGCTGGCGCACCGACTGACGCGGCGAACGCTCAAGGTCGCGGCCACCGACGATCTGCAGCGCGCAGTCAATGGCGCGCATATCGTCTGCTGCATCGCCGCCGAGGCCGAGCCGATCCTTAAAGGCCATTGGCTGCCGCTCGGCGTCCATCTCGATCTGGTCGGCGGCGCCACGCCGGTGCTGCGCCAGGCCGACGACGAAACCCTGCATCGTGCCCGCGTCTTCATCGACACGCGCGAAGCGGCGCTGGCCGAGGCCGGCGACTTGGTGCAACCGATCCGCGCCGGCGCGTTCAACGCCGACGACGTCGCCGGCGATCTCTTCGACCTGACCCGCGGCACCCGCGCCGGACGCCGCTTTCACGACCAGATCACGCTTTTCAAGTCGGTCGGCCATGCGCTGGAGGACCTGGCGGCGGCGAAGCAGGGGCTGGAAAATGCGCTCGCGCCGTGAGGCGTGAATCCCGTATATCCAGCCTGCCATGAGCGACAAGCCCGCCAATCCGATCCTGTGCGCCATCGACCTGGCCGATCCGGCCAAGGCCAAGACCCTGGTGCGCGAGCTCAAAGGCGCGGTCGGCGGCATCAAGCTCGGCCTCGAATTCTTCACCGCCAACGGGCCGCGCGCGGTGCGCGACGTCGCCCAGGGCCTGCCGCTGTTCCTCGACCTCAAGCTGCACGACATTCCCAATACCGTGTCGGGCGCGGTGAAGGCGGCGGCGGCGCTCGAGCCGACGTTCCTGACCGTCCATTGCAGCGGCGGCCGGGCCATGATGCAGGCCGCGGCCGAGGCGGCGAAGCAGGCGACGCGCAAGACGCGCATGAAACTCCTCGGCGTGACCGTGCTCACCAGCCTCGACGAACGCGATCTCGAGGCGGTCGGCCAAAAGGCGCCGACAGGCGAGCAGGTCAGACGCCTGGCGATGCTCGCCAAAGAGAGCGGCCTCGACGGCATCGTCTGCTCGCCACACGAAGTCGCCGAGCTGCGCCAGCTCGTCGGAACCGATTTCCTGCTGGTGGTGCCCGGCATCCGCGTCGGCTCGCTGGGTCATGGCGATCAGAAGCGCGTCATGGGCCCACGCGACGCGGTGCAGGCCGGCGCCGATTATCTCGTCATCGGCCGACCGATCACCGGCTCGCCGAGTCCGCCGGCGGCGGCGCGCGCCATGCTGGCGGAAATCCGCAAGCCGTGAGCGTGGCATCCAAGATCTGCGGCCTGTCGACGCCCGACACGGTCGCCGCCGCGGTCGCCGGCGGCGCGCGCTTTGTCGGCTTCGTGTTCTTCCCGCCGAGCCCGCGCAACCTGTCACCGGCCCAGGCAGGGCCCTTGATCCGCGGCGTGCCGGCGGGCGTAACGCGCGTCGGCGTCTTCGTCGATCCCGACGACGATCTGTTGAAGCGCGTGCTGGCGGCCGCGCCGCTCGACCTCGTTCAGTTGCACGGCGACGAGACGCCGGAGCGCGTCGCCCAGATCAAGCAGCGCTTCGGCAAAAAGACGATGAAGGCGATCAAGGTCGCCGGCGAAAGCGACCTCGACGCGGCGCCGCGCTATTATGGCGTCGCCGATTGGCTGATGTTCGACGCGCGGCCGCCCAAGGCGGCAACCCGGCCGGGCGGCAATGCGCTCGCCTTCGACTGGGAATTGCTGCGCGCGCGCCAGTGGCCGCTGCCATGGATGCTGTCTGGCGGCCTGACGCCGGCGAACGTCGCCGAGGCGGTGCGCATCGCGCGCGCCACCGCGGTCGACGTGTCGTCGGGCGTCGAAAGCGCGCCGGGGGTCAAGGACCCCGCTAAAATTCGCGCGTTCCTGGCGGCGGTTTCCGCCCTCTGAAGCGCGAAATGAGCCTTTGAGGCTCAAGGGTTTAGGGGTAAAACTGCCGTCCCCAGGCGACCCCAGGCATATTTTTCGAGATGGCCGGTCCCAACACCTTTCGCGGCGGACCCGACGACCGCGGCTTGTTCGGCATTCACGGCGGACGCTTCGTCGCCGAGACGTTGATGCCGCTCGTCCTCGAAGTCGAGCGCGCCTACGAAGCGGCGAAGCGCGACCCCAATTTCGCCGCCGAGCTGCGCTATTACCTCGAACATTATGTCGGCCGGCCGTCGCCGCTCTATTTCGCCGAGCGGCTGACGCGGCAATGCCGCGGCGCCAAGATTTATCTCAAGCGCGAAGACCTCAATCACACCGGCGCGCACAAGGTGAACAACACGCTCGGCCAGATCCTGCTGGCGCGGCGCATGGGCAAGCGCCGCATCATCGCCGAGACTGGCGCCGGTCAGCATGGCGTCGCCACCGCCACCGTTTGCGCACTCTTTGACCTGCCGTGCGTAGTCTACATGGGCGCCACCGACATCGAGCGCCAGAAGCCCAACGTCTTCCGCATGAAGCTGCTGGGCGCCGAGGTGCGGCCGGTGACCTCGGGCACCGCGACGCTGAAAGACGCGATGAACGAGGCGCTACGCGACTGGGTCGCCAATGTCGACGACACCTATTATCTCATCGGCACGGTCGCCGGGCCGCATCCCTATCCGGCAATGGTGCGTGACTTCCAGACCGTGATCGGCGACGAAGTCCGCGTCCAGATGATGCGGGCGGAAGATCGGCTGCCCGATACGCTCATCGCCTGCGTCGGCGGCGGCTCGAACGCGATGGGCCTGTTCCATCCGTTCCTCGACGATCCCGACGTCGCGATGATCGGCGTCGAAGCCGCCGGCGAAGGATTGTCCACCGGCCGTCACGCCGCGTCGCTCAACGGCGGCGCGCCCGGCGTGCTGCACGGCAATCGCAGCTATTATCTCCAGGACGAGGACGGCCAGATCCTCGACACCCATTCGATCTCGGCCGGTCTCGACTATCCCGGCGTCGGACCGGAGCACGCCTGGCTGTTCGAACAGAAACGCGTCGAATACGTGACGGTGACCGATCGCGAGGCGCTGACCGCCTTCCAGCTTTTGACGCGCCTCGAGGGCATCATTCCTGCGCTCGAATCGGCGCATGCGGTGGCCGCGGCGACCAAACGCGCGCCCAACCTGCCGCGCGACCATCTGCTGGTGATCAATCTGTCCGGCCGCGGTGACAAGGACGTCAACACTGTGGCGGCGACGCTTGGGGTGAAGCTGTGAGCCGCATCGCCGCGCGTTTCGCCAAGCTGCAGACCGAAGGCCGCGCCGGCCTCGTCACCTATCTCACCTGCGGCGATCCCGACCGCGCAACCTTCGAGAAGATCCTGGCCCGCCTGCCCAAGGCCGGCGCCGACCTGATCGAGATCGGCATGCCGTTCTCCGATCCGATGGCCGACGGTCCGGCGATCCAGGCGGCGAGCCTGCGCGCACTCAAGGCCGGCATGACTCTCGCCAAGACACTCGACGTCTTGCGCCGCTTCCGCAAGGCGGACAACGACACGCCGGCGATCCTGATGGGCTATTACAATCCGATCTATCGCTATGGCGTGTCGCGGTTCCTCAAGGACGCCAAGGCAGCGGGTTGCGACGGGCTGATCGTCGTCGACCTGCCGCCCGAGCACGACGACGAGTTGTGCCTGGCGGCGCGCGCCGCCGGCATCGATTTCATCCGCCTGGCGACGCCGACCAGCGACGACAAACGCCTGCCGGCGATCCTCACCAACGCCGGCGGCTTTCTCTATTACGTCGCCATCGCTGGCATCACCGGCACCAAGTCGGCGCGCGCCGAAATCGTCGCCGCCGCGGTCGCACGGCTGCGGCGCCATACCGGCCTGCCGATCGCCGTCGGCTTCGGTATTCGCACGCCGACCCAGGCCGCGGAGGTCGCGCGCGTCGCCGACGCCGCGGTGGTGGGCTCGGCGCTGGTCGACCGGCTGGCCAAGAATCTCGACAGGCGCGGCAAGGCCAAGGCAAGCCTGGTGCCGGCGGTGCTCAAGGACGTACCCGCGCTCGCCGCGGGCGTACGCAAGGCGCGACCGCGCCATCCGGCGAGGGCGGCACAATGAACTGGCTTACCAATTTCGTCCTGCCGAAGATCCGCGCCGTCGTCGCCAAGAAAGAGGTGCCGGACAATCTCTGGCACAAATGCCCGGGCTGCGGGCAGATGCTGTTCCACCGCGAGCTCGAGGCCAACCTCCACGTCTGCGCCGCCTGCGGCCACCATCTGCGGCTGGCGCCGGACAGGCGGCTGGCGATGCTGTTCGACGACAGCAAATACACACTCATCGAGTTACCCAAGACGCTGGCCGATCCACTCAAGTTCCGTGACCGCAAACGCTATGCCGAACGGCTCAAGGAGGCGCAAGGCACCAAGGGCGCGACGCGCGACGCCGCCTTGGTGGCGCACGGCACGGTCGGCGGCGCGCCGACGGTGATCTGCGCCTTCGATTTCGGCTTCATGGGCGGCTCGATGGGCATCGCGGTCGGCGAAGCCCTGCTCGCGGCAGCGCGACTCGCGGTGCTGCAGGAGGCGGCGCTGATCGTCATCCCGTCCTCCGGCGGCGCGCGCATGCAGGAAGGCATCCTGTCGCTGATGCAGATGCCGCGCACCACGCTCGCCGTCGAGATGGTCAAGGAAAGCGGCCGGCCCTACGTCGTGCTCCTGGCCGATCCGACCACCGGCGGCGTCTCGGCGTCGTTCGCCATGCTCGGCGACGTGACCTTGGCCGAGCCGGGCGCGGTGATCGGCTTCGCCGGCGCGCGGGTGATCGAAGAGACCATTCGCGAGAAACTGCCCGACGGCTTCCAACGCTCGGAATATCTGCTCGAGCATGGCATGGTCGACATCGTCGTCCACCGCCGCGACCTCAAGGCGACGCTCGACCGCATCCTCGGCTTGCTCTTCCGCAAGGGGCCGCCGGCGATCGCGGCGCCGGCGGCGGGACGCGGATGGGATCGCGCCTGACCGGGCGCCGGGCGCCGAGCGACCGCATTCTCGAGCGTCTGCTGACGCTCCATCCCAAGCTGATCGACCTGTCGCTCGACCGCGTCCTCCGGCTGCTGAAGACGCTCGGCGATCCGCAGGACGAATTGCCGCCGGTGATCCACGTCGCCGGCACCAACGGCAAGGGCTCGACCGTCGCGTTCCTGCGCGCGTTCCTCGAAGCCGCCGGCAAGCGCGTGCATGTCTACACCTCGCCGCATCTGGTCCGCTTTCACGAGCGCATCCGGCTCGGCGGCAAGCTCATTCCCGAGAAAATGCTGGGCGCGCTGCTGGCGGAATGCGAACGCGCCAATGCCGGCCAGCCGATCACCTTCTTCGAGATCACCACGGCAGCCGCCTTTCTCGCCTTCGCGCGTGAGAGCGCCGATATCGCGCTGATCGAAGTCGGTCTCGGCGGCCGCTTCGACGCCACCAACGTCATCCTCAGACCGGCCGCGGCGGTGCTAACGCCGATATCGCTCGACCACCAGCATTTCCTCGGCGAGACCATCGCCGCGATCGCCTTCGAGAAGGCCGGCATCCTGAAACCCGGTGTGCCGGTTGCGGTCGGACCGCAAACACCCGAGGCCGCCGCGGTAATCGCCGCACGCGCCGCTGAGCTGCGCGCGCCGCTCTATCGTCACGGCCGCGAATGGTCGGTCGAACAGGCGGAAGGCGGCGGCCTGATCTATCGCGGCCGGCAGACGCTCAATCTGCCGGCGCCGGGCCTCGCCGGTGCGCATCAATACGACAATGCCGGCGCCGCGTTGGCTGCGCTCGAATGCCTACCGGGCCTCACGCTCGATGCAGCGGCGCTGGCGCGCGGCGCGGCCAAGGTCGAATGGCCGGCGCGGCTGCAAAAGCTACGGCGCGGACCGTTGATCAAGGCGTTGCCGAAAGACGCCGAGCTGTGGCTCGACGGCGCACATAACGCGGCCGGCGGCGAGGCGCTGGCGCGGTTCGTTGCCGGCTGGCGCCGGCCGACCGGCCTCGTCTTCGGCATGCTGAAGACGCACGATGCCACGGCCTTCCTCAAGCCGCTGGCGCCGTACGTGGCGCGCTTGAGCGCCGTGGCGATTCCGGGCGAGGCCAACACGCTGAGCGCGGAGGAAAGCGCGGCGGCGGCGCGGCAGGTCGGCATCGACGCCACGCCCGCGAAAACGCTGCGCGACGCCGTCGGCGCGGCGAGCGCGCCAGGCAATCGCACCCTGATCTGCGGTTCGCTTTATCTGGCGGGCAGGGTCCTGGCCGCCAACAGCTAGCGGCCTAAAGGACCGACTGGACCCATTCGACCAGCTTGGATTTGGGCAGCGCGCCGATCTTGGTCGCCGCCACCTGGCCGTTCTTGAACAGCATCAACGTCGGAATGCCGTGCACGCCGTATTTGCTTGGCGTCTGCGGATTCTCGTCGATGTTGAGCTTGGCGACCGTCACCTTGCCGCCCATCTCGGCGGCGATGTCGTCGATGAACGGCGCGATCATCTTGCATGGACCGCACCATTCGGCCCAGAAATCGACCAGCACCGGGCCCGGCGCCTTGAGCACATCGGCGTCGAACGACGAGTCGGTCACCTTGTTCGGTTTCATGCGTGCCTTGCTCCACGATCCATCGGAGGCCGCAGCTTAGGCGAGCGCCGGAAATCGGGTCAAGCGAGGCTCCCGCGCAATGGCCGCATGGCTCGGCCCTTGAAATTCCGCTTCAAGCGGCGCGTCCGTCCAGCGAAGCCGTTGAAATCCACATCAGTTTCGGCCCCTCGGTCCATAAGAGCGCGCAGCGCACGGTCTTGCCGGGATAGACGCGCGCCAGCGCCGCCCGGTAAGCGGCGAGCTGGTCGAGATAGGCCTCAGGCACCTCGGCTTCGGTCGGCGGCACCGGCCGCATCGTCTTGTAATCGACAATGGCGACTTCGTTGTCGGTCACCAGTAGCCGGTCGATGCGGCCCGACACCGCCCGATCGCCCAGGAGACCGACGACGGGCACTTCGGCCTCGGAGCCGGGCCCGAACAACGCGGCAAATTCGGGCGCGGCCAGTACGGCGAGGGTCTCGGCGGCGATGTTCTCCTGCTCGGCTGGCGCGAGGCCGAGCACCGGCCGCGCCAGGAACCGCCGCGCCGCCGCCGCGCGTTGATCCGGCGCGACGCGCGGCAGGGTTTGCAGCAGCCGGTGGACGACCAGGCCTTTGCGGAAGATGTGGCCGTCGTCAACGCCCAACGGCGAACGCGTCGGGGGCTCGGCATGCGACGGCCGCGACGGTTGCAGCGGCTTGGGCGGCGCCGGTTCGGGCGGCGGCGGCTTGGTCGCCCAGGGCGGCAGCGTGCCGGCCACCGGCGCGCCGGCACGACGCGCGGGAGGCTCCTCGCGTTTGGCACGCTGCTGCGTGACCAGCCGCAAACCTTCGCCACGCCAGCCGGCGGCGCCGATAAGTTCGGTCGCGTTGAAGTCGAACGGCTTGCCGCCGGCCGCCTTGAGTCCGGCGCGGACAAACGGATACCACGCATCGTCGGACGGCTTGCGCTGGCCGGTCCAGCCGCAGACATAGAGCCGGTCCGCGGCCCGCGTCAGCGCAACATAAAGCAGCCGGCGGTATTCCTCGTCGCGGCGCCGGTTGGCAAGTTCGAGCGCCGCGCTCGCCGCCGGCGCATCGCCGTCGGCGAGCCACAACGGCAGCCTGTCGTCGGTCCAGACGATGGCCGGCGATTGTTGCGGCACCGCCAGCGTGTCGGGCAGGAAGACGATCGGCGCCTGCAACCCCTTGGCGCCGTGCACGGTGATGACGCGCAGCTCGTTGCGACCGGCCTCGTTGTTGAGGTCGCGCTTGACCTCGAGCTCGCCGAGCACCAGCCAATGCAGGAATCCTTGCAGCGATGGACCGTGATCGCGCTCGAAGGCGAGCGCGGCCGCGAGCAGCTCGTCGAGCGGATCGTTCGCCTCGGCGCCGAGCCGTGCCAGGATCTTGCGCCGGCCGCCCCGCGCGCCCAACACCTCGGCGAACAATTCGAACGGCGGAATGAAATCGGCGCGCGCCAACAGCGCCGCCAGCTCTTCGGCCGCAAATTTGAACGTCGGGTTCTCGCCGGCGCGTTGCCGCAATTCGTCCCACAGGCTGCCGGTGCGCTTCCACGCAAGGTCGAACAGCCGGTCCTCGTCGAAGCCGTAAAGCGGGCTTTTCAACACCGTGGCCAGCGTCAGATTGTCCGCCGGCAGCAGCAGAAATTGCGCCAGCGCGACCAGGTCCTGCACTGCGAGCTGATCGGCCAGAACCATGCGGTCGACGCCCGCCACCGGCACGTCGCGCTCCTTGAGCGCACGCACCAACGCGCCGACGAACGGATCGCGCCGCCGCACCAGCACCAGGATGTCGCCGGCATGGATCGGCCGGCCGCTGGATTCGAGCGGCTCACCGGCGTCGATCCACGATTTGACTTTCGCGGCGATCGCCTCCGCGAGTCGGGCGCGCGGCAGCTTGAGCCGCGCTTGGCTCAGCGGCGCGTCCCACGGCGTCGGCGGTTCGCCGCCTTCGGGGACGACCGGCGGCCACAGTTCGACCAGGCCGGCGACGCCCAAGCGGCTCGGCTCGTGCCGGATCGCGTCATCGGCAAAGACAACGCCGGTGGCGATACGCTGATCGGCGAACACCGCATCGACCGTACGCAACACCGCGGCGACCGAACGGAACGACAGTTCGAGCTTGAGCCGTCGCCATTGCTGCCGGGCCGCTTCGACGCGCGCGCGGAAATGTTCCTGCATAGCGACGAACTTGGCGGGATCGGCGCGCTGGAAGCTGAAGATCGACTGCTTCGGGTCGCCGACCGCGAACACGGTGCGCAAACCATCGCGCGCGCCTTCGCCGGCGAAGAATTCCTCGGCCAGCGCTGCGACCACCTCCCATTGATCCGGATTGGTGTCCTGCGCCTCGTCGATCAGGATGTGGTCGATGCCGCCGTCGAGCTTGAACAGCACCCACGGCGCAACGCCGGGCC
>JAGXBG010000242.1 GCA_018971215.1 Alphaproteobacteria bacterium
CGAAGAAGAGAAGGAAGAGCTGGCGCTGATCTACCAAGCCAAGGGCCTGACCGAACACCAGGCGAAGCTGTTGGCCGAGCGGATCATCGGCGACAAAGGCGCGGCGCTCGACACGCTGGCGAGCGAAGAGCTCGGCATCGATCCGAACGAGCTCGGCGGCTCGGCCTGGATCGCGGCGGCGACGTCGTTCCTGCTGTTCGCCGGCGGCGCGGCGATGCCGATCCTGCCTTTTGCCGTTCTGAATGGAAATCAGGCGGTCTGGGCGGGCGCCATGTTGAGCGGCGCGGTGATGTTCCTGATCGGCGCCGGCACGTCGCTGTTCACCGGCCGCGGCGTGCTGTTCTCTGGCGCGCGCCAGCTGGCGGTCGGGCTTCTCGCCGCAGCCGTGACCTATGGCATCGGCCGGCTGATCGGCGTCGCCATCAGCGGTTAGGGCGATCATCCGGCGCGCACGGAAGCGACGTGCTCGGCAAGCCGGTCGAGGGTCTGACTCCAGCCTTCGCTCATGCCGGCAAGGTACGGCGCCGCCGCGTCCGTCTGCATGAGCACTGTCGCGCGCAGCGTCAGCCGGGTCTTGCCGCCCACGTTCTCGAACAGCACCGTGGTGCGAACCTCGAACAGCGGCTTGCCGTCGCCGTCCAATGCCCCGCTGATGAACACCAAGCGCTCGGTCGCGACGACCTCGTCGAACCTGCCGGTCATCGGATAGACGCGACCGTCCGGGGCGCGCATGTGGATGCGGATGGCGCCGCCCGCGCGGGCATCGGCCTCGCAAACCGGGTTGGTGAAGCCGCGCGGTCCCCACCATTCCGCCAGGTGCTTGGGATCGGTCCACAGTGTGAAGAGCAATTCGCGCGGCGCATCATAGACACGCGTGATGACCAGATCGGGCACGCCTTTCGCGATCGTCGTAATCCGCGCCACATACTCGGCTAGGCGGCCGACTGTCTGCTTGAGGCCTTCGTCCGCGCCGTATTCGCGGACCACGCGGTCGCGCTCGGCGACGCTCGGGAATACGCTGCGCCAAGCGAGCTTTGTCTTGCCGCCCTGCGCCTCGAACGTCACCGTGACGTTGAACTGCACCGGCTCGACGTCGTCGCCGCCGCCATGGCGATAGGCTAACCGTTCAGGTGGCACGATCTCGTCGAAGGTGATGCGGTTCTGGTAGTCGCGCCCGTCGGGTCCGTGCATGACGAAGCGCCAGACGCCGCCGGGACGAAACTCGAACGCATGCGTCGTCGTGGTGAACCCGTTGGGCCCCCACCATTGAGCCAAATGCACCGGATCGCTGAAACACGCGAACACCAGCGCGCGCGGCGCGTCGAATACGCGGGTCAAGATGAGCGAACGCGCTTCGATATCGGTTTCACTTCTTGCGGCCACGCCTCTCCTCCTTGCCTTGCAGCTTTTGCAGATACACGTCGAGCCGATCGAGACTCTCTTCCCAGAACCGGCGATAGCGCCGCAGCCAAACGTCGATATCCCTGAGCGCCGCACCCTCGATACGACACGGCCGCCATTGCGCTTCCCGGCCGCGCGCAATGAGTCCGGCCCGCTCCAGCACCTTGAGGTGCTTCGACACCGCCGGCAGGCTCATGTCGAACGGCTCGGCCAGTTCGGTCACCGACGCCTCGCCCAGCGCCAGACGCGCCAGGATCGCGCGCCGGGTCGGATCGGCAAGCGCCGCGAACGTGGTGCTGAGGCGATCGACG
>JAGXBG010000103.1 GCA_018971215.1 Alphaproteobacteria bacterium
GCGCCGAGCTCGACGGCCTGGGTCCAGAAACGCTCGAGGCGACGGAGCGTCTTGTGCGCCTGCGTCAGCTCTTCGGCCGACAGCACGCCCTGACCGAGCGCGGCGGTGTGCCGCTCGTGCATCGCATTGAGCTTCTCGTGAAGCGCCAAGCCCTTCTCTGTGAGGCGGACGCGGACCGAGCGGCGGTCGTGCGGCGAACGCTCTTGCACGATGTAGCCATTCTCCAGCATTTTCTTCACATTGTACGAGACGTTCGAGCCGAGATAGCAGCCGCGCAGCGTCAACTCGCCGACGGTCATTTCCATGTCGCCGATGTTGTAGAGGATCATCGCCTGCACGTTGTTGATGTCGTGCACGCTGTTGGTATCGAGCTCGAGCTTCACCACTTCGAGGAACTGGCGGTGAAGACGCTCGATCAGCGCGATGAGATCCATGTAGGCGGTTTGCATAGCGGCCTCGGCTTGGGTGTGTACGAATCGTCGGGCCGAGTTTATGGCCTTGCAGGTTAATACATCATTTAAGCGAAACATTGCGCAGCATCGCGGCGAAACTTATCGATCACAGAAATGCCACAGACTTCGCCAATCACCGCGTAAGTATATGTCGCCACGGGCCTGACGCGGCACATCGCGAATATTCATAAAATTCAATCGAACTGCAATTCGCGTTCGCCGAGCGGCACGAAATAGCCGTCGACAGCACTCTCCGCGACTCCAGCGAGACTATCCGGCCGCCAGTGCGGCGCAGTGTTCTTATCGACGAGCGTCGCGCGGATGCCCTCGAAAAAGTCGTAACCGGTGAGCGCGTGCTGCGTCAGTCGGTACTCGAGCGCAAGCGCTGCCTCAACGCTCATGCCGCGGCCAAGGGTGAGTTGTCGGAGCGTGATCTTGAGCGACAACGGCGAAGCCCGCGCCATTGCCGCGTGCGCTTCTTTCGCCCAGTCCGACGTTTCGCGCGCCAGCGCCGCCACGATCGCTTCGACCGAAGACGCCGCGAACACGCGATCGACGCCCGCCTGGATCGTCGCCAATGCCGACGGCCCCGGATCGCCGGCGAAGCGCGCGAGCACCGTATCGACCCGCGTGCGTACGTCGCCGGTCGACCAATCGACCGCCGCCAACGCGTCGATCAACGCCGGCAAGTGCGCGCTCGCGACATAATGCGTGGCGAACTTGCAATAGCGCGCGTCGGCCGCGCCGATGCGCCGACCGGTGAGCGCAAGGTACAGACCCACGCGTCCGGGACAGAGATTGAGAAAGCGGCTGGCGCCGACGTCGGGAAACAAACCGATCTGCACCTCCGGCATCGCGAACAGCGTTTTTTCCGTCGCGACGCGATGCGATCCGTTGACCGAGATGCCAGCGCCGCCGCCCATGACGATGCCGTCCATCAAAGCGACGTAGGGTTTTGGAAAACGATGGACGTGTGCGATGAGCGAATATTCCTCGCGGAAAAAATCGGCGCCGTCGTTGCTTACTGTTTGGCGCGCATCGTAGATCGCACGCACGTCGCCGCCGGCGCAAAAGGCGCGACCGCCCTCGCCCATTACCACGATCGCGTGCACGGCGGGATCATCGCCCCAGGCGACGAGCTGCGGCGCGAAACGGCGGTACATGCCGAGCGACAGCGTGTTGAGCGCCTTCGGCCGATTGAGCCGCACGATGCCAAGGCCGCCGCGGCGCTCGAAGAGGATCTCGTCGAAAGTCACGGCGCGACCGGGCGCTCGGCGAAGGACATGGCCGATGGATGATAGGAAAACGCCGCCGCTCCTTCAACGCGTCGTACAAAAAAAGCGCCCCGCCGAAGCGGGGCAATCAGGCTTGAGCGAGTCCGCGACGTTATGGCTGCGCGACATGCCAAGCGCCGTTGGCGTAGCCGTCACCGGTGGTGTCGCCGGGCTTGGTGTCACTCACCCAGCGGTAAAGCGGATGGCCTTTATACGCCCATTGCTTGGTGCCGTCGGCGCGCGTCACCACGGTCCAATCGCCGGTCGCCGTCGCAGCCGCGGGTGCCATCAGCGGCAGCCAATTGCTGGCGCAGGCGCCGTTGCAGTTGGACTGGGCCGGCGTGTCCTTGGCGAAGGTGTAGAGCGTCATCTGCTTGCCGTCGACCAGCACCGGACCTTTAGCCGTATCGGCGGTCGAAGCCGGCGCAATGTCGGCGGCAAAGGCCGGCGCGATGCCGAACGTCATCGCGGCAACGATCAAAGCGACTGAACGCATGTGGACCTCCCTGGCGTTGTAGCGAGGCCAAATCGAGCGCGGCGCCGCGTTGCAGGTCAAACCACGAATTTGTGAGCGTGGGCCGCGGCACCCCGCCCTATGGCCTCGCGCGGCGATCTATGCGAATCTTGCCGCCCATGGACGATCAACCGCGCCGGACTTCTGCCGTTGCCCAAGAGCGCCGCTCGGGCGAATTCCCGCGGCTGCGCCTGCGACGCAACCGCCGGCGCGCCTGGTCGCGCAAGCTCGTCGCCGAGAACACGCTGACCGCGGGCGACCTGATCTGGCCGGTGTTCGTGCACGACGAGAAAGCCGCACGCGCGCCGATCCCGTCGATGCCCGGCGTCGACCGCTTGTCGATCGCGGCGCTCACCGTCGAAGCCGGCAAGGCCAAAGACCTCGGCATTCCGCTGATCGCGCTGTTTCCGGCGACGCCGCCGACGCTCAAAACGCCGGACGGCGACGAAGCGTTCAATCCCGAGAACCTCGTCTGCCGCGCGGTGCGCGCGCTGAAGCAGGCGCATCCCGATCTCGGCGTCATGTGCGACGTCGCGCTCGATCCCTATACCACGCACGGCCACGACGGAGTTGTGCGCGACGGCGACGTCGCCAACGACGAGACGGTCGCGGCGCTCGTGCGTCAGGCGCTGGTGCAGGCCGAAGCCGGCTGCGACGTGATCGCGCCGTCGGACATGATGGACGGTCGCGTCGGCGCCCTCCGCGACGCACTCGACCGCGCCGGTTTTGCGCACGTGCAGATCATGGCCTATGCGGCGAAATACGCCTCGGGCTTCTACGGTCCGTTCCGTGACGCGGTCGGCTCCAAGTCGTCGCTCGGCAAGGCCGACAAGCGCACCTATCAGATGGATCCGGCGAACGGCGACGAAGCCCTGCGCGAAGTCGGGCTCGACGTCGCCGAGGGCGCCGACATGGTGATGGTCAAGCCGGGCATGCCGTATCTCGACGTGTTGTGGCGCGTGAAAGAGCGCTTCAAGCTGCCGACCTTCGCTTATCAGGTGAGCGGCGAGTACGCCATGCTCAAAGGGGCGATCGAGCGCGGCTGGCTCGATGAGAGCGTCATCATGGAATCGCTTTTGGGCTTCAAGCGCGCCGGCGCCGACGGCGTCCTCACCTATTTCGCGCTCGAAGCCGCGGCGCGACTCAAGACCGGCTGAGCCGTTCGAAAAACCGCACGATCGCCAGATCGTGCCACGCGGCGACATCGCCGCCGTGGAACCCCACATGACCACCGCGCGACGTCAGCACGTCGTAAAGGTTCCGGTGGCTCTGCCAATCGAATTCACGATAGGGCTCCGCCGGAATCCAGGGATCGTCGAGCGCGTGGACAATTAGCGTCGGGACGATGACGCCGGCCAGAAATCGGCCGGACGACGTCCGTGCATAGTAATCGGCGGCGCCGTCATATCCGGCGCGCGGCGCGCTGTAGACGTGATCGAAATCCCAAACGCTGCGCGCGCCGAGAACCGCGCGGCGTTCCGCCGCCGAAAGCTCGGCGCCCGGCGCAATGGCTTCGGCCTTCATGTAACGCAGCAGATACCGTTGATAAGGAATATTGCGCCACCGGTTGAGCCGCCGCGACGTGCCGGCGAGATCGAGCGGTGCCGACACGACGGCGGCAGCGTCGATCTGCGCCGAGCCGCCTTGTTCGCCGAGATATTTCAGCAGCAGGTTGGCGCCCAGTGAATAGCCAACGGCGACGACGCCGTTCGCCGTGAGGTCGGCAGACAACGACGCGAATAAGCGCGCCAGATCGTCGCTGCTGCCGGCATGATATTGCGTCCGGCAATAGGGCCGCGAGCGGCCGGCGCCGCGTAAATTGAGGCGCAAAACGGAAAAACCGCGAGAAAGAAAATACCCCGCGCTTTCGCGCATGTAGAAGCTGTCTTCAAGGCCAGTGAGACCATGCACGAGCACGATCAGCGGCAAACGCGTTGCCGGCACGGCGCGGTTCAGGATTGCCGCAAGCCGATCGCCGCTGCCGTCGGCAAGTGGAAAATACAAACGCTCGCCGGTGTGCCCATCGAGCGCGCGGCTCTTTACCACGACCGAGCGGATGGTCTGGAGATCGGGTCCCCACCACGGCAGGCGCGGCCGGAACGGCGGCAGCCCGTCTAGGACAGTTTCAACCATGTCAGTTCGTGCTTGTTATGGTGGAGATGCAGCAGACGCGTGCCCGGGATCTGCGCGAAGCGGCGCGCAGTGTCGAAATCGGTCGCGCCCTGGAATTTCACGGTGCAGACGAAGCGCCGCACGGCTCCCGCCTTCATCCATTTGTCGATTAGCGCGTAGAGACGCGAGGGGTAACATATCACGTCGGAAAATAGCCAATCGACCGGGCCGACCGATTGCGGTTCGAGTGCGAAGGCGCTTTGCTGCAAGACCGTGACATTCGACTGGCGCGTCACCGACGGCGCGAGTGCCGCTTTGTCGACCGCCGTCACGCGCGCACCCAAATGCGCCAGCACCCAGCTCCAGCCGCCGGGGCTGGCGCCCAGATCGAGACAGGTCTCGCCGGCTCGCGGCCGCTCCCCGATCAACGTGAACAGCTCCCACAGTTTCAGATAGGCGCGGCTCGGCGCGATCTTGTCCTCGACGAAATGTGCTTCGCCATTCGGAAACGGGCTTGAGCAACGCGGCGCTGCAAGCATCGTGTTCGCGTCGAGCAACGTCCATGAGCCGAGCGGCGCCGTCGGTGCTGGATCGCCAAAGCGTACTGGTTTGGCCGAGACCTTGGGCAGTTTGTCGACAACAAGTGCCGCGCGGCGATGATGCGCCGTCGGATAAAGCGCCCAGTTGCGCTGGATGGCGCGAAGCTGCTTGGCGGCATCGCCTATTGAGGTGATGAGCAAGCGTTGTGGCGCGTGCCAGATATTGGCAACCCACGCCACCGGCCGCGGCGGCCCGTCGGCGATCACCAGCCGGCCGTGCGTCGCACGCACGGCGGCGCCGAGCTCGTGCTTGAGCTCGGCGACGAAACCCGCCGGCGCGAGATACCCCGTTTCAACCACGCAGGAAATCCCGCACGCAGGCGATCTGGTCGGGCATCGTCAGCGACGGCGCGTGGCCCATACCGGCGAATTCGATCAGCTTGGCGCGCGGGCCGCGGCGCGTCATCGCCTCGGCATCGGCGCGATGCAGGATGTCGCTGTCGGCGCCGCGCAGCACCAGCGTCGGACAGGCGATCGCGTCGTAGAGCTTCCACAGCGATATGTTGCGCACGAACCAGCCGCGCTTGAACGGCACGGCGATCTTGGGATCGTAGTTGAAGCCAAACATACCGTCGGGCTTGCGCCGCGCGCTCTGCTCGGCCATGCGCCGCCAGGTGCTATCGGGCAAATTGCCGAAGCCGGCAAAGACCCAGCGCAGCGTCGCTTCGAGCGCGGCGATGTCGACAAAGCTGGGATCGCGGCCGACATAACGGCGAATGCGCTTCAAGCCGGACTTGGCGATCAGCGGCCCGACGTCGTTGATCACCAGCTTGCGGATCGGATTGCCCGGCTGCGCCGCCAGCGCCATGCCGACGATGCCGCCCATCGACGTGCCGACGATGTCGACGCGCTCGACGCCGAGCCGCGCGATCAGCGCTGCCACGTCCACGGCATAGGTTTCGTTGACGTAATCCTTCGGATGGCTCAGCCATTCGCTCTGCCCGCGACCGGGAAAGTCGAGCGCGACGACGCGAAATTCGGCGCGCAACGTTTCCGCCAGCACGTCGAAATCGTGGCCGTTGCGGGTCAGACCGTGAAGGCAGAGGACCGTCGGCGCCGCCGGCGGGCCGGCCCACTCGTAATAGGCCAAGCGGTGGAAGCCGTGGCGGCCGAGACAGGCAAGCGTATGTTCGATCATGGCGCCAGATTGCGCCGCGAGTGATCGCGCGATCAAGGATTGGACGACGGCCGGCGGCTGGGTTAAGACGACCGCGCGGATCAGATTCGAGGGCACACGACACAATGGCCGGCAACGGACCGCTTCACGGCATCACCGTTCTCGATCTGTCGCGCATCCTCGCCGGTCCCTACTGCACCTTTCTGATGGCCGAACTCGGCGCGCGCATCATCAAGGTCGAGGCGCCGCCGAAGGGCGACGACGCGCGCGAATACGGTCCGTTTCGCGGCGGCAAGTCGACCTATTTCTCGTCGATCAATCGCGGCAAGCAATCGATCGCGCTCGACCTCAAGAACGCGAACGACAAGCGCATTTTTGAGACGCTGCTCGCCAAGGCCGACGTGCTGGTGGAGAATTTCCGCCCCGGCACCATGGAAAAGCTCGGCTACGGCTGGACCGAGCTGCATCGGCGCTATCCGAGGCTGATTTACGCGGCCGCATCGGGTTTCGGCCACAGCGGGCCGTGGTCGGCGCGGCCCGCCTACGACATGGTCGTACAAGGGCTCGGCGGCATGATGTCGATCACCGGCAATCCGGGTCAGCCGCCGGTGCGCGTCGGCATGTCGATCGGCGACATCGGCGCCGGGCTTTACGCCGCGGTCGCGATCAACGCCGCCATCGTTGCGCGGGAGCGCACCGGTCAAGGCGTCAAGGTTGACGTGGCGATGTTCGACTGTCAGCTGGCGCTGCTCGAGAACGCGATCATGCGCTACACCGTCAGCGGCGAGATTCCCGGCCCGCTCGGTGCGCGCCATCCAACCATCACGCCCTTCGAGGCGTTCGCCACCGCCGATGGCTACGTCATCATCGCCGCCGGCAACGACGTCACTTTCGGTCGCCTCGCCGCCGCGCTCGGCAAGCCGGCGATGGCGCAGAACCCGGATTACGCCAGCAACGAAAAGCGGCTCGCTAACCAGCCGAAGCTCAAGGCCGAAATCGAGAGCGTGCTCAAGGACAAACCGACCGTGCGTTGGCTCACCATCTTCGAGCAGGCGGGCATCCCCGCCGGGCCGATCAACAGTATCAAGCAGGCGCTCGAGCATCCGCAGGTCGAAGCGCGCAACATGCTGGTGACCGTCGACGACCCGAAATCGGGTGCACTCAAGCTCGCCGGCAATCCGATGAAGATTTCCGGCATGGACGATCCGCCGACGCGCGATCCGGCGCCCGATCTCGACGCCGACCGCGCCGCGATCCTGAAAGAGTTGGGACTTTGACCGGGCAACGCCCAGTCCGTAATTCGCCGCCGATCATGAGCCCCAACGCACAGCACACCGATGGCGTCTGAGAGGAAGCATCATCTCCTCGGCGCGCTCGCCGCATTGGCCGGCGTGGTGGTCGTAATCGCCGCGGGCGGCTGGCTCTATCTGCGCAGCTCGTTGCCACAGACCGACGGCACGGTCGTCGTTGGCGGTTTGAGCGCGCCGGTTTCGATCACGCGCGATGCGCACGGCATTCCGACGATCGTCGCCAAGACCGACACCGACGCCGCCTTCGCGCTCGGTTACGTCCATGCGCAGGACCGGCTGTTCCAGATGGATCTGATGCGCCGCTACGGCGCCGGCCGTCTGTCGGAGTGGTTCGGCGCTGTTGCCCTGCCCGCCGACCGCTTCACGCGCACATTCGGTTTTTATCGCACGGCCAAAGCGCAATATGCGCATCTCTCGCCAACGGTGCAGCGTGTCCTCGATGCCTATGCCGCCGGCGTAAACGCCTGGATCGCGACGCGGTCCGGCGCGTTGCCGCCCGAATACGCCGTGCTGCGCGTCGGCGTCGAGGCGTGGAAGCCGGCGGATACGCTGGTCTGGGGCAAGATCATGGACTGGCAGCTCGCAGCGAATTTCCGCGGCGAGCTGTTGCGAGCGCGGCTGTTGCAACATGTGACGCCCGCCGAGCTCGCCGTGCTTTATCCACCCTATCCAGCCAACGCGCCGGTGACCGGCAAACAGGCGGCGCTCAGCCGCACGCTGCTCGACCGGCTCGCCGCGGCTTTGCCGCCGGGCTCCGCCGAGCCGACACGTGCGTCGAACAACTGGGCGGTCGCCGGTTCGCGCACGGTGTCGGGCAAGCCGCTGCTCGCCAACGACACCCATCTCGGTTTCAATTCGCCGGGCGTGTGGTATCTGGCGCGGATCGAGGTCGGCGGTCAGATACTGGCCGGCGTGACCGCGCCCGGGACGCCATTCGTCGTCGTCGGCCACAACGCGCGCATTGCCTGGGGTTTCACCACCACCGCCAGCGATGTCGAGGATTTGTTCGTTGAGCAAGTCGATCCGCACGATCCGACGCGCTATCTCGCGCCGGACGGCGCGCTACCCTTCGTCACCCGCCGGGAAATCATCACGGTCCGCGGCGGCAAGCCGGTAACGCTGACCGTGCGCTCAACCCGACACGGGCCGGTGGTCTCCGATCTGGCGGATTGGAACGCCGGCGATGGCAAAGTGTTGGCGCTTGAGACCACTTGGCTCGACGCCGACGACACCACGCCCGACGCGCTGTGGAATTTATCGCACGCCGGCAGCTGGACCGAGTTCTGCGCGGCGCTCAAGGATTTCGTCGCGCCGCAACAGAACATCGTCTACGCCGACGTCGACGGTAACATCGGCTTCATTGCGCCGGCGCGCGTGCCGATCCGCGCCAAGGGCGACGGCTGGCTGCCCGA
>JAGXBG010000104.1 GCA_018971215.1 Alphaproteobacteria bacterium
TCGGAATCGTAGATCGTCGCGCCCGACGCGGTGACCACCGCCCAGTCGCCTTCCTCGAGATAGACGAGATTCTGCGTCAACGGCGCGAGCGCAAGCGCGTCCGAGCCGACGAACATCTCGCCATCGCCGTAGCCGATGGCGAGCGGCGAGCCGCGCCGCGCGCAGATCAGCGTGTCGTGGTGGCCCGCGAAGAGCATCACCAGCGCGAAGGCGCCGTGCAGGCGGCCGAGCGCCTTGGCCACCGCGTCCTTGGGCGAAAGGCCGTCCTTCAGGTAGCGCGTCAGCAGGATCGCGACGGCTTCGGTGTCGGTCTGGGTTTCGAATTTGAAGCCGGCCTTGGTGAGCTCGGCCTTCAGCTCCTGGAAGTTCTCGATGATGCCGTTGTGGACGACCGCGACGCGGTCGGTCGCGATCGGGTGCGCGTTGGTCTCGTTCGGCACGCCGTGCGTCGCCCAGCGCGTGTGGCCGATGCCGATGAATCCTGCGACGGGCTCTTTCTCAAGGCGCTTGGCGAGATTGTCGAGCTTGCCCTCGGCGCGGCGGCGTTCGATGCGGCCGTTCACCAGCGTGGCGATGCCGGCCGAATCATAGCCGCGATATTCGAGGCGCTTCAAACCCTCGATGAGGAGTGGGACGACCTCGCCCTTGCCGACGATGCCGACAATGCCGCACATCAGGCGTCACCCCTCACCCTGCCCTCTCCCCGCAAGCGAGGAGAGGGTATCGGAAACGGCAGCGTCACCCGAACTCGTGCGCTCTTGCTCCCTCGCCCCGCGCAAGCGGGGAGAGGGTAAACGGCATTCGTAAATTCAATCATCAGATACCGAGAATACTCCAAAAGCCCCACGGCCAAGATTACCGCCGGCCTTTGGTCTGGGGCTTGGCATCGCGGGTGGCGATCTCGGCCTTGCGCTTGGCGCGCCAAGCCTTGGCGGCACCCGGCTTGGTGCGCTGACGGGCGCGGCCCAAGGCGAGCGCGTCGGCCGGCACGTTGTCGGTGATGACGCTGCCGGCGGCGATCATCGCGCCGGGACCGATCGTCACCGGCGCCACCAGCGACGAATTGGTGCCGACGAAGACGCCCTTGCCGATGTTGGTGCGGAATTTCTCGATGCCATCGTAATTGCAGGTGATGCTGCCGGCGCCGATGTTGGCGCCCTCGCCCACCGCGCTGTCGCCGAGATAGGCGAGATGGTTGGCCTTGACGCCGGACGCCAGGCGCGAATTCTTCACCTCGACGAAATTGCCGATATGCACTTCGTCAGCAAGCTGCGCACCCGGCCGCAGGCGCGCAAAAGGTCCGATGATGGCGTGGTCGCCGATGGTGGCGCCGACGATGTGGCAAAACGCCGGAATGGAAACGCCCTCGCCCACCTTGACACCCGGTCCGAACACCACAAAAGGACCGACGATGGTGTCGCGGCCGAGCTTGGTATCGGCACACAGGAAGACGGTCTCGGGCGCGGTGAAGGTGACGCCGGATTCCATCGCCGCGTAGCGCAGCCGTTGCTGCATCACCGCTTCGGCATAGGCGAGCTCGTCGCGTGAATTGACGCCCAAAAGCTGCGCCGGATCGCCTTCGGCGGTGCGGCAGACAAGGCCCTTGCCGCGCGCCAGGCCGATGATGTCGGTGAGATACTGCTCGCCTTGCGCGTTGTGCGCGCCAAGTTGGGCAACCAGGTCAAAGAGCACCGGCGCCTTGGCCAGCATCACGCCGGACGAAACGAAATCGACCGCGCGTTCTTCGTCGCTGCAATCGGCGGCTTCGACGATGCGCGCCAGCGAGCCGTCGTCCGCCAGGATCAAGCGGCCGTACGGTCCGCCATCCGACAAACGCATGCCGAGCACGATCACCGCCGCGTCGGGATGGCGCCGGCGCGCGTCGAACAGCGGCTTGAACGTCTCGCGCGTCACCAAGGGCGCATCGCCGGCGACGATCAGGATGTCGCCCGGATAGCGGCCGAGCAGCGACTTGGCGGCGGCCACCGCGCTGCCGGTGCCGCGCTGCTGGCGCTGGATGACGAAATCGGCCGGCGCCACGGCGGCGGCGACGTCGTTCTGGTTGGGCGCAATCACCACCGCCGTATGCTGCGGCTTCAGCGGCGCGACCGCGCCCAGCACGTGGGCGATCAGCGGCTTGCCGGCAAGCTCGTGCAGCACCTTGGGACGCGCCGAACGCATCCGCGTGCCCTTGCCGGCGGCCAGAATCAGAGCGGCAAACGAGGCGGCCATGGGCTTTGTCTCATAAGGAAAGGTGCCGGGCGCGTCTAGACTTATATCGGTCCGGTCGGCCCGCGATTCCTTGACAGGCGCAAGGCCCGCGCCTTATCTCAGGCCTCTTCGGGCGCTTAGCTCAGCGGGAGAGCACACCCTTCACACGGGTGGGGTCGTAGGTTCAATCCCTACAGCGCCCACCATTGCCCGAGTCGGCGGCGGCGTTCGCCGTTCGCCCGTCGCGCCCCAGGGAGACACGCATGAAGTTCCGTCCATTGCATGATCGCGTCGTGGTCCGCCGCCTGAAGCAGGAGGAAAAGACCGCCGGCGGCATCATCATCCCCGACACCGCCCAGGAAAAACCGCAGGAAGGCGAAGTGGTCGCGGTCGGTCCGGGCGCACGCGACGACGACGGCAAACTGCATCCGCCCGAGGTCAAGGCCGGCGACCGCGTCCTCTTCGGCAAGTGGTCCGGCACCGAGATCAAGCTCGACGGCAACGAGCTGTTGGTGATGAAGGAAAGCGACCTCATGGGCATCCTCGAAGGCAAGGCCGCCAAGAAGAAATAGCGCCGCCCAAACCGGCCGGCGCGGTGCCGCCGGCCGCGTATTTCCTTCCGCCTTGACCTTCCAGTGACTGGAACCTTTATAAGCAAGAGGTTCTACAGGCGAGGCGTGCCATGAACATCGGCGAAGTCGCGACCCAGGCCGGCGTCCCGGCTAAGACCATCCGCTATTACGAGAGCGTCGGGCTGATCCCCGCGGCGGCGCGGCGCGGCAACGGCTATCGCAGCTACAGCCAAACCGACCTGCACACGCTGCGCTTCATCCATCGCGCCCGCGAACTCGGCTTTTCGGTAGCCGAAATCGAAGACCTACTGGCGCTGTGGCGCAACAAGCGGCGCAAGAGCCAAGCGGTCAAAGCGATCGCGTTGGCCAAGATCGCCGAGATCGAGCGCAAGATCGCGGCGCTCGAAACCATGAAGCGCACCATCCGGCACCTGACGGCGCATTGCCACGGCGACGCACGGCCCGACTGCCCGATCCTCGACGATCTCGCAGGCGACGGCGGCTGAGGCGACGCGCGATGGACACCCGGCCTAGCGCACGCGCAGTCGATCCGGTTTGCGGCATGACGGTCGATCCGGCCGTGACGCCGCACTGCGCGCATCATCGCGGCCAGGATTATTTCTTCTGCAACGCCGGCTGCCGCACGAAATTCACAACGGCGCCCGAAAAATATCTCGAACCCGCTGCGTCAGCGCCGATGGCCGCGCCGGGCGCGACATGGACCTGTCCGATGCATCCCGAGATCGTGCGCGACGCACCGGGCGCGTGCCCGATTTGCGGCATGGCGCTCGAACCTCTCATGCCGACAGCCACGCCGCACGCCAATCCCGAGCTTGCCGATATGACGCGGCGGTTGTGGATCGGCGCGGCATTGGCGCTGCCGGTCGTGGCGCTTGACATGAGCGGCCATGTGCCAGGACTGGACCTGCACCGCTTTATCGCGCCGCGCGTTTCGACCTGGATTCAGTTCGTGTTGGCAACGCCGGTCGTGTGGTGGGCCGGTTGGCCGTTCTTTCAGCGCGGCTGGGCGTCGTTCGTTAGCCGCAACCTCAACATGTTCTCGTTGATCGCGCTCGGCATCTTTGCGGCCTTTGGCTACAGCCTGGCAGCGACGTTCGTATCGCAGCTGTTTCCGGCAGGCATGCGCGGCACAGACGGAATGGTCGCGGTCTATTATGAAGCCGCCGCGGTCATCACCGTGCTCGTGTTGCTGGGACAAGTCTTGGAGTTGCGCGCGCGTGAGCGCACCGGCGGCGCGATCCGCGCCCTGCTCGATCTCGCACCGAAGATGGCGCGACGGCTGCGCGACGAAGGCGGCGACGACGAGATCGCGCTCGAACAAGTGCAGGTCGGCGACCGCCTGCGTGTCCGGCCCGGCGACAGCGTGCCGGTCGACGGCCGCGTGCTGACGGGCAACAGCGCCGTTGATGAATCGATGGTCACCGGCGAATCCATGCCGGTCGAAAAAGCGCCGGGCGACGGCCTGATCGGCGGCACGATCAACGGCAATGGCAGCTTGGTGATGCACGCGGAAAAAATCGGCACCGAGACGATGCTGGCGCGCATCGTGCAGATGGTCGCCGCGGCGCAGCGCAGTCGCGCGCCGATCCAACGGCTGGCCGATGTCGTCGCTTCATGGTTCGTGCCGACGGTTGTCGTCGTGGCGGCGTTCGCGTTCGCCGGCTGGCTCGTCTGGGGACCGCAACCGACCCTCGCTTACGCACTCATTGCGTCGGTTTCCGTCCTCATCATCGCTTGCCCGTGCGCCCTCGGCCTGGCGACACCGATGTCGATCATGGTCGGCGTCGGCAAAAGCGCGACTGCCGGCGTGCTGATCAAGAACGCCGAGGCGTTGGAGCGGTTCGAGAAAGTCGACACGCTTGTCGTCGACAAGACCGGCACTTTGACCGAGGGCAAGCCACGGGTCGTCGCCATCGTGCCCGCGGACAGTTTCGACGAGGACACGGTCCTGTCGTTCGCGGCGAGCCTCGAGCGGGCGAGCGAGCATCCGCTCGCGGCCGCCATTGCATCTGCCGCGACGCAACGCGGCCTGGCCGTGCGCGACGCCGCTGAATTCCGGGCCCTCGCCGGCCAAGGCGTCACTGGCCACGTCGGCGGCCGGACGGCGGCGATCGGTAACACCAAGCTGCTGGTGAGCCTCGGCATCTCTAACGCCAGTCTCGACGCGCGCGCCGGCGAGCTCCAGCACGACGGCGCGACGGTCATGTTCGTCGCCGTCGACAGTCGCGCCGCAGGTCTCATCGCCGTCGCCGATCCAATCAAGGCGACGACGCCCGCCGCGCTGGCGCAATTGCGTGCCGACGGTATGCGCATCGTTATGCTTACGGGCGACAACCGCACCACAGCGCAGGCGGTGGCCGCGAAGCTCGGGATCGCTGAGATCGAGGCCGAAGTTCTGCCGGACCAGAAACACGCGGTTGTGCAGCGTCTGATGCACGAAGGAAGGGTCGTCGCCATGGCCGGCGACGGCGTCAACGACGCGCCGGCGCTGGCCGCAGCCGATATCGGCATCGCCATGGGCACCGGCGCCGACGTCGCCATGCAAAGCGCCGGCGTCACGCTGGTCAAAGGCGACCTTGCCGGCATCGCGCGGGCACGACGCCTGAGCCGCGCGACCATGCGCAATATCCGGCAGAACCTGACGCTTGCCTTCGTCTACAATGTGCTCGGCATTCCGCTCGCCGCCGGGGTGCTCTATCCCGCGTTCGGTCTGTTGCTCAGTCCGATCGTCGCGGCGGCGGCGATGAGCTTCAGCTCGCTGTCGGTGGTAAGCAACGCGCTGCGGCTGCGCTGGGCGCGGCTCTAGTTATTTCTCGAAGTCAGGCTGCTGATCCGGCATCGCACGCTTGAACGCGTCGAGCTGCATGCAATTGCCAAACACGCGGACGATGGTCGGAAACGGCGTCAGGTCGAAGCTCGGATAACGCTTGGCGTTGAACATCTGCGGCACAAGGCAGATGTCGGCGAGGCCGGGCGCGTTGCCGTGACAGAAATCGCCGGTGCGCCGGTCGCGCAGCATCGGCTCGATCGCCTCGAAGCCGAGTCGGATCCAGTGGTTGAACCAGGTTTCCACCGTTTTCTCGTCGTGGCCAAGCGGCTTGGCGAGGTAGCGCAGCACGCGGAGGTTATCGAGCGGATGAATGTCGGCGGCGACGATCTGCGCCAGTGCGCGAACCCGCGCCCGGTCCTCGGGACCTTCGGGCAGCAGTTTGGGCGCTGGATGTATCTCATCGAGATATTCGATGATCGCCAGCGATTGGGCGAAATGCGCGTCACCGTCCTCGAGCAGCGGCACAAGGCCTTGCGGATTCTTGGCGAGATACTCGGGCGCCCGCTGCTCGTTCTTGCGCAGATGTACGAATGCCTGATCGTAGGCGAGATGCTTGAGGTTGAGCGCGATGCGCACGCGAAATGCCGCCGACGACCGGAAATAACCGTAGAGTCTGAGCATCGCTCCCCTCGTCGTTTGGGTTTCCGTGGTTGTCGTCGGCGCACACCGCCGCGTCAAGCGGCGCGGCCCGAATTCCGGCCACCCTTGACGGCGGTGCCCAAAAGGCGCGACGGTTAACAATGAAACTAATTGCCTGAGGGGGTGGTGGTGGCAGAAGCACGCGCGGCGCCCGTATTCACGATCGAGCGGTTTCTGCCCTTCCGCCTGTCGGTTCTGAGCAATCGACTGACCCGAGCTTCAGCGCGCGTTTACTCACGCCGATTTCGATTGTCGGCGCCTGAATGGCGGACGATGGCCGTCCTTGCCCGTTATGGCGCGATGAACGCCAATAGCGTCGTTGACCGCACCGCGATGGACAAAGTGCGGGTCAGCCGGGCGGTGGCACGACTTACGGCGGCCGGCCACATCACCCGCCGCGTCGATCCGGCCGACCACCGCAGAGCGATCCTCGACCTCACGCCGCAAGGCGTGACGACCTACCAGCAGATCGTGCCCGGGTTACGCGCGGTACAGGACGAGATTCTCGCGACGCTCGACGTCGGCGAGCGCAACGCGCTCGAGACGATGTTGGTGAAGCTCGAGCAACGCAGCACCGCGGTCGCGCAGGTGCGTGCGGCCGATGACATTACCGGTTAGCTAGCGCAGCTGGCCGCCGATCCGGTCGCCGAAGATCGGCATGTCGAACTCGAGGGTACGGGTTTTCTGCTCGACCGGATAATTCGGGCGATAGATCGTGAACGACTTGTCGGTGCGACCCATCGTGCCGCCGATGGTGAAATGCGCGACCGGCGTGAAATCGGGCCCGGCCAGCACGTCGGCAAGGCGATGCATCTCGGTCAGGTCGGCCCAGAATCCGTCCTGCGCCACGACCAGATCGATGCCGAGAGTCCGGATCAGCGCCGCGATCTGCGCCTGCGAATAGTCGGCCTCGCCGACGCCGCGACGGCGCTCGATGGCAACGCGCAACAGCAGCTTGTCGGCGCGGATCGTCCAGATGTCGCGGCGGTCTTCGCGCATGCGCAAGTCGACGGCGAAATTGCCGTCGCGATAGCCGGAGAACAGGACGCGCGCATCGGCCGGCACGCGATCGGCGACATAGTCCGCCATCTGCTTATAACCCATCACGGTCGGCACTGGATCGTAGACGACGGTCCAGCCCAGCACGCCCGCGCCGACCGCCAAGGCACCGAGGCCGCCGACACGTCGCGGCTACAATCGATCAAGCGCGCACGCCGCCAAGACCGCAAGCGGCGGTAGCGCGGTCATCAAATGGCGCGGCTCGGGCACCGCAATCGCCGTGAAAAACACGTAGCCGACGAACGCCCAGCCGAGCAGCAGCCACGTCGGCCAACCCTCGAGCGCCGGTATCCGTCGAGCGACGAGCAGGACGAGCCAGGCAATCGCCAGGCCGAGCACCGGCCAGCCGACGATCTGCGGCAGCAGTTCTGGATAAAAGAGCCACGCCGCGAGGCTCCAACGCGGCAGCTCGCCGCTGAGGTCGGCGACCGACTGAAGATTCGCCGTGCCGAAGATGAGCAACAATCCGATCGCCAGCAGCGCGCCGATTGCCGCTGCCCCCGCGGTCCACCAAAGCCGTCAGTCGCGCAGCAGCGACCGGCCGCGCGCCACCGCCAGGGTTAGCAACAGCACCGCGGCGATGAACGCGATGTTGTACTCGGTGTAAAGCGCCGCGAGCAGCAGCACGACGGCGAGCGCCAGGTCGCCGCCGCGATCGAACTTCAAAAAAACGCGCGAAGGCATAGACGCCCTAGACCAGCCAGGCCATCGCCGGAACGTCGAGCATAACCTGGCGACCCCACAGCGCCAGTTCGGGCATGCCCATCAGCATCAACGCGGCGCCGAGTGCGGCAGGCCGCGACGCCCATAGCCGCGTCAAACGATAGAGACCCAGGCCAAAAAGCGCATAGAACAACGCGACCGTCGCCTGCGCTACGAACTGCGTGACACCGAGCACAGCAAAAGCAGCCGCCTCGAAGACGTAGAACAGTGGCGGATAGAACAGGATCGAGAGCGATGGATAGTGCAGGTAATAGGTCTCGGCCCAGGCTATCGGGTGCCGCCGCACCGCGACGATCAGGTCCTTGAGGAAGGCGCCGTTGAGCGCGTGACGCGGCGCATCGCTCCACGCAAAGTCGCCGCCAAGCGGTGACGTCGCCAATAGCGCGCTGGCCGCGGCAACGATCGCGATATAAGGCGCAAAACGACGCGCGAGACGCAGCCAGCTCCGAACACGTTCGGCGCCTTGTCAACCTGCATCCGCCGTCGAAGGCGAAACCATTCTGCCCGTTCTCCCGATCTGCCGCCGCGATCCTATGAAGCGAAAGTTAAGATCGGTGAAACGGGTGATTGCGCGTCACTATCCCGTGCTATAAGCCTTTTTCCGACAAGGCATTTCGGGGGCAACCGCGGTGGCCGGCGCGACCATCTTGATCCTCAACGGTCCGAATCTGAACCTGCT
>JAGXBG010000105.1 GCA_018971215.1 Alphaproteobacteria bacterium
CCGAACACCATGCGGCCGAGGACGAGGCCGGCCAGCGGATAAAACGCGCATAGGAAGATCACGTCGCTGCGGCAGGCGCCAAAATCGGCGGCGCCGCGCGCCAAGGCGTCGCGCAGATCAGCGAGACCGATGCGCCGCACCACCGGCTGCGGCGAGCGCAGGGTCGCCGGAACGTGCTCGAGCGCACGGCCCGCTGCCTCGAACCCAGCCGCCGCATGGCGCAACTGGTCGATTCCCCATTCGATCGGATTGCGGATGGTTTCCGCCATGACGTTCCTCCGCCAACTACGGCCACCGGAATCAAATCCTAGACCCGGTCGACGGGTTCCGCCAGACACCGCTCAGGAACTTTGGCTCAAAGCCCCGTGATCAAATCGCGCTCGGCGACGCAGCCGCTATGCATCGACGCATTGGCTGGCATGCCGTCGAGCACGCCGCCGTGATTGCATACCAGCAGCTCGTACCGCAACGCGTGATACGCCGCCGGATCGCGCAAGCCATCGCCGGCACGGTTGAACAGACGGTTCAAGCAGGTCGAACCCGAGGCCGCCGGCCCGATCGTCGCGGGGATTGATAGGACGGCGCCGGAGGTGTTCCAATGCGTGTCTGCCTTCCGATCGGTCGCGGCAACGCAATGCCCTTCGAGGCGGGATGAGTGAAGATTTGAGCATCGGCTCCGTCGCTGCCGGCGCGGCATCGGTTCACGCCGAGGCGGGCTGGCTGCGCCGGTCGATCTTCGGGCTCGACGCCCACCTGCGGCGTCAACACGGCATCGTCGAATTCACCACCCGGCCCGATTGCATTCTTCGCGTGGCGCCTGCGGTCGCGCCGCGTGCGCTCGCGCTGTCCGACGGCACGTTGATCCGGCCCGGCGACCCGCTGCTCGATCTGCATCTCTGGAACGAGCACGTGCCGGTGATCCCGCCCGGCGGCGTGACGTTGCGCTGGGCGACCGCGGCCGCACGTTGCGCGCGTAACAGCTTGCGTATGCTTGCGGCCGAGACACAGGCGGGACATGTGCCGAATTTCATCGCCCTGCGCGGCTGTCTGCGCTTCGACGGGCGCCTGTTGCAGGCGCCGTTCGCCGGCTGCGGTTTCGACACCGTGGTCGAAAGCCCGCATTCGGCCGGCGCCTGGGTGCACGAGTTTGGCGAAGCCTGCCTGATCGCCATGCTGCTGTGGGCATTCAATCCGGCCGGGCTGGGTCACGCCCATCTGTTGCGGCCGTGCCGCTTCGTCTGGATGTCGCGCACCCGCCTGCTCGAGCGCCACAGCCGCACCCGGAGCCGATGACCAGGGCCACGCCGTGTACGATCCGTTAACCAAATGCACAGGTTCGGCCGCATAGTGTATTAAGCACGCGGCTGTCGTTGGGTTCACGGTCGCGCGTTCAGGGTCCACAAACGCCGCAAGCCTCATTCTCCATCGTGCAGCTCGACATCCATACGCTCAGCGCAATCAGCACGGCGCTGCTCCTCGGGATCGCGACGGTCCTCGGAACGCTCGCGCTGTCGAACCGGCGCCATCGCGCCGTCGTCGGCAGCTTCGCCATCGGCTATGGGATGCTTGCCGCCGGCTTCGTCGGCCTCAGCCTGCGCGGATTGGTTCCCGAAATCTTCAGCATCGTCCTGGCCAATTGCCTGCTCGGCGGTGCCATCGTGCTGTTCTGGCGCGGCGCCCGCCACATGGTCGGCAAAGCGCCGCGGCGCGACGTCGAGGCAGGTCTGGTCGGCGGTCTGGCACTGCTTTTCCTCTACTTTACCTACGCGCAGCCGAACACCGCGGCGCGCTTCCTGACCATCACCGTCTTTATCATGCTGACGTCGTGGCTCGGCGGCGCCGAACTCTGGCCAAGGGCCAAGGCGGGCTGGGGTGCGGAGCGTCTCCTGGTCGGCGTTTGCCTGTTCGGAACCCTGCTCTTCGGCGCGCGCATCGTGCTGATCTTGACCCGGGCGAGTCCGCCCGACCTGATGCACATGACGCCGCCGCAAGCGACGGCCTTTTTGCTTCTGCCGATCATGAACGACATCGTCCTCGCTTTCGGCGTCACCTGGTTCGCGCTGTCGAAGGTCAACGACGAGCTGGTAACGCAACGGCTGGCGCTGCTCGAAGCCAAAGAAGAAGCGGAACGCGCCAACCAGGTGAAAACGCGGTTCCTGGCCAATATGAGTCACGAGCTCAGGACGCCGCTCAACGCCATCATCGGCTTTTCCCAGATCATCAAAGACGGCCTGATGGGTCCTGGAAAGCCGATCTACGCCAATTACGCGCACGACATCTTCCACGCCGGCGAGCATCTACTCGAGATCATCAACAACCTGCTCGACATCTCGAAAATCGAGGCCGGCAAGACGGAGTTGCGCGACGAATTGATCGACCCGGCGAAGATCGTGGACGACAGCATCGCGGCGATGCGCGTTCAGGCGGCCGCCAAGCACATCGAGCTCGCCGCCGACGTTCCGCCAGACACGCCCTGTATCCGCGCCGACACGGTGCGCATGCGCCAGGTGCTGATCAATCTGGTGTCGAACGCGGTCAAGTTCACCGAATCCGGCCAAGTCAAGGTGTCGATCTCGTTCGACGCGGCGTCGGGTTTCCGGTTCGCGGTCGCCGATACGGGGATCGGCATGGCGCCC
This sequence comes from Alphaproteobacteria bacterium, assembly GCA_018971215.1. Lineage (GTDB taxonomy): Bacteria > Pseudomonadota > Alphaproteobacteria > ATCC43930 > CGMCC-115725 > REEB95. The sequence goes on from JAGXBG010000105.1 coordinate 2,637, forward strand.
GACGAGATCGAGAAAGCGCTCGAGCCGTTCGGCCAGGTCGACAATGCGGTCAGCAAGAAATACGCCGGCACGGGTCTGGGCCTACCGCTCGCCAAGATGCTGGTGATGTTGCACGGCGGCCGCCTCGAGATCGCCAGCATGACGGACGCCGGCACGACGATCGCTGTTCACCTGCCGCCCGAGCGCATCGTCTGGTCGAGGCGCGTCGCGGCGGCCTGAACCGCTCTGCCGCCACCGGCCGGGCGCGACCGCACAGCCATTGCGCCGAAACGGCCCGTGGGCTATCCCGTGCCGGGAGAACCGCGATCCAATGATTCCCCGCTACAGCCGGAAGGAAATGAGCGCCATCTGGGCGCCCGAAAACCGTTTCCGCATCTGGTTCGAGATCGAGGCGCACGCCCTCGACGCCATGGCCAGGCACGGCACGGTGCCGAAATCGGCCGCCAAGGCGTTGCGCGACAAAGGCAAGTTCGAGATCGCGCGCATCGATGCGATCGAACGCGAAACCAAGCACGACGTCATCGCCTTCCTGACCAATCTCGCCGAATACGTCGGACCCGAGGCGCGGTTCATCCATCAGGGCATGACCTCGTCCGACGTGCTCGACACCTGTCTTGCGGTGCAGCTGACGCAGGCGGCGGACATCCTGATCGCCGATCTCGACCGGTTGCTGGCGGCGCTCAGGCGCCGCGCCTTCGAGTTCAAGAAAACGCTGTGCGTCGGCCGCAGCCACGGCATACACGCCGAGCCGACGACGTTCGGCCTCAAGCTCGCCGGCCATTACGCGCAATTCGCGCGCGGCCGCGAACGCCTGGAGCGGGCGCGCGCCGAAATCGCCACCTGCAAGATCTCGGGTGCGGTCGGCACCTTCGCCAACGTCGCGCCGGAGGTCGAGGAATACGTCGCCAAGAAGCTTGGTCTCGCGCCCGAACCGGTTTCGACCCAGATCGTGCCGCGCGACCGCCACGCCATGTTCTTCGCCACGCTCGGCGTCATCGCCAGCTCGCTCGAGAACCTGGCGCTCGAAATCCGCCACCTGCAGCGCACCGAAGTTCGCGAAGCCGAGGAATATTTCGCGCCGGGCCAGAAAGGCTCGAGCGCCATGCCGCACAAGCGCAATCCGGTGCTGTCGGAGAACGTCACCGGCCTGGCGCGCCTCATTCGCGGCGCGGTGATTCCGGCGCTCGAAGACGTCGCGCTGTGGCACGAGCGCGACATTTCGCACTCGGCGGTCGAGCGCGTGATCGCGCCCGACGCCACCATCGGGCTCGATTTCGCGCTCGCGCGGATGGCCGAGATCGTCGAGAAGCTGGTGGTTTATCCCGAGCGCATGCGCGCGAATCTCGACAGCCTCGGCGGACTGGTGAATTCGCAGCGCGTCCTCTTGGCGTTGACCCAGGCCGGGATGAGCCGCGAGGCCGCCTATCAGGCGGTGCAGCGCAACGCCATGGCGGCGTGGCGCGGCAATGGTAAAGGTGCATTCGCCGAGTTGCTCAAGGCCGACGCTGAAGTGTCGAAGCACATCAAGCCAGCGGCGCTGGCGAAGCATTTCGACAACGCCTATCACCTGAAGCACGTCGACACGATTTTCCGCCGCGTCTTCGGCAAAGCATAAGCCGCACCCCGGCCGGGCCGGCGCCGCTCCATCAATTCGCTTGATCTAAAAAAAGAACCCCGCCGAAGCGGGGTTCAAGGAGCTGGCGTATTCACCACACGGGAAGTTTCTTAGGCCAATAGTTGTCTATAGTCAACTAATTGTGTTTTGACCTCGGAGTCATTGGATTTGCTGGGTTTTTTGACCTTGGCCGATGGCCGAGCTCGTCCAGCAGGACGCGCAGCAACGGCGCCCATTGCTTGAGCTCATCGCGATGCGCGACCGACAGTCGCGCCAGCCACGCTTCGGCCTGCCGCGTCAGCTCGAGCCGGATCCGGCGGCGGTCGGACGCGGCGCTGCGGCGCCGGACCAGCCTCTTCGCCACCAGCCGGTCGACCAGCCCAACGGCGCTGTGGTGGCGGATCGCGAGTCGCACCGCCAGATCGCCCACCGTGGCCATTTCGCGGCCGGGATACCCTTTGATCGCGAGCAACGCCTGATGCTGTTGCGCGGTCAAGCCGGCGCGTTCCGCCGCCCGCTCGCTGAACACCAGAAATCGGCGCAGCAGATAGCGAAACTCGGCAAGTCGCCGGTAATCCGCCAGCCCCAGGCGGCGGCGCGACCTGTCCACCCGATTAACCATGGCAATGCGACATCTACCCACACTCCCGGAGATGGTTTATGATGGTATATCGCATTGCGATATAATCCCAGTAACCACCGAAAACCCCTCCTCGAAAACATCTCGCAGATGCACAATAAAACTCCGTCGGATCGTCCGTCGCACGCCCATCGTGCCCTCAACGCCAAACAGATCGCCGCCGATCGGCTGCGCGATTTCACGACTGATCGCCGGCTACTGGTCCTAGTGGCCATGGCGCTGGTCGTCGGTACGGTCGGCGCCGCCGCCGCCTGGGCGCTGCTGCATTTGATCTACCTCGTGACCAATCTCGCCTATCACGGCCAATTCACCGACGCGCCAGCGATCATCTCCGATACCGCGCTGGGCCCGATCTCGGTGTTGATCCCGGTCGCCGGCTGTTTCGTCATCGGCCTGATGGCGCGGTTCGGCTCGGAGAAGATCCGCGGCCACGGCATTCCAGAGGCGATGGAGGCGATCCTCATCGGCGGCAGCCGGATCGAGGCCAAGGTCGCGGTGATCAAGCCGCTGTCATCCGCCATCTCGATCGGCACCGGCGGCCCGTTCGGCGCCGAAGGCCCGATCATCATGACCGGCGGCGCCTTCGGCTCGCTGTTCGGCCAGTTCTTCTCGCTGTCGAATGCCGAGCGCAAGACGCTGCTGGTGGCCGGCGCCGCCGCCGGCATGAGCGCCACCTTCGGCACGCCGATTGCGGCGATGCTGCTGGCCGTCGAACTGCTGCTGTTCGAGTGGAAACCGCGCAGCTTCATTCCGGTCGCGGTCGCGGCGATCGTCGCCCAAGCCTGGCGGCCCTGGCTCTTGGGCGCGGGCCCGCTCTTCCCGATGGCGATGAGTCATGCTCTGCCGCCGCTCGGTCTGTTGCTCGCGGTGGTGCTCGGCATCATCGCCGGCCTGGCGTCCGGCCTGCTCACGCAGATGGTTTACGCCAGCGAGGATCTGTTCCAGCGACTGCCAATCCACTGGATGTGGTGGCCGATGATCGGCGGCTTGATCGTCGGCCTCGGCGGCCTCGTCGAGCCGCACGCGCTCGGCGTCGGCTACGACAATATCGCTGCGCTCCTGCGCGGCGACATCAGCAACTTGGGCGCCCTGCGGCTGCTGGCCGTCAAGGCGGTCGTCTGGTCGGTCGCGCTCGGCTCCGGCACCAGCGGCGGCGTATTGGCGCCGTTGCTCATCATGGGCGGCGCAGTCGGCGCGGTTTTCGGCAGCGTCATGCCGGTCGGCGGCGTCGATCTTTGGGCGCTGCTTGGCATGGCGGCGATCATGGGCGGCACGATGCGCTCGCCCCTCACCGCCATCGTCTTCGCCCTCGAACTGACCCACAATGTCGGCGCGCTGCTGCCGTTGTCGGTCGCCTGTATCGCGGCGCACGCGACGACGGTGCTGCTGTTGCGGCGTTCGATCCTCACCGAAAAGGTGGCGCGCCGCGGCCACCACGTGATGCGTGAGTACATCGTCGATCCGTTCGAGACCATGCGCGTCGCCGACATCATGGCGACGCCGGTCAACACCCTCGCGGCCGACATGCCCGTCGGCGATGCGATCGCGTTCTTCACCGGGCCGGAGGCCTCGTCGCGCCACAAGAGCTATCCGGTGGTCGACGCTGACGGTCGCCTGGTCGGCATGGTCGCACGTTCCGACGCCCTGCGCTGGACGATGGAAGGCTGGCCCGCCGGCCACACGCTGCGCGATCTGGTGGCCGAACGCGAGCTGGTCTCCGGCTACGACGACGAGCTGGTCGGCGAGCTGGCGGACCGTATGGCGGCTGCCGAAGTCGGCCGCGCGCCGATCTTGCGCCGCGACGATGATGTCGTCGTCGGCCTGGTCGCGCGCCGCGATCTTCTGCAAGTGCGCGCGCACGTGGTCCGCCAGGAACGCAAGCGCGACACGCTGATCCAGTTCCGCGTACGGTCGTCCGCGACAGAGTCGCAGTCCGCGGCGGACTGAGCAAACCCGAAAGCCGTTCGACGCGGGATGGGCAGACCGACCGGCAGCGGGCCGCGCCGGCGGCTAAAGTATGCTGAGCATCGCGATGGCGATGCCGATGCCGAGAAGGATCGAAGCGGCGGCAAAGGTGCCGATACCGACCGCGAAGGTGAGCGCCCAGGCGAAAGACGCCGGCCCTAAAAGCGACAACAGCCGGAGGGTAAGCCCTCCGGCTGAAATCAAACCCACGATAATCAGCGATTGAAGCGAACCGGCCATTCGAGCGTCCGACCTCCGCCTGCCGCTCGCCCGTTTCCGGACAATTGCCGGAGAACGGGACGGAGGAAGGAGCGGGATCCCTTTGGATGATGCGGCGAGAACAAGGGGGTCGGCCGCGGCCAGCGGCCTAGTTCTCTCACCGCATCATCCTCTTCGAATCCCGCTTCCCTCCTCCGCTTCTCGTTCGACGATGCCGCGGTTAACGGCTCGCCCGTGCACCCACCGCACCAGCCGGCGCAGTGGCCAGCTCGCTGGCGAGCTTCAGGCGGCTGTTGATCGCCGGGCGCAGGATGAAGAAGCCCAGCAGAACCGCCAGGAAGTTCATCCCGGTGCCGACGGCGTAGACCGCGTGCCAGCTGCCCGTCATGTGCGTCAGTACGTTGCCGAGCGGGACGAACAGCGAGGCAACGCCCTTCGCGGTGTACATGAGGCCGTAATTGACCGTCACGTACTTGCGGCCGAAGGCGTCACCCACGGTCGCGGCGAACAGGCTGAAGATGTCGCCCCAGAACAGGAACACCAGCGCGTCGGTGATGATGAACATGATCGGCGTATTGCCGAAGAAGCCGAACGCCGCGAGGCAGACCGCCTCGATGGCGAAGGCGATGCACATCATGTTCGCACGGCCGATATGGTCGGAGATCCAACCATTGAGCGGCCGGCCGAAGCCGTTGGTGATGCTGTGAGCGCTGAGCGCGATCACGATCGCCGGACCGGTGATGCCGAGGAACGTCGTGGTCGTATCGGCAATGCCGCGCTCATGTGCGATCGGCGACAGCTGCGCCGCCGACATGAGGCCGCCCGCCGCGACCAGGAAGAACATGGCATACATGGTCCAGAAGATCGGCGACCGCAGAGCCTTTTGCGGCGGCAAATCCTCGGCGCCCTGCCGGGTCTTGATCTTGTCCATCGGCGGCATTTCCTCAGCGCGCGGTGCGCGGATGAAGAACGAGCAGACGATGACGATCGCGCCCAAGATGATGGCGAACATCAGGAAGGTGTGCGCGTAGCCGCTGGACTTAATCATGTCGCGGATCGGCGCGACGGTCAGCGCCACGCCGGCACCGAAGCCCGCCGCGGTCAAGCCGCCGCACAGGCCGCGCTTATCCGGGAACCACTTGAGGGCGTTGCCGACCGAGGTGCCATACACCGCACCGCCGGCGAAGCCCGCCAAGCCGCCACCGACATAGAACTGCCAGAGCTGGGTCGCCTGGGAGTCGATGAGCCACGCGAGAAAGGTTCCGATACCGCCGGCCAGGATCATCCACTTCGGACCGATACGGTCGACGATGGCGCCCTCGATGGGCACCAGCCAGGTCTCGCACAAAATGAAGATCGTGAAGGCAACTTGAATTTCGGCCTTGGACCAGCCGAACTGCGTGGTGATGGGCACAACGAACAGTGTCCAGGCGTATTGCAGGTTCGCCACGGCCGACATGCAGATGATGCCCAAAATAAGCTGGGTCCATCGCGTCCTCGTGAACGACCCTTGGGCCGCTGATAAAGCTTGTGACATACGGTCTTCCTCCCTCCCCGGGGTATCGCCAGTTTCCTTTGGTCCGCCCCGGCACCCTCCGTGGCATACCTGA
>JAGXBG010000106.1 GCA_018971215.1 Alphaproteobacteria bacterium
CTGCTCGGCCTCTATCGCGACGCCTGGAAGCAGGCCGGCCATCCCGGCCGCGGCCGGGTCATGCTCGCCTTCCACATGTACTGCGCCGAAACGCGGCAGCAGGCCTTCGACACCGCGCGCGATCCGCTCAACCGCTATCTCAAGGCGATCGCCGCCGCCACCGCCGATTGGGGCTCAATGAGCTCCAAGGACTATCCGGGATACGACAAGATCGCCGAGATCCTGGCCAAGGAAACCACCGACACGCAGGTCAAAAGCGGCGGCGCCTGGATCGGTTCGCCCGACGAGATCGCCGCGCAGATCGCGCGCTACGACGACGAGGTCGGCGGTTTCGAGGTCGCCTCGTTGCAGGTCAACTTCAACGACCTGCCCTATGCCGCCGCCGAACGCTCGGTGCGCCTGTTCAGCGAGGTTGTCATGCCCCGGTTTGCCGGCCACGGCACGGAAAAGCCCAGCATTTCCGCCCGCAAAGCCGGGTAACTATTTAGAAACCCCTAGACCTTTAGCCTGCTTTTTATGGAAGCAAGCTGAAGGGGGTTCGAATGCCGAATACCGACATGATCGCGACACGCCGCGGCCGCAGCACGCGGGCCAAGATCATCACGCTGTCGCTCGACGAGCAGGTGCGGGACTTCCTCGACGCACGCGACGGCCTGCGCATCTACGACGCGCTCTACGGCAACAGCAGCGACACGCTGCTGCCGCGCCGCCTCGGCACGGGCAAAAGCAAGCGCGCTTAAGCCTCCCGGCCCGGTCTGCTATCCTCGCCGCGCAGAATGCGGCGAGTCCTCCTGATCATCCTGTGCCTGTTGCTGCCGGCGGCCGCCCGCGCCGCCGAGCGCGCCGACGAACTTTCCATCGGCATCAGCCAGTTTCCGGCGACGTTCAACCCGCTCATCGATCCGATGGTGGCGAAGAGCTATGTGCTCGGCATGGTCCGCCGGCCGCTCACCACCTACGACGCCAATTGGCAGCTCGTCTGCATGCTGTGCGAGACACTGCCGAGCTTCGCCAACGGGCTGGCGCGGAAGATCGCCCTCCCGGACGGCAAGACCGGCCTCCGCCTCACCTATACGCTCAAGGCCGACGCGCGCTGGGACGACGGCACGCCGGTGACCACCGACGACGTGATCTTCTCGTGGCAAGTTGGACGCAACCCGCAGACCGGTGTCGCCGACGCTGAGCTCTACCGCCGCATGATCGCCGTCAAGGCGGTCGACGCGCGCACCTTCACCGTCGACATGGATCGCGTGACCTTCGATTATGCCGCGCTCAACGATTTCGAGATCCTGCCGGCGCGCGTTGAGCGCGCCGCCTTCACGAATCCGGCCGAGTACCGCATCCGCTCGCGCTACGACACCGATCCGACTGCGCGCGGACTCTATGATGGCCCTTATCGCATCACCGAAGTCTCGCCCGGCTCACATATCGTGCTCGAGCGCAATCCCGCCTGGACCGGTCCGCGTCCCTATTTCAGCCGCATCGTCGTCTGGGCGGTCGAGAACACTGCGTCGCTCGAAGCCAATCTTCTGGCCGGCGGCCTCGACATGGCGCCGGGCGAGCTCGGCCTGCCGCTCGACGAAGCGCTGGCCTTCGCGCGACGCCACAGCGATGCGTTCAACATCATCTACAAGCCGGGCCTCGAATACGAACACATCGACATCAACCTCGACGATCCGATCCTCGCCGACGTGCGCGTCCGCCGCGCGCTGCTCTATGCCGTCGACCGCAAGGCGATCAGCCAGGAGCTGTTCGCCGGCCGTGATCCGGTCGCCGACAGCTTCGTCCCGGCGCTCGATTGGGTCTATTCCGCCGATGTGCCGAAATATCCGTACGATCAGGCCAAGGCGCGCGCGCTTCTCGACGCGGCCGGCTGGCATGCGACCGACGGTGGTGTCCGGCGCAACGCCGCCGGCCAGCCGCTGGTCCTGACGCTGGCGACCACCGCCGGCAACCGGTCGCGCGAGTTGGTCGAAGAGGTGCTGCAAAGCCAGTGGCGAGCCGTTGGCATCCAGGTCCACCTGGCCAATCAGCCGGCGCGCGTGCTGTTCGGCGACAGCATGATCAAGCGCAAGTTCCAGATGGGCATGTTCGCCTGGTCAGCGGCGCCCGAGGATGTGCCGCGCGCCGAGCTGCATTCGAACGAAATCCCGTCGCCAGCCAACAATTGGAGCGGCGAAAATTTCGTCGGCTGGCGCAATGCCGAAGCCGATCATCTGTTGGATGCGATCGAGACCGAGCTCGATCGGCCGGCGCGCGCGGTGCTCTGGCGCCGGCTGCAGGCGCTTTATGCCGAGGAACTGCCGGCGCTGCCCCTGTTCTTCCGGGCGGAGCCGTTCATCCTGCCGAAATGGCTGGTCGGCTTGACGCCGACCGGCCACGAATACCCCTCGACGCTCTGGATCGAGCAGTGGCGCGCCGTCGGCCGCGACGCCCAGGCGCGCGCGCCATGAGCCGCTTCGTCGCGCGGCGAACCGTCGAGATCCTGGTCGTGCTGGCGATCATGTCGCTGGTGATCTATGCGCTGATCGGCTTGATGCCCGGCGATCCGGTCGATCTGATGATCGCGTCCAATCCGCATCTGACGGTGGCCGATGCGGCGCGGCTCAAGGCGCTCTATGGCCTCGACAAGCCGCTGCTGGAGCGTTACGCGGCTTGGGCCGGCGCGGCGCTGCACGGCGACTTCGGTTACTCGCGCCTTTATGCCCAACCGGTGCTGACGGTGCTGCTGCCGCGTCTCGGCAACACGGCGCTGCTGATGGGCACGAGTTTCGCGCTCACCCTCGCGCTCGCCTGGCCGATAGGCTTGCTGGCGGCGCGGCGGCCGGGGTCATGGCTCGACGATGCCGCCAACTTCGCCAGCTTCGCCACCATCTCGATGCCGTCGTTCTGGTTGGCGCTGATGCTGATCCTGGTGTTCGCGGTGCAGCTCGGCTGGCTGCCGCCGGGCGGCGCGACAACCATCGGCGTCGGAGGCAGCGTCGATCGCGCCGATCATCTAGTGCTGCCGGTGATCACCCTGACGCTGGTCAATTTCGGGCCGCAGTTACGCTACATGCGGGCGGCGATGATCGACACATTGAACCACGACTATATCCGCACGGCGCGCGCCAAGGGCGCCGGCGAAACGCGCATCCTGACGCGACATGCACTGCGGAACGCCCTCATTCCGCTCATCACCGTGGTGGCGCTGTCGTTCGGCTCGCTGTTCTCGGGCGCGCTGGTCACCGAGACCATGTTCAGTTACCCGGGCATGGGCAAGCTGATCTACGACGCGGTGCTCGGCAACGATTACAACCTCGCGCTTGCGGGGTTGCTCTTTGCCACACTGATGACCTTGCTGGCCAATTTCGCCGCCGATCTCGCCTATGCCGCGGTCGATCCGCGGATCGCCTACCGATGAGCGCGCTGGCGCAACCACGGGTCCGTTTCGGCGGCGGTGTTCTGCTTGTGTTGGCGCTGGCCGTTTTGCTGGCGCCGTGGCTGGCGCAGGCGCTCGGCGCGCACGCCGATACGGTCGACCTCTATCGGCGCTTGGCCGGTCCATCGCTGCGCCATCCGCTCGGCACCGACGAACTCGGCCGCGACCTTCTGCTGCGGCTGCTCGAAGGCGGCCGCGTCTCCCTGCTCGTCGGCATTACCGCGGCGCTTGCCGCTGCGGTGCTCGGCACAGCCATCGGCCTAGTCGCCGGATATTTCGGCGGCCGGCTCGACGCTGCCCTGATGCGTCTCACCGACGGCGTGATCGCGCTACCGCTGTTGCCGCTGCTGGTCGTGCTGGCTGCCGCCGACCTGCACAAGCTCGGCGTGCCTGATGCACTGCGCCAGTCCGAGGCGATGAGCCTCTACCGCATCATCGTGCTGGTGACGCTGGTCGGCTGGACGACCGTGGCGCGGCTGGTGCGCGGTACGACGTTGTCGCTGAAGCGGCAGGATTTCGTCCGCGCCGCCGAGGCGCTGGGCGCCGGCCATCGGCGCATCATGCTGGTGCACATCCTGCCCAATTTGGCGACGCCCATCATCGTCGCGACATCGCTCGCCGTCGGCGAGATCATCCTGCTCGAATCCGTGTTGAGCTTCCTCGGCCTTGGCGTCGCGCCGCCGCTCGCCAGCTGGGGCAACATGCTGACCGGCGCCGAGGAGACGATCGCGCTGGCGCCGATGCTCGCGGTCTATCCCGGCCTGCTGATCTTCCTGACGGTGATGGCGTGCAACCTGCTCGGCGACGGGCTGCAACAGGCGCTCGACCCGCGCCAGCGGCGCTGAGCTATTCCTCGTCGGGCGGCGGCGGGTCGTAGAACATCGAGGATTGGCGCCGCTTATCGGCATAGCGCGGATCGCGCCGCAGGCGGTCGATGACGCGGCGGCGATAGTCCGGATCGGCGATCACCCGATCCATATCGAGGTTGGCAAAATCCTTGTCGTCGAGCGGCGGAAGCCCGGACATACGGCGAACCTCTACGACTACCGGTGGGGAACTGGCGTGAGCGGAGCGAGCATGGGACCGGGCCTACGAAGCACGCCAGCGTTTCGTTGCGCACGATTGTCACAATCTGTGGATAGAACTGTGGACAAGCTTCCGGACAGATTTCGGGCGCGGCCGGATCGGCCATGCGGCCAAACGGCTTCCACATGGGGCTGCGACTGGATGCCGCAGCCTGGCCGGCGTCGAATCGCGCGCGTCAGCCCCACCAGCGCGCGGGTTTGACGGGAACCGCTGCGACGACCGATAGTAGCCGCCGCTTCATCCGCATCGACCGCAAGGAATTCCGCCATGCAGCGAGGCAACTCCGCCGCCAGCCGCGACATCGCCTTCCATCTCCACCCCTATTCCAACGCCCGCCAGCTGGAACGCCAGGGCGAATTGCTGGTGACCGAGGGCAAAGGCGTCCGGGTCAAGGACGAGGCGGGCAAGGAATACCTCGAAGGCTGCGCCGGCTTGTGGTGCGCGTCGCTCGGCTTCGGCGAAGAGCGGCTGATCGAAGCGGCGGCGCGGCAGATGCGCAAGCTCAGCTTCTACCACTCATTCCACCACAAATCGCACGACGTGGTCGGCGAGCTGGCCGAACGGCTCGTCGGCATGATGCCGGTGAAGATGTCGCACGCGTTCTTCAACAATTCGGGCTCCGAGGCGAACGACACCGCGGTCAAGATCGTCTGGTACTACAACAATGCGCGCGGCCGGCCGCGCAAGAAGAAGATCATCGCCCGCTTCAAGAGCTACCACGGCGTCACCGTGGCGAGCGCCAGCCTGTCGGGCCTGCCCAATAACCACCGCCAATTCGACTTGCCGATTGCCAACATCCGGCACACCGATTGTCCGCATCACTATCGCTTCGCGCACGCCGGCGAGAGCGAAGAGGATTTCGCCACACGCCTGGCGGAGAACCTCGATCTGATGATCCAGCGCGAGGACCCGGAGACGGTCGCCGCCTTCATCGCAGAGCCGGTAATGGGCGCCGGTGGCGTCGTCGTGCCGCCGCGCACCTATTACGAAAAGATCCAGAAGGTTCTGAAGAAGCACGACGTTCTGTTCATCGCCGACGAAGTCATCACCGGCTTCGGCCGCACCGGCAAGATGTTCGGCACCGAGACCTTCGACCTGAAGCCCGACATCGTCACCGTCGCCAAGGCCCTGTCCTCGGCTTATCTGCCGATCTCGGCGACCGTGGTCAGCGAACCGATCTATCAGGCGCTGGCCGACGAAAGCGACAAAATCGGCGTCTTCGCCCATGGCTATACCTATTCCGGCCATCCGGTGTGCTGCGCCGTGGCACTCGAGACGCTCAAGATCTACGAGGAGCGCGACATCATCGGTCACGTCCAGAAGGTGGCGCCGCGGCTCCAGAACGGGCTGCGCCAACGCTTCGCCAACCACCCGCTGGTCGGCGAGATCCGCGGCCTCGGCCTCGTCGCGGGCGTCGAGTTGGTTGCCGACAAAGCGACCAAGGCGCCGTTTGATCCCAGCCAAGGGGCCGGCAACATCCTGACGGCCGAGATCAACAAACACGGCCTGATCCTGCGCCAGATCGGCGACGCCCAGGCCTTCGCGCCGCCGCTGGTGATCAGCGAGGGAGAGATCGACGAGATGCTCGACCGTTTCGGCAAAGGATTGGACGACACGATGGCGCGGCTTTCGCCGCGACAACGAGCCTCATTGCGGGCCTGACGCCGAACCCGTAAGCGTTTATAATCATTCGATAGTTTGACTGAAAGGCACTCTGCCGCAATGGATTTCGAGGCCTTCTTCAAGACCCGGCTCGATGCGCTGAAGGCTGAAGGCCGCTATCGCGTGTTCACTGGCATTGCGCGCCGCGCCGGCGCGTTTCCGCGCGCACGGGACCATGCGCACGGCGGCGAAATCACCGTCTGGTGCTCGAACGACTATCTCGGCATGGGTCAGCATCCCGACGTGCTGGCGGCGATGCGCGCCGCTCTTGCCGAAACCGGCGCCGGCGCCGGCGGCACGCGCAACATCTCGGGTACGACGCATCACCATATCGCGCTCGAGCGCGAGCTCGCCGAGCTGCATCGCAAACCGGCGGCGCTCGTCTTCACCTCGGGCTACGTCGCCAACGAGGCGGCGCTCGCGACGCTGGGGTCGCAGCTACCCGGCTGCGTCATCTTTTCCGACGCGCTCAACCACGCTTCGATGATCCAAGGCATCCGGCACAGCCGCGCAGACAAGGTCATCTTCCAGCACAACGATCCCGCCGACCTCGAACGCCTGCTCAAGACCGCCGATCCGGCGCGCGCCAAGCTGGTGGCATTTGAGTCTGTCTACTCGATGGACGGCGACATCGCGCCGATTAGGGAACTTTGCGACGTCGCCAAGCGGTACGGCGCCCTCACCTATCTCGACGAGGTGCACGCCGTCGGCCTGTACGGCGCGCGCGGCGCCGGCGTTGCCGAGCGCGACGGCGTGTTGGATCGCGTCGACCTCGTCCAGGGCACGCTCGCCAAGGCCTTCGGCCTGGTGGGCGGTTATGTCGCCGCCTCCGCCATGCTGGTCGATTTCCTGCGCAGCTACGCGCCCGGCTTCATCTTCACCACGGCGCTGCCGCCGGCGATTGCCGCCGGCGCCGTCGCCAGCATCCGCTACGTCAAAGGCGCAGCCGAGCTGCGCCAGCGGCACCAGGAGCGCGCCGCGCGGCTGAAGCAACGGCTCGCCGCGGCGAAGCTGCCGGTGATGGCGAGCGACAGCCACATCGTGCCGGTTCTGGTCGGCGACGCGCGGCTGTGCAAGCAGGCGGCCGACGATCTGCTCGAACGCCATCACATCTACGTCCAGCCGATCAATTATCCGACCGTGCCGCGCGGCGGCGAGCGTCTGCGTTTCACGCCGACGCCGCTGCATAGCGACGCCGACATCGACGCCCTGGTGGCGGCGCTGTCCGACGTATGGTCGCGTCTGCCGATCCGCCGCGTTGCCTGAACCGCCGCGTGGAACGCGTCCGGTGTTCCGCGACCAACCGTTGATTCCTGCCGAAGCGATCAAGCTCGCGGCGCTCGGTTTCCTTGCCGACGGCGCGCGCCGCTACGGCGACCTTGCCGCCCAGATTCGCCAGTTCACCGGCCGCATTGCCGCGCCGTCGCTCGACCTCATGGGCACGTCGCTGGAGGCGCTGATCATCGAGGGCTTGGTGGTGGCAAGCGAGGGCAAAGGCATGGCCGACAATGCACGGCTGAGCCTGACGCCGGCCGGCCACGCCGCCCTGGCGAGCCTGTTGCAGGCGCGGCTCAAGGCGCCGCTCGGGGATTTCACGCGGCTGGCACTGCTGCTCAAACTGCGCTTCCTGCACCACCTCGGTCCGGCCGAACGCGAAACCCAAATGGTGCACGTCGCCGAAACCGTCGGCGACGAAATCAACCGGCTCAACGAACTGCGCAAATCCGAAGCTGGCGCGCCGCAGCCTTATCTCGACTGGCTCGATGCCGACATCGCCCAGCTCCAGGGCAAGCTGGCGCGGCTCGGGCGCTAAGCACAGGTCCGACAGCCGCAAAAATTTCAATAAAGATGCTGCCCGCCGGTGACGAAGATTTCGGTGCCGGTGACGTAAGCCGATTCTGGCGAGCATAGATAGAAAATCGTCGCGGCGACGTCTTCGGGTGTGCCGAGGCGATGCAGCGGAATGCGCGGCAGCAGCACCTCAGTCTCAGGCGACAGCATCGCGGTCTCGATCTCGCCCGGCGCCACGGCGTTGACGCGAATGCCGAGCTCGGCGAACTCCACCGCCATCTCGCGCGTCAGCGCCGACAGCGCCGCCTTCGACGTCGAATAGGCCGAGCCGGCGAACGGATGAACGGCATGACCGGCGATCGAGGTGACGTTGACGATCGTGCCCCGACCCTTGCTCAACGGTCCGGCGAGGCCGCGCGCCAGCATCACCGGCGTAAAGAAGTTGAGCTGGAACACCTGGCGCCAGTCGGCGAGATCGCCGTTGAGGCAGCCGAGCCGCTCCTTGAACGGGGTCTTGGGCGAGACGCCGGCATTGTTGACCAGCGCATGCAACGGCGCGTCGCCGAGTTCCTGCAGCACCGCGCCGACGAAGCCCTCCACCGCCTGGGTCTGTGACAGGTCGGCGGTGATATGCTGGGTCCAGTTCGGATCGCGCTTGCATTCGGGCGGCACCGCCTCGCGTGACGAGGTGATGACGCGCCAGCCGGCGTCG
>JAGXBG010000107.1 GCA_018971215.1 Alphaproteobacteria bacterium
AGCAGCGCGATCATTCCGAGAATAACGGCAAGCGCGATCACGATGCCGACCAACTCGTTGCGCCACTCGGCGTAAGCCCGCTTGTCCGTCATGATCACGTTGACCGCCAACGGCAAATCGTTGAGCGCGTGCGTTGCAACGAACAGCGGCGTGCCAAGGATATGGCCGCTGCTGTGAGTAACGCCCGCCGCATGATGCGCGAGGACTTGCGGGAAGGACACCTCGTTGGCGACGTTGGTTCCGATGGCCGGAAGCGCCGGATAGCGCGCGAGCAGCAGGCCGTCGCGCTGGAAAAGCGAGACCGCGGTGCCCGGGCCGAGATAGATGTCGTGATAGAGGCGCGTGAAGTAATCGAGCGGGATGACGCCGTCGATGAGGCCGGCGAACGATCCATCGGGCGCCTCCAGGCGTCGCACCATCAGGATGGCCGGCATTCCGGTTTGGAAGGTGATGGGTTCGCTGATAAACCGGACCGGCGTGCGATTGTCGCGGGCGCGCTGGAAATATTTGCGGAACGAGATGTCGAGATTTGCGGGCGCGTTGGGCTCGGACGAATTGACCATGCCTCCGCGCGCGTCGAAGATCGAAATACTGATGAGCTGCGGGATACCGCCGGCTTCGGCGCGCAGCAGCTGCGCCGCGGCGTGGCCGCCGTAGATCGCGCGTATCGTCTGCGCGGATACGGCGCCACGCTGCTGCAGCAACAGGCTCAGCGTATCTTTGAGCGTCAGGTCGACTTCATCAAGCGAGCGCTCGGTCTGTTCGGCGAGGACGATGTCGAGGCTCAGCAGAGTTTGCTGCGTATGTTCGGTCGCATTGGCGTGCAGGTGAATCAGCAGGACCGCTGCAATCAGGCTGACGGCGATCCCGGTCAGCACGCCGCCGGCGATGAGCATTTTCATCGGCCGCGCGAGCGTGGCAGCGTGGACGGGAGCAGTCGCCGTTGACGATGGGGTCAGGGTCGGATCCGCCATCAGCATGCGTCCGTAGCAGAAGGTGCCATTAAAGACGCAACGGGCTGAGCAATTCCTTAAGATCGGCGCCGCCGTCCTGGGCTGGATAAGGTTAGCAAGCGGTTAACGCGCGCCGTGCGCATCGCCGTCCAGCTTGGTCAGCGCGCCGTAACGTGGTTGCGGAAGGCGAGGGGCCTGGCTCTTGCGAATCGACCGTCCGAGTCGCCATGCTTGGCAGCATGGCATCGACCGCTCCGCCGGTGCCGAGCCTCGGCCAGCTACGCCGTAAATCGCCATGGCTGCGGATGTACTGCACCGCCGGCTGGGGTGCCCCATCGGTCCGTGCGGAGCTTTTCATTTGCCGCCGAGCGCCGGATGATGAGCGCCGTATAGTTGCAGCGCCTTGACCTTGGGGGATCGGCCGGTGCGCGAACTTTGGGCCATTTTTGACGACAACCGAGAAGACGCGGCGCCGGTTGGGGTGATCGGAACGGGCTTGGCCGAAATCGAAAGGCTCGACAAGATTTGGGAAACGCGAGAATGGGATGGGCGCAAGCTGCATGCGATGTGGGTTGTCGACACCGACAGCGAGCGCGGTGACGTAACCAGGATTTACGGTAGTGTTCCCGTCGCAGTTGTCCAGCGCTACAGAGAGTATGTAGAGCAGCGTCGTACTGGGTAGGCGGGTCGCCATGCTTGACGGCCTTGCTTTGGCCGTAAGGAAGCGAACGAAGAAGCAATAAGCGACGGGCCCCAATCCGATACGGACGAGAACCGCGGGATCAGGGATTGGCAGATCATCGCCGCGCTCGTCATTGCCGACAGTTTGGCGGGCTTTGGGGCCGGACTTTTCCCATGAACCCAACAAGCGCCGTGGCGTTTTAGACGACGCTCGGCAGATCCGGCATCACCACGCTGCAGCGTTTAGCTGCCTTGTAATCCGTGTCCCCAGGCGTGTCCCCGGTACTTTAAGTATGATAGATAAGCCTTGGTGAGCCCGCCGGGATTCGAACCCGGGACCCCATGATTAAAAGTCATGTGCTCTACCGGCTGAGCTACGGGCTCGCGCAATTGCGCCGGACAATAAGCGCGGTGGCGAGAACGGTCAACCGAGGGCGCGGCGGGGTTTGAGGCCGCGGTCCTCGATGCGGATACGCCACGCCAGCAGAACAGCGTTGAGGATGGAGAACACCAACGCGATTCGCCAGGCGCCGAAGACCAGTGGCAGCACCGCGATCTCACCGATGACGATCAGGTAATTGGGATGGCTGACGAAGCGATAGGGACCGCGGCGCACCAGCGGCGCACCGGGCAGGCTCAAGACGCGTGTGGTCCAAAAGGGTCCGAGGCTGGCGATGGTCCAGACGCGCAGGGCCTGAAGGCCGACAAACGCAGCGAGCCAAAATCCGTTCACCGCGACGTCCCACGGTACCAACGCGACCAGCGCGAGCAACCAGGCTGCGTGCAACGCGACGATCAGCGGATAATGTCCGGCGCCGAGTTCAATGGCGCCGCGTTTCCTGAGCGCGCGCGCGTTGTGCGCCGCGTAGACGAGCTCACCCAAGCGCGCCGCCGCCACCAAACCGACAATGAGCGGCAGCAGGCTCACGCTTCAAGGACCAGGAAGCCGGCGGTGAAGCCGGGACCCAATGCCGACAGCAGCATGCGGCCGCGCGCGCCGGCCTTGAGCGTGCGTTCGAGCACGAACAGCACCGTCGCCGCCGACATGTTGCCGCAATCACGTAACACGGCGCGCGCGTGATCGAGCGCGCCGCTGGCGAGCGTGAAGGCGTCCTCGATCGCGCTCAACACTTTGACGCCGCCGGGATGGCAAACGATGTGGTCGATGGCGTCGAGCGCGAGACCGTGGCGAGCGAGGAACATGTCAGCGGCGGCGCGCAGCTCGCTCCGCACCAAGGCCGGAATGTCGCGCGAGAAGATCGCCTTGAGTCCGTCTTCCATCACGTCCCAACCCATGACGCCGAGCGAGTCCGGCCAGGTGTGCTCGCCCGCCGCGCCGAGCGCCGGTCCGTCACCATCGCTCGACACGATGCCGGCGGCCGCGCCGTCGCCGAACAACGCCGTGGCGACGACGTTGCTTTTCGAGCTGTCGCCGCGGCGGAAACACAACGCGCAGAGTTCCACGACCAGGAACATGACATTGGTGCCCGGGCGGGCGCGGGCAAGGTCGGCGGCGCGCGCCAGGCCGGCGACGCCACCGGCGCAGCCGAGGCCGAAGACCGGCAAACGCGTCACGTCGGCGCGCATGCCGAGGCGGTTGAGCAGTCTTGCGTCAAGGCTCGGCGTCGCAATGCCGGTCGTCGATACGGTGACCACCGCATCGATCTGGCGAGGTGCAAGGTCCGCTTTGGCGAGCGCGCCGCGCGCCGCGCGTTCGAGCAGTCGGACCGCGTGGTCGAGATAAAGCTCATTGCGTTCGGCCCAGCCGTGCGGCCGGTCGTACCATTCGAGCGGCACGCAGGAATAGCGCGCATCGATGCCGGCGTTGGCGAAGACCGGCATCAGCCGGTCGAGGTCGAGTGCCGCCGCGCCGGCAAAATAGCTGCGCGCGCGGCGTTCGATTTCGGCTTGGCGCAAGGCGTAAGGCGGCAGCGCCGTGGACAAGGCAAGCAGGCGGGGTGCGTTCATGACTGGCGGTACCTTCCTTGCGTCGTTACAGTGTCGGCGCTTCTAGCCGGTGCACAGTAAAGCGGCCGGCACCCAGTGTGGATCACATGTTCGCGCGTTTCATTCGCTAAACGGACCGAGCGGGGACCAGACGTCAGATGGCGCGTAAGAGCCGCAAATCGCTTCCGGAAGACGGTGCCGCCAACGACAACAGTAACGGCAATGGCGACGGCGTCGGCGAACGGCTGCGCGCCTATTTCCTCGCCGGCATCCTGGTCACGGGGCCGATCGCCTTCACCCTGTGGATCACCTGGAGCATTGTCGATTTCATCGACCGGGCAGTCTCCCACCTCGTGCCCACGAGTTACAACCCGGGCACATATTTTCCATTCAATATACCGGGCTTCGGCCTGGTGGTCGCGGTCGTCGCGCTGACGCTGATCGGTTGGCTGACGGCGGGTTATGCCGGCCGGCTGCTGTTGCGATTGTCCGACCGGATTATGAAACGGATGCCGGTGGTGCGCGGCATCTATGGCGCCTTCAAGCAGATTTTCGAGACCGTGTTGGCCAAGCGCTCGAACACGTTCCGCGAAGTCGTGCTGGTCGAATGGCCGCGGCGCGGCATGTGGACCGTGGCATTCGTCACCGCCCAGGGCGAGGGCGAGATCAAGGCCAAAGTGGCGCTGGACACGGTGGGCCTCTACGTGCCGACGACACCCAATCCGACCTCGGGCTACCTGGTTTATGTCCCGCGTGAAGACATCGTGCCGCTATCGATGTCGGTCGAGGACGGCATCAAGCTGGTGATCTCGGGCGGCATCATTACGCCGGAGAGCCTCGAAGCGCCGCCGACGGCGAAGGTCGAAGAAATCGTCGCGCCGAAATAGCCGCGCTCACTCAGCCGGTGCGGAGATAGCGAACGGCGGCGTCGCGTGCGAACAGATAGAGCAGCGTACGCAGAGCGGCGCCGCGCGGGCTTTCGAGTTCGGCGTCGCGCGCCAACACGAGCCGCGCTTCCTCGCGCGCGACCGGAATGAGATCGGCGTGCGCCGCGAGATCGACGAGCCGGAACTCGGCGAAGCCGCTCTGCCGCGTACCGAGCACTTCGCCGGCGCCGCGCAGCCGCAAATCCTCTTCGGCGATGCGGAAGCCGTCGTCGCTTTCGCGCAGGATCGACAGGCGCTGCTTGGCGGTTTCGCTCAGCGGCGAGGCGTAGAGCAGCAGGCATGCCGCCGGCTGATCACCGCGGCCGATGCGGCCGCGCAGCTGGTGGAGCTGCGCCAAGCCGAAGCGCTCGGCATGTTCGATTACCATGATCGTGGCGTCGGTGACGTCGACGCCGACCTCGATCACCGTTGTCGCCACCAACAGATCGATGCCACCGGATGCAAACGCGGCCATGGTGCGGTCGCGCTCCGGTCCTTTCATCCGGCCGTGAATAAGACCGACGCGATTGCCGAAGATCTGAAACAGTTCGGAGAAGCGCGCTTCGGCTGCCTGTAGATCGCTGTCTTCGGACTCCTCGATCAACGGACAGATCCAATAGATCTTGGCGCGTTTGGCGAGCGCGCGGCGGATCGCGGCGATGATTTCGTCGAGCCGCTCGACCGGGACGGCGCTGGTCGTCGTCTTGGCGCGGTTGGCCGGTTTCTCGTCGAGACGCGATGAGTCGAGATCGCCATAGGCAGTCATCTCAAGCGTGCGCGGAATCGGCGTCGCCGTCATCACCAGGATGTCGACCGCATGGCCCTTGGCCGCAAGCTGCAGGCGTTGTTCGACGCCGAAGCGGTGTTGCTCGTCGATCACCGCCAGCGCCAGATCCTTGAACGCAATCTCGTCCTGGAACAGCGCATGCGTGCCGACCGCGATCTGGATCTCGCCGGCGGCGAGGCGCTCGAGGAATTCCGTCCGCGCGCGGCCCTTCTCGCGGCCGGTGAGCAACGCGATGGCGATGTCGGAATCTTTTGCCAGGGCGGTCAAGGTCGCGAAGTGCTGACGCGCCAGGATTTCGGTCGGCGCCATCAGCGCCGCCTGGCCACCGGCCTCGACCGCATCGCACATCGCCAGCAACGCCACCACGGTCTTGCCGCTGCCGACGTCGCCTTGCAGCAGCCGGTTCATGCGTAGCGGTTGCGCCATATCGGCGGCGATCTCGCCGAACGCGCGGCGCTGTGCGCCGGTGAGCGCGAAGGGCAGGGCGCGTTCGACACGCTGGCGCAAATCGCCCTTGGCGACGATCGAGCGGCCGGTGCGTTTGCGACTGCGGGCGCGCAATACTGCGATGGTAAGTTGGTTCGCCAGCAGCTCGTCGTAGGCGAGGCGTTCGCGCGCCGGATTTGTCGGTAGCAGATCCTCGGGCTGCGCCGGCGCATGCACGGCGGCGATCGCCGTGCGCCATGCCGGCCAACCGCGCCGCTTGACCAACTCGGCGTCGCTCCATTCGTCAAGCTGCGGTGCGCGCGCCAGCGCCGCTTCGATCGCCTTGTGCACGATGCGCAGGGTCAATCCGGCGGTCAGGCGATAGACCGGCTCGATCAGCTTCATGCTGTCGAGACCCGCCGGATCGAGGATGTAATCCGGATGCGTCATCTGGGTCTGGTTGTTGAAGCGCTCGACCTTGCCGCTGACGATGCGACTCGCACCCACCGGCAGCTGCCGCTCGAGCCAATCCCCTTTGACGTGGAAGAACACCAGGAACAACACGCCACTCGCGTCGCGACAGCGCACGCGATAGGGCTGGCGCGGATTGTGCGGCTTCTGGTGCTGCTCGACGGTGACGGTCAGCGTGGCGATGTGGCCCTCGGGCGCCTCGGCGACCTTGGGCCGGAAGCTGCGGTCGACGAGATCGACCGGCAGGTGCCAAAGCAGGTCGACGACGTGCGGTCCGCACAGTTTCTGGAACAGTTTGCCAAGGCGCGGTCCGACGCCCTTGAGATCGGTGACCTCGGCAAACAGTGGATTGAGGATCGCGGGCCGCACTGTGTACCGCCGATACGCCTCAGACCTTGAGCTTCAACAGCCGCCGCGCATTGCCGTTGAGCAGCTTTTCCTTGTCGGCGGCAGGCAGCGTGAGCTCTTCGAGCGCCCACTTCGCGCCCGGTGGGTTGGGCACGAAGGGATAGTCGACCGAGAACATGATGCGGTCGAGGCCCATCTCCTTGATGCAGTAATCGAGCGCGTTGTTGGAGAAGAAGCCGCTGGTGGTGATGTAAAAGTTGCGCAGGAATTTCTCGCGGAAACCCTCGGCGTGCTTGCCGTCGCGTGCCAGCGCCATGTTGACGCGCCAGAGCAGGAAGGGGAGTCCTTCGCCAAGGTGGCCGAGGATGATCTTGATCTTGGGATAGGCCTCGAGCACGCCCGACAGCACCAGACGGACGCCGAGCGTCGCGGTCTCGATGGTGAAGCCCCAGGCCGCGTTGCCGAGCGAGGGATGCTTGGCGAGATAATCCTTGAGATACACCTCGACGACGGCCGGGTGCGGCATCGCCGGATGGAAATAAAGCGGCACGTCGAGCGCCTGGGCGCGTTCGAAGATCGGCCAGAAACGCTTGTCGTCGGGAAATACGCCGTTCGACAGGCCGTGGATCATCGCGCCGACGAATCCCAGCTTGGTGACACAGCGCTCGAGTTCATCGGCCGCGTGCTTGGCGTCAGTCGTTGTCGGAAGTGCGGCGAAGGCGCCGAAGCGCTTCGGATGCGCCTTGACCACGTCGGCGAGCCGGTCGTTGACGCTGCGCGCGACCTGCAATGCGGAATCCGCCGGCAGGCGCTGGGTCGCCGGCGCACCCAGCGACAGCACCTGATAGTCGATGCCGGCTTCGTCCATTTCCTTGAGGCGCAAATCGCCGAGATCGTCGAGCCGCTTGGCCAGTTCTGGGTTCTTGCGGCCTTCAAGCTGCGTCAGCGCGGTGATTTGCGGGTCGTGATAATGTTCTTCGAGCGCGACGATGTAGGGCTTGCTGGCCATCCGCGTCCTCCCTGCGTCCGCTTTCTAACAGGCGAGCCATCACCTGTCATCCCGGCGCCGCATGGGCCGATGCGTGTTTGGCGCTTGCAAGCGGCGTCGCACTCGGCAATATCGCGGCCGAGACAGCCCCGCTATGGCACAGCAAGAAGACGGGGTGGAGAAGCAGCGCAAGCGGCTGCTCTACCAGAGCCGCCATCGCGGCACCAAGGAAAGCGACCTGTTCCTGGGCGCTTTCGCGGACCACTATTTGCCGAATTTCACTGCCGCCGAGCTGACCGAGTACGAAACCATCCTCAGCGAGGATGACGACACGCTGTTCGATTGGATATACGGCCGCGTCAAGCCGCCGCGCGACGGCGCGGTGCTGCACCTGCTACTTGCCTTCCGGTTCTGCCCATGAACACGCTCAATGCCTTCCTTGACGCACCGCCGCGCAACGAGCGCCTCGTCCTCGCCAACACGCCCGATGGCCACGACGCGTTCGTGCTCGGCAGTCTCGTCGCGCGCACCGGCCGCACGCTGATCCATGTCGGCCGCGACGACGGCCGCATGGCGCGCATGCGTGCAGCGCTTGCGTTCTTCCATCCCGAGATCGACGTACGCATGTTCCCGGCCTGGGACTGCCTGCCGTACGATCGCGTCTCGCCCAATCCTGAGATCGTCTCGCGCCGTATCGCGACCCTGGCCGAGCTGGTGCGCGATGGCACGAGCCCGCGCATCGTGCTGACCACGGTCAACGCCGCGATCCAGCGGGTGCCGCCGCGTAAGCTTTTTGCCGAGCGCACGTTCATCCTCGAACGCGGCAGCGACATTCCGCTCGACCGGCTCAAGACGTTCCTCGAACGCAATGGTTATAACCGCGCCGAGACGGTGCGCGAGGCGGGCGAGTACGCCGTGCGCGGCGGCCTGGTCGATCTCTACCCGTCGGGCGCGCCGGCGCCGCTGCGGCTCGATTTTTTCGGCGACCGCCTAGAAGCAATCCGTTCGTTCGATCCGCTGAGCCAACGCA
>JAGXBG010000108.1 GCA_018971215.1 Alphaproteobacteria bacterium
ACCATGCCGCCGCAGCAGGCAATCTACGAGGCGGCTCTCAACCGGTTGCGGCCGATCGTGATGAGCACGCTGGCGATGATCCTGGCGTTGTTGCCGCTCGGCGCGGCGATCAGCGGCTCGGGCGACCAGATGCTGCAGCCGCTGGCGATTGCAATCATCGCCGGCATCACCGTCCAGCTGCCGCTCGTCCTGCTCGCCATGCCCGTGCTCGTCGGCCTGCTCGTGCACAAGCGCGAGCGTGCGCCGATGATCCACGTTCTGAAGGCGGCCGCGCAGCGGCGCCTGCGGCCGGGGCCGGCGGAATAGGGGGCAGTACCGTCGTCTGAGGCTTGTGTTTCGAAACGTCCAACGTGAGTACCTTGTCACAGTTCAACGCGTAACAGATCCAGGGAGACCGTATGATGATGAAGAAGGTAGTGCTGGGGTTGCTCGCTGTCGGTGCGCTGGCGTTCACTTTGTCGGTGGCGCACGCGGATTCCGACTACGAGTACGGCAAGCAGATGAAGGACCTCGTCAAGTGGATGCCGAATGCAAAAGTGCCGCTCGCTCAAGGAATTAAGACCGCGGCCGCAGGCGGCAAGGCGATCTCGTCGCAGTACGAAGTCGACGAGGATAAAGGCTTCCAGCTCTCGGTGTTCGTGAGCAAGGGCGCTACCGGCGCCGACGTTCACGAAGTCATCGTTAACTTCGAGGACGGCAAGATCAAGAGCGACGAAAAGCTGACCGATCCGGACGACATCAAGGACGCCGGCAACCAGCTCGCCGCCGTGGCCCAGGCCAAGGTCACGCTGGACCAAGCGGTTGACGAAGCGCTCAAGGCGAATCCGGGTTTCGTCGCGATCCGCGTTGTGCCGAAGGCGAGCGGTGAAGCGCAGGTCACCTTGCTCAAGGACGGCAAGACCAAGAAGGTGACCGAGAAGCTCGACTGACGTAAGCGGCCGGACGGCCGCACAAGTCGGTTGGCAAAAGACTCGCCGCCCTCGATCACTCGGGGGCGGCGAGATCGTTTTTGGGCGTCGGCGAATTGGGTACGCATGGTATTCACTCCTTGGTTGACCACGCGACGGATATAGACCGCCGAACTTAGGCGCGGCTGACATAGCCGATATTTCTGCCGGCGCCTTGCGAGCGGGCGCATGCCTTGGTTGTGCCATTTTTGTGGATTTCCTGATGGGCTTGCGCGGCCGGTTGCCGCGGAGCAAAACTTTTGCCCGTCAGCTAGCGGTCAAGCTGCGTCCCTATCGTGGAACGGCCCGGAAAGGAAGGCTGTGCTGGCATGAAGATCCTACTGGTCGAAGACCACGGGCCGATGCGCACGATGATCGCCGACCACTTGGTAGAGCAGGGATTTGCCGTCGAGGCGACGGCGCACGCCAACGACGCGCTTGCCGCGGTCGAGGGCATCGAATACGACGCCATCATTCTCGACCTCGGTCTGCCGGATCTCGACGGCATGGAATTCCTGCGACGGTTGCGCGGCGGATCGCGCACCGACACGCCGGTGCTGATTCTGACGGCGCGCGACAGCCTCGAAGATCGCGTTAGCGGCTTAAACGCCGGCGCCGACGATTACGTCGTAAAGCCGTTCAATCTCAAGGAACTCGAAGCGCGCCTTCGCGCGGTTCTTCGCCGGCCGGGGCCACGCCGGGGCCGCGTCTACGCTTACGGTGCAGTGACCTTCGACACGGTGTCGCGCGAAGCGCGCGTCAACGAGACGCCGCTCGATCTGACGCGCCGCGAGACGGCGCTGCTCGAAGAATTGCTGCGCTCGCCCGGACACGTGATTCCCAAGGACTCGCTCGAAGACCGGCTCTATGCGCTCGACGACGCGGGCAGCCCGAATGCGCTGGAGGCCGCGGTCTCGCGCCTGCGCAAGAAGCTGCTCGCGGCCAAGGCCGAACTGCGCATCGAAACCAAACGGGGCATCGGCTATCGCTTGATCCAAGGCGAAGTCTGATGCGCGGTTACAGCCTGCGCTGGCGATTGCTGGGCCCGATGGTCGTCCTGTTTGGCCTCGGCGTCGCAGTTTCGTTGTTGGCTTACCGCGGCGAGGTCAGCCGGCTCGGCGGCGACCTATGGAACGGGACGCTGCAAGAACAGGCGCAGGAATTTGTGTCGGGTCTGAATTCGCGTGCCGACGGCAGCACACAAATCGACTTGCCGCCGTCTTGGCGGAGCGCGTACAGCGATCCGAGCGGCGACTTTTCCTACACGCTCTTCGACGCGGCCGGGCGGCCGGTTGCGCGGTCGTCGAACCTGAACGGGCCGCTGCCGTTCTCGCCGGTCGCGATCGGACAGGCCTTCAGTCCAATCCACATTATCGGCGTCGGGCGGGATCGTCTCGCCATCGTCGCGACGCGCACACCGAACGGCGGCGTAGTGGTCGTCGCACGCCGCGACGTCGGCCGCGAAAAGCTCGTCGACAGTCTGTTCCAAGAAGGGTACGAACAACTGCTCCTGCTGGTGCCGTTCTGCGCGCTCGCGCTGGTGTTGATGTGGGCGATCACCTGGTGGAGCCTGCGGCCGGTCACGCGCGCGTCGCGCGAAGCGGCGGACGTCGGCCCGGCAAATCCGACCGGGCGGATTTCGGAACGCGGCTTGCCGCGCGAGGTTCGGCCGCTGGTCGCGGCCGTCAACGGCGCCCTCGATCGGCTCGCGGAGGCGTATGCGGCCGAGCGGCGGATCACGGCGGACGCGGCCCACGCCCTGAGGACGCCACTGGCGGTGCTCAGCTTGCGGCTCCAGCGTGCGCGCCACCGCGGAACGGTCGATTGGCCGGCGGTCGAGAACGAACTCGCCGAGATCACCGCGATGGTGGCGCAATTATTGGACCTCGCGCGCAAGGAATCGCAGCCGCGCCAGGGCGACATCGCGACGCTGCCCGTCGTCAACCTGTCGCGCGTGGTACGCGAGGCGGCGGCCAAGATCGTGCCGCTCGTGGAACGCCACGGCCGCGAGCTGGAAATCGACGTGCCCGAGACAGTGGCCGTCCGTGGCCGCGCCGACGACCTCCGCGATCTGGTGCGGAACCTGCTAGAGAACGCGTTGTGGCACGGCCGCGGCACCATCCGCGTCGGCCTGCGTCGCGCTGATTCGGGCCGTGCCGACGTCATGATCGACGTCATCGACGAGGGCGAGGGCGTTCCCGCCGGCATGGAGGAAGAAGCGTTCGGACGGTTCCACAAATTGCATGCGGATTCGCCGGGCGCCGGCCTGGGTCTTGCCATCGTCCGTCAGGTGGCGCGCAGCCATGGCGGCGATGCGCGGTTCGTTCCGGGCGCCGGACACGTCGTGGTGTCGCTGCCCGACGCGGCAGCAGAACCAACCGTCGGTTTCCGGTCGTCGGCCGCCGGCGGTGCGGATGCGGCGCCGCTCGACGATTCAGACGTGTCCGCCGCCCAGCAGGGTTGAACCGCTTCCCGGCGCCTTGTCGGTTTTATCGTCGACGCTGCGGTCTAGGCCGCGCCGTTGGTTGCGTGCGGCGCGGTCATGCGGCGCCGGAATTCGGTCGCCGAGATCGCTTCGACCGACCGGTCGAGTTCGATGCGCTCGACGACGTAGCCGACGTCGCGGCCGTAGAAGACGTGGCTGATGTTCGGGACCTGGATGATCTCGAACTGGCCTTCGTGCGGCCGCAGCGCATGTTCGATGCGCGCGCGCACCTGCGCAAAGGGCAGGGGATTCTTGGCATCGGTGCCCTGGGTGTCGCGGACCGCAATGCAGACCTGGCCGACCCGCTTCAACCCCTCGAGGATCAGCGTCTTGTGGCCCTCATGAAACGGCTGGTACCGGCCGATGAACAGGGCGGTGGGCTTCTTTGAGTCGAAGACCGGCCGCAACCGCCGCGCAACCTCGTCGGCCCAATACTCCGGCGCGCCTTCGGGCGCGACGCGCAGATCGTAGCGTTCGGGCGGCACGAACATCCGATTGGTGTCCTCGAACCGGCCCTGTTTGATGCGGTCGACCCAGACGACGAAAGCATCGCCGCCTTCGCAGAACGCCGCACGCGCTTCCAGCGTCGGACAGATGAAGTCGGCGACGGCGAAGCCGCCGGCCTTGACGACCTGATCGCACAACCAGCCCATCCGGCGCGCCTGTTCGGTGCGGTCGGCCGCCGAGAAGCCGAGGTCGCGGTTGATGTTTCGGCGGATTTCGTCGGCGTTGAAGTGAACCGCCGACAGTCGCGGCGCCAGCGCCGTCGCGAGCGTCGTCTTGCCCGCGCCGGGCAGGCCCATGATCAGAATCTTGCGCTGCATGTCAGTCCCCGTCGTCGGTTTGTTTCGATTTACGTCAAATGTCCATTTTCCCGGTTCGCGCCGATCGGCTCAGGCCCGTCGCCGGTCGACGGCGGCTCCGGATCCGCACTTTTCCGCCGTCTCGCCGGTGTTCGGTCTTGCAGGCCCTGTCATCTCGTGTTACCAATTTCGCGATTTCGTGTATTTTGGCAAATGCGACCAGGAGAACGCAAGCTCAATGATCGGAGGACATCCATGAACCTGGCCTCGCCCAAACGCGCGGATGGCTTCGCTGCGGCGCATCTCGGCACCGTTGAGCGTCCGAACGCCGTGGTCGCGCCCGCCGGTGGCATCGTCTGCCGCCTGAGCGTGCCGATGTCCTGGCGGCCGCTGAATGGCCCGCCGACCGAGGATTTCCTCGAATCCCTCGAACGCCCGAACCAGCGGGTCCTGGCGCGGGTGGTCGACGCGTTCGATCTGGCGGCGACCGAACTCAACGAAGAAGAAGAGGCGGCGTTGGCGCCGCTGCATCACAAGCTCAATCTGCTGATCGAGATGATCGGCCGGACCTGTTACGGCAATCCGGCGGATTTGCCGCCGTCGGTCCGTACCGAGTTGGGCCTGCGCGAATTGCGCTGGACCGCCGCAAGCGGTCCAGCGGCCGGCGACTGGCTGACGGCGTCGCTGTACATCCATCCGATCGTGCTTGAGCCGCTGGTGCTGTGCGGTCAGGTGACGGCGTCGGAACCGGCCGGCGACGCCGCCGGCAATCGCGCGGTCCTGCGGCTATGCGCCATGGGCAGCGCCAATGCCGAGCTGCTCGGCCGCTTCGTCTTTCTCGAGAACCGCCGCAACGTTTCGGTCGAACGCGGCTCGTCGCATGAACTGAAGGTCAAATCGCCGGTGCGTCGCGTCGCCGGATTGCGGCGGATCGAGGCCGTGCGGTGAGCGATCCGGCCGCCGTCATGTCGGCGATGTTGAGCGACCTGCAAGGGCTCGCCGGCCTGGCTGGCGCCGTACCTTCGCCGGCCGCCGGCATCGCCGCTCCGGCGGCCAGCAGCTTTCTCGACACCCTCAAGGACGCCGTGGCGCGCGTCGACGGGCAGATCGCTTCCAGCGAGGGCAAGACCCAGCAATTCGCCGCCGGCGACAAGAACGTCTCGTTGAGCGACGTGATGATCTCGGTCGAGCAGGCCAACCTCGCCTTCCAGACAGCGGCGACCGTCCGCGACCGGGTCGTCGGAGCCTATCAGACGATCATGAACATGCAGCTGTAGCCCCATGGCGTTGCTCGACAACATCGTGCCGTCGACCCTGCGCGACAAAGCCAAGACGCTCGTCGCCGGGCGGCAACCCGTCATCCTCACCGGCGCGGCGTTGGTGCTCGCGATCGCCGTCCTGGCGATGTTGTGGCTCGGCCACTCGAGCTACACGGTTCTGTACTCCGGCCTCGCGGCAGACGAAGGCGGCCGGATCATCGACGAATTGCAGAAATCCAACGTTCCCTACCGCGTCGAGGACGGCGGTGCCGAGATCCTGGTGCCCGACGTGCTGGCCGGACGGACACGGCTGATGCTCGCCGCGCGCGGCATGCCGAAACAAAACAGTGATGTCTGGTCGCTGTTCGACAACGAGGCGCTGGGCGTCAGCCCGTTCGTCGAACAGGCGCATTACATGCGCGGCCTTGAGGCGAGCCTCGCCAAGACGATCGAGGACGTTAACGGCGTGGCGGCGGCGCGGGTGACCCTGGCGGTGCCGCAGCGGACGGCGTTTCTCGAGAACCAGCCGAAGCCGAGCGCCTCGGTGATGGTGCGGTTGGAACCCGGCGTGTCGCTGTCGGGCGCCCAGACCGCCGGCATCGTGCATCTGGTTTCGGCCAGCGTGCCCGGCCTGGCGCCAGAAGCGGTCTCGATCGTCGACCAGGATGGCCGCATGCTGACCCGCACCGCCGGCGACGCCACCGGCGAGGTGCCCGAGCAGCTGGCGATCGTTCGCGGCATCGATCAGCACTATGAGATGCTGATCGAAGGGCTGCTGACGCCGCTCGTCGGCAAGGACAATGCGCGCGTCACGGTCGACGCCGACGTCGATTTCTCGCATACGCGGCGCAGCTCGGTGATCTACGGCCAGAGCCATCCGCTAAGCCAGGATGACACCAACCGCGAGCACATCGGCGCTGGCAACGACGCGGGTGGCGTCCCGGGCGCGCTGTCGAATCAACCGCCCGGAACGCCGCAGACGCCGCTCACGATCACCAACGGGTCGCAGACGATCACCTTGCGTCCGCCGGGCTCGAATGCGGCCGTTGGCGCCAACGCCGCGAACGGCCAACCCGCGGCGGCTGAACCCAAAGCGCTGCCGACGCCGGGCAACAAAGAATCGCATGCCATCGTCAACTACGACATCGACCGTACGGTCGAATATGCCGAGGCCCCGCCGTGGCGGCTGAAATCGGTTGCGGTGTCGGTGCTGGTGAACAACCAGACCGGCCACGCGATACCGGCGGCGACCATCGACGCGATCAAAACGCTCGTCACCAACGCGGTCGGTGCCGGCGCTAAACGCGACGTCGCGGTGATAGACCTGCCGTTCGACAGCGCGATGAACGCGGCAGTATCCGAACCGTGGTGGCGTCAGCCCTGGGTCCATGTCGCGATGCAGAACGCGATCCTGGCGCTGGCCGGCCTGCTCGCCCTGTTCGGCTTCGGCCTGCCGATGTTGCGCCGCCTGCAGCAGGCACCGCTCCAGTTCGCCTATGCCGGCGGCGTCGCGCCGCCGTCGCGGTACGGCAGCGCGCGGTCCGGCGCCGGCGTCGGGCCCACCATCGACGTCGCGGGCATCGGCCAGAACATGCTCGATGCCGATATCGATGCGGTACGCAAGATCGTCGCCAACGACCCGGGCCGAACGGCTCAAGTGATCAAGGAATGGCTCTCCCATGGCGGAACCAATAAACGGCTCGAGTAACCTCAATCCGGCCGAGAAAGCGGCCGTGCTGATGATGGCGCTCGGCGAGGCCGACGCCGCCGAAGTCATCAAATTCCTCTCGCCGCGCGAGGTGAATCGCCTGTCGGGCGCGATCGCGCGCCTCAACAAGGTTCCCAAGACGGCTGTCGAAGACGTCATGGGCGAATTCGTCGCGCGCATTCGCGACCAAACCGCGATCGGCCTCGGCGTCACCGAATATCTGCGCAACGCCCTCGGCAGGGCGCTCGGCGATGAGCGCGCCTCGGCGCTGCTCGAGCGCATCATGAACGGCGGCGATTCAGCCGGCATCGAGGCGGTCAAATGGGAAGATCCGCGCGTCGTCGCCGAGATGATTCGCGAAGAACACCCGCAGATCATCGCGATGATCCTGGCCTATGTCGAACCCGAGCAGGCGCAGGACGTCATGCAGGCGCTGCCGGACGGCGTCATCGAGCAGGTGATTCCGCGTTTGGCGACGCTCGAAGTCATCCCGCCGAGCGCCGTGCGCGAGCTCAACGAGGCGCTCGAGGATCAACTCGCCGGCGAATCGCAGCAGGTCCGGCTGTCGAACGTCGGCGGCATCAAGGCGGCGGCCGAAATCCTCAACCGCTTCGAGGCGAGCCGCGCGCAATCGGTGCTCGAACGCATCAAGTCGATGGATGCCGATCTGTCGCAGCGCATCTACGACAACATGTTCGTCTTCCACGATCTGCTCGAGGTCGACGACCGCAGCATCCGCACCCTGCTGCAGGAGATCAACCAGGCGTTGCTGGTGCCGGCGCTCAAGGGCGTCGATGCGGCGCTGCGCGAAAAGGTGACGCGCAACATGTCGCAGCGCGCGGCCGAATCGCTCAACGAGGAGATCGAGGCCAAGGGTCCGGTGCGCGTCGCCGAGGTCGAGGCCGCGCAGAAGGAGATCATCACCATCGCCAAGCGGCTCGAACAGGAAGGCCGGATCATCCTGCGCACCGATGCGAAGGATCTGGTGGCATAGGCGCGCGATGTCGAACGCGGTCCGCGGCACATCGGGAGCGCAGGGCGGCGGCTTGGCCGTCGGCGGCGGTTCGTCGTCGTCGCGCGCCGCGCCGGCGGACGGCGCCGCCTTTGGCGGCGTCCTGGGCCAGGCGATGGCGGAGCCGGCGCACCCGGCTACCGGCGCGGGTGACGGCAAAGCCGACGGCAAGAGCGACGGCAAAAACAACGACAAGGCCAAGGGCGTTCCAACCGCGGCGGCGGACGCTGCCGCGACGCTCGCCGCCGATTTAGCGCCAACCGTGGCTGGCCCGCTGGCCAGCAGCGCCGCGGCATCGGGGACGGGCAACGGCGCGCCGACTA
>JAGXBG010000109.1 GCA_018971215.1 Alphaproteobacteria bacterium
AGCGTGCCCGAGATCCTCGGCGAGAAGGTCTACAACACACTCGCCGAGATTCCCGAGGCGATCGACATGGTCGACGTCTTCCGGCGCAGCGAGGAAGTGGCCGCCGTAGTCGACGAAGCGATCGCCAAAGGCGCCAAGGTGGTCTGGATGCAGCTCGGCGTGCGCGACGACGCGGCGGCGCGCAAGGCCGAACAGGCTGGGCTCAAGGTGGTGATGAATCGCTGTCCGAAGATCGAGTATCCACGGCTGTTCGGCGCGCTCGCGCAGCGAAGCGGCGGCTAACGCGCTCGGCGGCCCGATGCGCCTTCGGTTCGTATTCGTTGTCCGGTACGTCGCATCGATGTCGGCGACGGTCGGCACAACATGGTCAATGCGGTCGATTTAGGCGCTGCCGTTGCCGATCTGCCACGGCTTTATCACGTGACGGGACCGTGGCACTCGGATGAGATTGTTCCCCCTACCAATCGAATCGGGGCCGCGCGTCGATGCTTCGATTTGGACTGTCGTGGATCGGCTTTCTCGACACGGCGGTCATCCAATTCCTGGACCAGTTCGCCGATAAGAGCGCCACCGTCAACATTTTGGTGCGCGACGTCGGCGACGCCGACCTGCTCAAAGGCGGGTTGTTCATGGTGTTTTTCTGGTGGACCTGGTTCAGGACCAAGGGTGACGTAGCCGCTCACCGTCGCTATGTCGTTCTTTCGATCCTGGGCGCGCTGGCGATCGTGCTCGCGGCGCGCATTATGCAATTGAGCCTGCCGTTTCACGATCGGCCAATCTTTGCGGCGACGAATTTCGTCATGCCGACCGGCGTCAGTCCGGCGAATTTGCGCCATTGGAGTTCGTTGCCGAGTGATCACGCGGCACTTTTTTTCGCGCTATCGCTCGCGGTCTGGTACGAAGTGCGATCGCTCGGTTATCTGGCGATGATCTGGACGTTCGTTATCATCTGTCTTCCGCGCCTCTATCTCGGCTACCACTACGCCAGCGACGTCATTGCCGGCACCGTTCTCGGATTCGTTATGATGGCGGCTTGTCAGCAGTACCTGCGCAACTGGAAACTGACCGAGCGCATCGTGGAATGGGAAACGCGGCACCGCGCCTTGTTCTACGGCGTGGCTTTCTTCGTGACCTACGAAACGACGATCCTGTTCCGCGATATCCGCCAGCTCGTCGGCGACAGCATGCATCTGGTCAAGGCGGTGCTGATCGCTCCCGCCTAGCGGCGTCAGGTGTGTGATGCCGCGGTCTCGCTGCGCACCCAGTCGAGATACGGCGCATAGCCGGCGGCAACCGGGATCGCCTCGATGCACGGAACGTCGTAGGTGTGCAGCGCCTTGAGCCGCGCGATCAGGCGTTCGACATGTTCGGCCGTCGTCTTCAAGATCAGCAGCGCCTCGGTGTCCTGCTGCATCTCGCCCTGCCACCAATAGAACGAGCGCACGTGGTCGAGAACGTTGGCGCACGCGGCGAGCCGCTC
Organism: Alphaproteobacteria bacterium; assembly: GCA_018971215.1. Lineage (GTDB taxonomy): Bacteria > Pseudomonadota > Alphaproteobacteria > ATCC43930 > CGMCC-115725 > REEB95. The sequence goes on from JAGXBG010000109.1 coordinate 1,481, forward strand.
CTTGACCAATGCGATGCCGATTTCTTCCGCCTGCACGCGTTCGCGCGCCGTCGCATAGACCATCATCACGGTTGCCCCAGACATGTGTTTCTCCCGCCTCTGCCGTCCACGCGCCCCCGACATCGGGCGTCTATGCGCCCTGTCCAGGGGCGGCTACCATGGCGTGTCCGAACAAGGACATCCAGGGGGTGCGCCGTGTCCGAGGACCCCATACCGCCATCGCCAGCCAAGCCGCCGCGGCCGCCAAGCCCGACCGCGAACCAGCGCGCGTGGCTGCAACGCGGCTTGACCGAGCCGGGCGGAAAGCTGCCGCTGTTCGACGCCAAGGGCCGCCAGATCGACCACCGGACGATCCAGGCTTGCCTCGACGCCGGCTGGGCCGAGCCGTGGTTCGCCAATCCGCTCAATCCGGCGATGCAGATCTGTCGGCTGACCGAAAAAGGTCGTGCCGCGGCCGAAGGACGGCGCGCAAAGGCGCCGCCCAAGACATGAGCGTCGCCCGCTAGCGATTTGGATTTTGCGGAGTTTTTGCTCTGCAACGAATAGAAGAGTTGGTCGGAGCGGTGAGATTTGAACTCACGACCCTCAGCACCCCATGCTGATGCGCTACCAGGCTGCGCTACGCTCCGGCCGGACTCTCGGGGCGGATACTAACCTCAGCCCCGAAGCTTCTTCAATTCCTCGCGCAAGGCAATGAGTTCGCGCCGCAGGTCGAACAGCTCGCGGCGCATGTCGTCGACCTTCTCGCCTTCGCGCGCCGCCACCGTCGTGGGCAGCGTCAGGCGCGGAATGTCGTCGGTCTTGAGCGCGCCTTCGCGCAGCAGCTTCTGCACGCCCTTGATCGTGTAGCCCTGCTCATACAGGCATTGGCGGATCCGGCGCAGCAGCGTCACGTCGTCGGGCCGGTAGTAGCGCCGGCCGCCGGCGCGCTTAAGCGGCCGGACTTGCGGGAATTTCGACTCCCAGAAGCGCAGAACGTGCTGCGGTACCTCGAGCTCGGTGGCGACCTCGCTAATGGTGCGGAACGCATCCGCCGACTTGCCTCGGCCTGTCGCCGGCGGCGCCGACGTCATTTCGGGCAGTCGCATGTTCATGCGACGGTGGTCCCGCTATCCGCCTTCGACAGCGTGGTGTTGATCTGATCCTTGAGCACGTGCGAGGCACGGAACACCAGGACGCGCCGCGGGTTGATCGGCACTTCCTTGCCGGTTTTGGGATTGCGGCCGATCCGGCGGCCCTTCTTGCGCACGGCAAAGCTGCCGAAGCTCGACACTTTCACCATCTCGCCGCGCGCCAGCGCCTCGGCGATCTCGTTCAGCACTGTCTCGACCAGTTGCGCCGACTCGTTACGGGACAGGCCGACCTCCTGGTAAACAGCCTCGCTCAATTGCGCACGCGTGACCGTTTGCCCCGCCATGCCGGCCTCCCTTGGGAATTTCGCCCGGATTTCGTAAAACCCTACCGCCAGGCCGGAAGATTTGCAAATACAGCGATTTGGGCGCTGATCTTGAAACCTGGGGATAAGTCGCAGCGCCGCCGCTTTACCGCGGCCGGCAGCCTACCAGCGCAACAGGCCGGCGCCCCAGGTGATGCCACCGCCCATCGCCTCGACCAGCACCAGCTGACCGGGCTGGATGCGGCCGTCGCCAGCGGCCTCGGCCAGCGCCAGCGGCACCGAGGCGGCCGAGGTATTGGCGTGGCGGTCGATCGTCACCACCACTTTCTCCGCCGGCAGGCCAAGCCGGCGGCCCATGCCGTCGATGATGCGCTTGTTGGCCTGATGCGGCACCAGCCAGTCGATATCCGTCGCCGCCAAGCCGTTCGCGGCCAAGGCCTCGTCGACCACCGCGGCCAGGCGCTCGACCGCGAGCCGGAAGACTTCCTTGCCTTCCATGCGCAGGTACCCGCTCCGGCCATTGAGCGACGGGCCGCCGTCGACATAGAGGATGCCGTAATTGCAGCCGTCGGAATGCAGGTGCGTCGACAGCACGCCGCGCTCCATATTGGAGTGCAGCCCCGTGCCGGCGTGGCCGTTGGTGGCCTTGGCTTCGAGCACCAGCGCGCCGGCGCCGTCGCCGAATAGCACACAAGTGCCGCGATCGTTCCAATCGAGGATACGCGAGAAGGTCTCAGCGCCGATCACCAGCGCGCGTTTGGCCTGGCCCGCGCGGAGAAAATTATTGGCGGTCGCCAGCGCGTAGATGAAGCCGCTACACACCGCCTGAACGTCGAAGGCAGCGCCGCCTTTCATGCCGATGCGCGCCTGAACCTTGGTCGCCGTCGCCGGGAACGTATTGTCTGGGGTCGCCGTTGCGAGGATCAGCAGATCAATATCGCTGCCCTTGAGATGCGCCGCCGCGAGTGCGCGCTCGGCTGCCTTCACCGCCAAATCGGAGGTCAGCTCGCCCTCGGCCGCGATGTGCCGCTGGCGGATGCCGGTGCGTTGCCGGATCCAGGCATCCGTCGTGTCGAGCGTGCGGGCGAGTTCGTCGTTGGTGACGATCCGCTCCGGCAGGTAGCCGCCGCACGCGAGAACCTGTGCTCGGAAGTTCATCACAGCGCCACGGTCGTCTGGTCGGGTGCGGCGACGGCGGCGAGCTGCAGCATTTCCTCGTGCACCTTGTCGAGGAAGCCGTTCACCGCCATGTCGGCCGCGACGCCGATCGCATTGGCGAAACCGAGCTCATCGGTCGAGCCATGGCTCTTGACGCAGATGCCCTGGATGCCGAGGAACACCGCACCGTTGTAACGCCGCGGGTCCATGCGCTTGCGCAGCTTGGTCAGCGAGCGCCAGGCGAACAAATACCCGAAGCGGGCGGCCCACGAGTTGGTGAACGCGGCGTGCAGGAATTCGGCGAACAGCCGCGCCGTGCCTTCGGCGGTCTTGAGCGCGACGTTGCCGGTGAAGCCGTCGGTGACGACGACGTCGACAGCGCCTTCGGCGATGTCGTCGCCCTCGATGAAGCCGTGGAAATGGATCGGCATGCCGGGACCGCGCAGGCGCAACGCCGCGCCGCGCACCGCGTCATTGCCCTTCTGATCCTCGGCGCCGACGTTGAGCAGGCCAATGCTGGGCGTGGCGATGCCGAGCACCGTGCGGCTGAACACGTCGCCGAGCAGCGCGAACTGGACCAGATTCTCGGAATCGCACGCTACGTTGGCGCCCAAGTCGAGCATGACGCTTTCGCCGCGCTGGGTCGGGAAGAACGAGGCGATCGCCGGTCGGTCGATGCCGGGAATCATCTTGAGCGCGAACTTGGCCATCGCCATCAGCGCGCCGGTGTTGCCAGCCGAAACGACGCAATCGGCTTCGCCCGCCGCCACGGCGTCGATGGCCATGCGCATCGACGACCGCCGTCCGCCGCGCAATGCGACCGACGGTTTCACGTCGTCGGTAATGAACTCGTCGGTGTGATGGATGATGGCGTGCTGGGTCAGCTTGGGCAGTTTGGCGAGATGCGCGCGGATGCGCTCGTCGACGCCATAGAACAGGAACTCCGCCTGCGGAAACCGCTGCTGGGCGATCGCGGCGCCTTTGACCACCATCTCGGGGGCGCGTTCGCCACCCATCGCATCGAGTGCAATGACGATGCGGCCAGTCAAGATCGGTCTCCGGCGGCGGCGTTCGTCACGCCGTTTCCGTCTTCACCGAAATTACCTCGCGCTCGTCGTAATGTCCGCACGCCAGGCAGACGTGGTGCGGACGCTTCAATTCGCCGCAATTCGGGCACTCGACGTAGCTCGACGGCTTGAGCGCGTGATGGGCGCGGCGCATGTTGCGGCGCGACTTGCTGGTCTTTTTCTTCGGAACGGCCATGGGATCACTCGAAAAAAGGCGCCCCGCGGACGGGGGCACGCGCGTTTCAGTAGCCAAAAACCCGCGCCCCCGCAACCCTCATGGCTAGTCTTTGGAATCGTTCTTGTTTCTCAGCCGCGCCAGTGCCTTGAACGGCGAATCGGCGGTTGCTTCGGAACTCGCGGCCAGCGGCACGGTCGCCGCGCCGGGCGCGTGTGGAAACGGGTCGAGCGCCAGCGAAAGTTGCTGGGCGACCGCCTCGCCGATGTCAATCACGCCGCCAACGATCGGCTCGATGGTTTCGGCCTCGCCGTCGAGCGTGACCTCCCGCGCCTCGCCGCCCTCGCCGTAAAGCACGGTAAAGTTCTCGGCGACGTCGTTCTTCACCGGTTCGAGCGTGATGACGCAGGTCTGGGTGACATCGGCGGTCAACTCGGCCTCGAGACGGACGAGACCGCCGGCGATCCGGCCGAGGCGCACCGCCGCCTCGAGCTTGTCGAGCGCGACGAGGCCGAAACGTGCGGCAAGCGCGGCGCGCTCGGCGGCGTTGGCGCTGATCGCGAAACGCTGCTCGCCATGGTTAAGACGCGAGAGTTCGATCGGCCGGGCGAATTCGGTTGCGAGCGGAGCGTCCATCTCAGCCCTCCAGTGCCAACGGAAATTCGCCGGCCAGCAGCCGTTCGGCCGGTACCGCATCGAGCGCCCGCGCCTGATGGCGGACATAGGCGGCGGCGGCGGCGATTTGCGCGGCATCGGGCGCCGCCGTGCCATAAAGATTGCGGCGCAGTGCGTCGTCGAGGTTGTCGGCGCCAGCGAGGCCGCGCTCGTAGGCGACGACCCGGCCGTAGAACGCCTTGGCCATGGTCTTGACCTGGCGGCCGACGCTCAGGTCGCCAACACCCATCTCGCGCAGGTTGCGGTCGAGATCGGCGAACATGGTGTCGAACAGCGCCTGCGCGAACGCGGCGCTGTCGTCGGCCTGCTTTAGCCGGCGCAGCGCCAGGAATGCGTGCAGCGCGATCAATTCGAACCGGCCGTCGAGCGTATCGGGCACGCCCCATTCGGCATAGAACGCCGGATTGCGGGCGGCGGCGACGATCGCGCCGTAAAGCGCCTGGACGGCGTTGCGTGATTTGCGGTTGAACAGTGCGGCGAGCGACATGGTCCCGGGTGCCCGCCATTGAACAATCGGGCATTTCCGGCTACAAGATTTCGTCGAGATCGACATGGTTTTCAAGTCCGTTAATTCCCGCTTGCTGCGCGCCGCGGCGCTCGTCGTGCTCGCGACGCCGCTGTTTGCCTGCCAGCCGACCGTCGATCAGCGTGGCAACGCGCCTGAAGCGGACAAGCTGTCGCAGGTCCAAGTCGGCAAAACCGACAAGGCGACGGTGACGCAGTTGCTGGGCTCGCCGTCGAGCGTCGCCGAATTCGATCCCAATGTCTGGTACTACGTTAGCGCCAAGACTGAGGACGTCGCCTTCCTGAAGACCGAGACGCTCGATCAGAACGTCGTCAAGATCACGTTCGACAAGAACAACGTCGTGCAGTCCGTCCAGAAGCTGGGCATGCAGGACGCTCAGACGATCACGCCGAATCCCAACGCGACGCCGTCGCGCGGCCGCGAATTCTCGTGGATCGAGGAATTCCTCGGCAATTTCGGCCGGTTCGTCAGCAAGAACCGGCCGCAAGAAGGCGGCGGAGGCGGAGGCGGCGGCTACTGACGTAACCGCCGCGCATCGTCAATGCGTCGCAGCCAGCACCGCCAGCAGCAGGATCGCCACGATGTTGGTGATCTTGATCATCGGGTTCACCGCCGGGCCGGCCGTGTCCTTGTAGGGATCGCCGATCGTGTCGCCGGTGACCGCCGCCTTGTGCGCCTCGGAGCCCTTGCCGCCGTGGTGGCCTTCCTCGATGTATTTCTTGGCGTTGTCCCAGGCGCCGCCGCCTGATGTCATCGAGATCGCGACGAAGATGCCGGTGACGATGGTGCCGAGCAACATGGCGCCGAGCGCGCTGAAGCCGGCGCCCTGCCCGCCGATCGCCGAGATGACGAAGAACAGGACGATCGGCGCACCGACCGGTAGCAGCGACGGCACGATCATTTCCTTAATCGCGGCCCGCGTCAGAAGGTCGACGGCGCGGCCATAGTCGGGCTTCGCCTTGCCTTCCATGATGCCTTTGATTTCTTTGAACTGCCGGCGCACTTCGAGCACGACCGAGCCGGCGGCGCGGCCGACCGCGGTCATTCCCATGGCCCCGAACAGGTACGGCAACAAGCCTCCGACAAAAAGGCCGATGACGACATAGGGGCTCTGCAGCGTGAAGTTCACGTCGGCGTTCGGGAAGTAGTGCGTCAGGTCGTTGCTGTAGGCAGCAAACAACACTAGCGACGCAAGGCCGGCCGAACCGATCGCATAGCCTTTGGTCACCGCCTTGGTGGTGTTACCGACGGCATCGAGTGCGTCGGTGATCTTGCGCACGTCCTTCGGCAGGTCGGCCATCTCGGCGATGCCGCCGGCGTTGTCGGTGACCGGACCATAGGCGTCGAGCGCAACGATCATGCCTGCCAGCGCCAGCATCGTAGTCGCGGCGATGGCGATGCCGAACACACCGCAATAGAGATAGGCCACGATGATGCCGGCACAGATCACGACGACCGGCAACGCGGTCGCTTCCATCGACACCGCAAGGCCCTGGATGACGTTGGTGGCGTGGCCCGTGAGCGAGCTTTGCGCAATGCTGCGCACCGGACGATAGGCGGTCGACGTGTAGTATTCGGTGATCCACACCAGCAGTCCGGTTACCGCCAGGCCGACGAAGGCGCAGACCAGCAAACCGCCGCCGGTGATGGTGCCGCCGAGCAGCGTGATCGGCTGGCCGTAGCCGACGGTCAGCTGGACGACGCCCGCAATGGCGATCGCCGACAGAACGCCGGCAGCGATGACACCCTTGTACAGCGCGGTCATGATCTGGCCGCCGGTGCCGAGACGCACGAAATAGGTGCCGATGACCGAAGCAACAATGCAGACCGCGCCAATCGCCAGCGGCAGCAGCATCATGGTGTCGCGCAACGCGCCCTGGAAGAAGATCGCCGCCAGCAGCATGGTCGCAACCTGCGTCACGACATAGGTCTCGAACAGGTCAGCCGCCATGCCGGCGCAGTCGCCGACATTGTCGCCGACGTT
>JAGXBG010000110.1 GCA_018971215.1 Alphaproteobacteria bacterium
GCACCCGAATCGGAGACGACGGATCACTATGCGGCACGAGCTTCGCGCTTGGCAATGTTCCCATTGTGTTCTAGGCTGCGGACGCTTGCCAAACCGCGCCAGAAGCCCATAGATGGGCCGGCAGGCCGCGGTTCACAAGGCGGCGGAAAGCGGAGAAGGAGCGGGGCGATGGCCGGAAGCGTCAACAAGGTGATCCTGATCGGCAATTTGGGCCGCGATCCCGAGATCCGTTCGACCAACGACGGCACGCGCGTGGCCAACATGTCGGTCGCGACCTCGGAAAGCTGGCGCGACAAAGCCACCGGCGAGCGCAAGGAACGCACGGAATGGCACCGCGTCGTCGTGTTCAATGACCGGCTGGTCGAAATCATCGAGAAGTACCTGAAAAAGGGCTCCAAGGTTTATCTCGAAGGCGCGCTGCAGACGCGCAAATGGACCGACCAATCGGGCCAGGAGAAATACACCACCGAAGTCGTGCTGCAAAAATTCCGCGGTGAGCTCACCATGCTCGATGGCGCGCGCTCCAGCGGCGAGGGCGGCTTTGCAGCCGACGAGCCGACCGCCGCGTCAGCTTCTGCCGGACGCGGCAAGGCCAAGACGCCGGCTTCGTCCGATCTGGACGACGAAATCCCGTTCTAACGACGCGGCTTCACAACGACGGAATCCGGCAGGTAAAAGTCGCCTGCCGAAGCCCAGATTCGCCGTTATTGCAGCGCAACAAAAGCGATGTCAAAGCGACTCGGTTTTGGGCTCGAGAATAACCTCATGTATCACTGTTAAAGTGATATATAACGTATTGTATTTATAATATAAAAATTAATCTGTGAATTGGCCGATTCCGGCGTCAGTTAAGCGCCGTCCGGCGTTGTTCGCAGATCTGAAATCACGTACAATTTTCTACACCAAGACGCTGGCGTGCCGCGCCAGCGTTTGCTTGAGAAAACGCCCGTAGAACAGCGCCAAAATCGTGGTCGCCAACCCAACACCACCGAGCCCGCCGCCGCCGAGCGACATCGTGCCAGTCTCCATCGAAGAGGAGATGCGGCGCTCGTACCTCGATTACGCCATGAGCGTGATCGTGGCGCGCGCATTGCCGGACGTGCGCGACGGCCTCAAACCGGTCCATCGCCGCATCCTGTACGGCATGAAGGAAGCGGGCAACGACTGGAACCGCGCCTTCCGCAAATCGGCCCGCGTCGTTGGCGACGTCATGGGCAATTACCATCCGCACGGCGACGCCGCGATCTACGACGCCATGGTGCGCTTGGCGCAGAATTTCTCCATGCGCCTGCCGCTGATCGACGGCCAGGGCAATTTCGGCTCGATGGACGGCGATCCGCCGGCCGCCATGCGCTACACCGAGGCGCGGCTGTCGCGCGCCGCCGACGCCTTGCTCGACGACATCGACAAGGAAACCGTCGACTTCCAGCCGAACTACGACGGCAGCCGCCAGGAGCCCAAGGTGCTGCCGGCGCGCTTCCCGAACATCCTGGTCAACGGCGGCGCCGGCATCGCCGTCGGCATGGCGACCAACATCCCGACGCACAATCTCGGCGAAGTGGTCGACGCCTGCATCGCCTACATCGACGACAACGCCATTTCGACCGAGGCGTTGATGGCGAAAGTGCCGGGTCCGGACTTCCCGACCGGCGCCATCATCCTCGGCCGCGGCGGCATCGCCGACGCCTATCGCACGGGCCGCGGCTCGATCGTCATCCGCGGCAAGGCGGCGATCGAGGAGATTCGCGGCGACCGCGAGGCGATCGTCATCACCGAGATTCCGTATCAGGTGAACAAGGCGCGCCTGGTCGAGCGCATCGCCGAGCTCAGCCGCGAGAAGCAGATCGACGGCATCAGTGACCTGCGCGACGAGAGCGATCGGCACGGCGTACGCGTCGTCGTTGAACTTAAGCGCGACGCGATGGCCGAGGTCGTGCTGAACCAGCTCTACAAGTTCACGCCGCTCCAGGAAACTTTCAGCATCAACATGCTGGCGCTCGACGGCGGGCGACCGGTGTTGATGAACCTGAAGGACGTGATCGTCGCCTTCGTCGCCTTCCGCGAGGAAGTCGTTACCAAGCGGACGGTCTATCTGCTCGGTCAGGCGCGCGGCCGCGCGCATCTCTTGCTCGGCCTCGCCGTCGCCGTCGCCAACATCGATCCGGTCATCGAGCTCATTCGCAAGGCCAAGGATCCCGAGACGGCGCGGACGCAGTTGATGGCGCGGGCGTGGCCGGCCGTGTCGGTGGCGCCGCTGGTGGCGTTGATCGAGGAGGAGGGCCGTTCGCGCCTGGCCTCCGACAACACCTACAAGCTGTCCGAGGAACAGGCCAAGGCGATCCTCGACCTCCGCCTGCAACGCCTGACCGGGCTCGAGCGCGACAAGATCGCCGACGAGCTGAGGAGTTTGACCGAGGAGATCCGCGGCCATCTCGAAATCTTGGGTTCGCGGCCGAAGCTCCTCGACGTGGTGCGCAAAGAACTGCGCGAAGTGCGCGAGCAGTTCGTGACGCCACGCAAGACCGTGATCGAGGACGCCGCCGCCGAGACCAACATCGAGGACCTGATCCAACGCGAAGACATGGTCGTCACCGTTAGCCACGCCGGCTACATCAAGCGCGTGCCGCTGGCCACATATCGCGCGCAGCGCCGCGGCGGCCGCGGTCGTGCCGGCATGGCGGTGCGCGAGGAGGATTTCGTCAACGAGGTCTTCGTCGCCTCGACGCATGCGCCGGTGTTGTTTTTCACGTCGTCGGGTCGCGTCTACAAGATCAAGGTGCACACGTTGCCGGTCGGCACGCCGCAATCGCGCGGCAAGGCGATGATCAATCTGCTGCCGAACCTGTCCGAGAAAGAGACCATCTCGACCGTCATGCCGTTGCCGGAAACTGCGCAGGAGATCGAAGGCAAGACCATCGTCTTCGCCACCGCGCATGGCTATGTCCGCCGCAACGCGCTGAGCGATTTCGAAGAGGTCAAGGCCAACGGCAAGATCGCGATGAAGTTCGAAGGCGACGACAAGGACGACCGGCTTATTGCGGCGGCGATCTGCACCGCGTCCGACGACGTGCTGCTGGCGACGCGCAACGGCAAGGTCATCCGCTTCCCGGCCGAAGACGTGCGCGTCTTTTCCAGCCGCGGTTCGGTCGGTGTGCGCGGCATCAAGCTCGCCAAGGGCGACGAAGTGTTCTCGATGTCGATTCTGCGGCACGAGGACGTGGAGTCCGAGCTACGCTACGCTTACATCAAAGAGGCGAATCGGCGGCGGCACGGCGAGGAGGAGGCCGAGGACGCCGATGCCGACGAGACCGCGGCGGCGACCATCACCGAGGCGCAATTCAACGAGATGGCGGCGCGCGAGGAATTCCTGCTCACCGTCACCGAACGCGGCCTGGGCAAGCGCTGCTCGGCCTATGACTACCGCATCACCGGCCGCGGCGGGCAGGGCATCGAGAACATGAAGCCGAGCCGCAATCAGGGCGCGACGGTCGCGGTTTTCCCGGTGCGCGACCAGGATCAGCTCATGCTCGTCACCAACGAAGGCACGGTGATCCGCACGCCCGTTGAAGATATCAGCATTAGGCGAAGGGGCAGCGGCGGCGTGCGCGTGTTCACGCTCGACGAAGGCGCGCGCGTCGTGTCGGTGGCGCATTTGGCCGAAGCCGGCGAGAATGGCGATGGCGGCGAAGCAGGGGGAAAATAATGAGCGCGGCGCGCGTCGGCGTTTATCCGGGGACATTCGATCCGATCACCAACGGCCACACTGACATCATTCTCCGCGCAACAAAGGTCGTCGATCGGCTGGTCGTCGGCGTCGCACGTAACGCCGGCAAAGGACCGCTGTTCTCCACCGAAGAACGCGTCGCGATCGTCAAGGCCGAGATCGAGCATCTGCCGGCCGAGGCACGCAAGCGCATCGCGGTGAAGCCGTTCGACACGCTGCTGATGCAGTTCGCCGTCGACAACGGCGCCTCGGTCATCATCCGCGGCTTGCGCGCGGTGTCGGATTTCGAATACGAATTTCAGATGGCTGGTATGAACAGCCGTATTAACTCCGACGTCGAGACGTTGTTCCTGATGGCGTCGGACCGGTTCCAATTCATCTCGTCGCGGTTCGTGAAGGAAATTGGCTTGCTCGGCGGCAATATTACGCCGTTCGTCAGTACGCGCGTCGCCAAACGCATCGCCGAAAAGTTCGATGGCAATCGCATACGCCGCCGCCGCTAGCGGCGCCCGCCGCGCTGCCGCGTTCAAGATGAACGGGATTTAACTTGGCCGTCGTGGGAGGCTGGACCCAAATGCCCAGCGACAGCCGCATGGCTGCCGGCCCGCTTCGACCCCCCTTAGCGGGCAGATACCCCTGGGTCCGCCCCGCCTGCTCCCCTTTCCTCCATAGCGCAGGCGGGGCGATTCATTTCGAGCCCCGTCCATTGTCCGTCCGACACGACGCGCGCTTCGCGGCAACGTCCGGCGCGCCGCTGCGTCGGCCATGAAAGGCATCGTGTGATGGCCAGCAAATTGTTCTCGTCGTTCGAGCTGCGCACGCTCGCACTCAAGAACCGCATCGTCGTCTCGCCGATGTGCCAGTACAGCGCCAATGACGGCGTCGCCTCCGACTGGCACATGGCGCATGTGCCGACGATGGCGATGTCGGGCGCCGGGCTGACGATGATCGAGATGACCGACGTCGAACCGATCGGCCGGATCACGCTCGGCTGTCTCGGTCTCTATTCCGACGCCTGCGAGGCGGCGTTGCAGCGGGTCGTGCAGTCGGCGAAGCGCTGGGGCGGCGCCGTGATCGGCGTTCAGCTCGCACATGCCGGTCGCAAAGGCTCGACGCACAAGCCGTGGGAGGGCGGCGCGCCGTTGCGGCCGCAGGAAGGCGCCTGGCAGACCGTAGCGCCGTCGGCGATCCCCTTCGCCGATGGCTGGCCGGCGCCGGCCGCGCTGAGCGAAGGCGACATCGAGCGCATCGTCGGCGCCTTCGCGGATGCCGCGCGGCGCGCGCTGCGGGTCGGCGTCGATCTGATCGAACTGCACGGCGCGCACGGTTATCTGCTGCACCAGTTCCAATCGCCGCTGTCGAACAAACGGACCGACAAGTGGGGCGGCAGCGCCGAGAACCGCCTGCGGTTTCCGTTGCGCGTCGTCGAAGCGGTGCGCGCGGTGTGGCCCGAGGAGAAGCCGCTCGGCGTGCGCATCAGTTGTCACGAATGGACCGACGGCGGTCTCACGCCCGACGACGCCGTGGTCTATGCACGGGCGCTCCAGGCGCGCGGCGTCGATTACGTCTGTTGCTCGGGCGGCGGCAACGTCGCGACCGCCAAGATTCCGGTCGCGCCGGGCTACATGGTGGAATTCGCCGCCAAGGTCCGACGCGAAGCCGGCATCGCGACGCGTGCCATCGGCATGATCCTGACGCCGCAACAAGCCGAGACGATCGTCGCCGACAGGCAGGCCGACATGGTCGCGTTGGCGCGCGGCTTTCTCGACGATCCGCGTTGGGGCTGGCACGCCGCCGAGGCGCTCGGCGAGCCGATCCCGGCGCCGCCGCAATATCAGCGGGCCACGCGCGACACTTGGCCGGGCGCGAAACTGGTGCGGCCGTCCGCCGCCGCGGCGGAATAAACCCGGCGTTAACCATCTTTGTGACTTTAAGGATGGAGAAGTTAATGGCGCTGCCGCGTGGATACGGCGCGCGCCGGCATCGTGCCGCGCCAGCAGGCCTCCGTGCGGCGGCGCGCATTCGACGACGACTTGCGCTGTCGCGTCGATCCGTTCATGGCAGCTGACATCGTCGTTCAAGCTCGAGATGGACATGGCGAAAACGCAGTCCGAGCGCGTTGATGGGGCGGAACCCTGCTTTTTTTCGAACGTCTGTCCCGAACGGTCCGGTTTGTGCGGACTTGCTCGGTACGTTGCAATGGTCGCGCTAGGTTCAGAAATGCCTTATTTCACAATAGCTTGTCGAATTTCACCGCGACCCGGACGGGCGGGCACGTAAAACGCGCTGACGAAAAAAAGAGCCCGTGGCGGAGACCAGGGCTCTTTCAGTTGGGGGGCTGATCGCTCCGGCGTGCCGGAGTAAAACAGCGCGCGCCCAAACTGATCTTATATGGTTAATAAACCGTTTACATGCCGTCGATGCTTAGAGTTTGCCAAGATATTTCCGTGCAAAGCGCAGCAACTCGAGATCGCTCGTCTGCTTGGCGACGGTCTGGATTTCATGGAAATAGGCGCGCAAGCCGGCTTGGTCGATCCGGCACGACAGCCAGCCGACGAATTGATCAGGCGTTCGAACCCACCCGGGTAGGGGATCCAGCGAATTGTCGAACGGCAGGACGCTCTGCATGATGCGCCAGCGGCGCTGCGACAGAATTTCGGCGGGTTCATCGCCGGCACCCGGCGTCCAACCCGGGCGCGCATAGGCATGCGTGCGGCGGACCATGATCTCTCCTTGGACTTCTTCTTGCAGAATTCTTGCTGGTGAAAGTACGAGGAGGGCCGAAGCCAAACAACCGTAAAAGATCATTAAAATACAATAAATTATGGTTAATGTCTCGGACCTTGGTTAATCAGACTGCAGCTATATTCGACACCGCAATCCGACCGTGTGCGCGGATAGGAACTCCGCGACCAACGCCATTGTCTCCAGGGTTGGATCTTCTTCGTGCTGGTAAACTCGCTGACGGCACCGAACCCGCGCCAGCCGCCACCCGTTCAGCCGCCTGACTCCGGTTTGCCACTGCCGCGGTCCGCAGCCGGGAACGGCTGCGTATCGACGCCGTTATCTGCTCGGTGCATTGCGGAGGCCGGTCGGATGCGGATTGCAGTCCTGATGGCGTTGGCGTTTCTGTTGATGGCGTGTTCGACGGAGCGGCAAACCGAGCCGCAACGCACGGCAACCGAAGAAATGTTGGTCTCGAGCGCTGCGGACCGCGCGGTCGGCGAGATCAAACTCGATGTCAAAGGCAGGTCCGTGTTTGTCGACGGGTCGAACTACAAAGGTCTCGATGCTGAATATACTGTCGCCGCGGTCCGCGCGCGGATCCTGAAGGGCGGTGCGCGATTGGTCAGCGATCGCAAGGCCGCCGATCTGGTGGTCGAAATGCGCAACGGCGCGCAATCGGTCGATCAGAAGGATTTCCTGATCGGCATTCCGACGTTCGATGTGCCGATCCCGTTCGCCGGAAGCTTCAAATTCCCGCAGGTCGCCCTCTACGATCGGGCGGAGGACATCGGCGTGTCGAAGCTCTCGCTTGCCGATTACAACCCAGCGACTGGCGCCGAAGTCAGTTCGAGCGGACCGGTTTACGGTTTCGCCCACCAGCGACGATACAAGATCCTGCTGTTCATCGGCTGGAGCAATCAGGACTTCCGGCCGGACGAGAACGCCGCGGCAGCGGGCGGCGACTGACCGCGCCGATGCTGCTGCGTCAGGCGGCGCGCCGCTGGCACTCGAATTCGACGGCGACGGTCGTGCCCTGATTGACGGCGCTGGTGATCGAGAACCGCCCACCGAGTAGCTCGACGAGATGCTTGGTCAACGGCAAGCCGAGCCCGGCGCCGTCGTATTTGCGCGCGACGCTGTTGTCGAGTTGTTCAAACGGCCGCAACGCGGCTGGAATGTCCTCTTCGGCCATGCCGATGCCGGTATCCTTGACTTCGATCACCACATGTCCGGCCGCCTTGCGCGCCGACACCGTGACGGATCCGCCGGCAGGCGTGAACTTCAGGGCGTTGGAAACCAGGTTGATCAGGATTTGGCGAAGGCGCGTCTGGTCGCCGACGACCAGCGGTAAGTCGGGGTCGAGCCGCGTATCGAATCTGACCTTGGCGCGTTCGGCCTGGGCGCGGACGATGCGATCGACCTCGCGCACGATCGCGGCTACGTCGAGCGGTTCGTGGCCGACCTTGAGCGCGTTGGCCTCGGCCTTGCTGAGATCGAGGATGTCGTTGACGATTTCAAGCAGATGGGCGCCGGCGGTGCGGATGTCGTGTGCGTATTCGCGATAGCGCTGCTGCAGTGGACCGAGCATCGCGGTCTCAATGATTTCGGAAAAGCCGATGATGGCATTGAGCGGCGTGCGCAACTCGTGACTCATATTGGCGAGGAAGCGCGATTTCGCCTGCGTCATCGCTTCGGCCCGGGCGCGCGCTTCGGTCGCGCGCGTGGTCTCAAGCCGCGCTTCGGCCAGGTTGACGTATGACGCGAAATGCCGCATCGCAAGAAACGTGAGCAGCGCGATCATTCCGAGAATAACGGCAAGCGCGATCACGATGCCGACCAACTCGTTGCGCCACTCGGCGTAAGCCCGCTTGTCCGTCATGATCACGTTGACCGCCAACGGCAAATCGTTGAGCGCGTGCGTTGCAACGAACAGCGG
>JAGXBG010000111.1 GCA_018971215.1 Alphaproteobacteria bacterium
ACTGGGTCCAGCTGCAGAAGGATTTCGACTGCATCTTCTGCATCGTCGACCTGCACGCGCTCACCCTGCCGCAGGATCCACAGGAACTGCGCGCCCAGACGCGCGAAGTCACCGCCGCCTATATCGCCGCCGGCATCGATCCCGAGAGGTGCGTGATTTTCAATCAAAGCACCGTGCCGGGTCATGCCGAACTGGCCTGGCTCTTGGGCTGCCTGACGCCGCTCGGCTGGCTCAATCGCATGACCCAGTTCAAGGAGAAGGCGGGTAAGCACCGCGAAGAAGCCGGCCTCGGCCTTTATTCCTATCCGGTGCTGATGGCGGCCGACATCCTGCTCTATAAGGCGACGCACGTGCCGGTCGGCGAGGACCAGAAACAGCATCTCGAGCTGGCGCGCGATATCGCCGGCGCGTTCAACCGCCGCTATGGCGTCGAATTCTTTCCTTTGCCGGAGCCGCAAATCTTCGGCGCCGGCACGCGGGTGATGAGCCTGCGCGACGGCACCAAGAAAATGTCCAAGTCGGACACGTCGGATTATTCGCGACTCAACATGACCGACAACGCCGAGTCCATCGCGGTCAAGATCAAGAAAGCCAAGACCGATCCCCAGCCGCTACCGGCGACCGAGAAAGAGGCCGAGGCGCGGCCGGAAGCCGACAACCTGCTCGGCATCTATGCCGCGCTGTCGGGCATCGAAAAGCCGGCGGCGATCGCGCGCTTTGCCGGCAAGAATTTCTCTGCCTTCAAGGACGAGCTCGCCGGCGTGGCGGGCGAGGTCCTGGGTCGGATCGGCGGCGAAATGAAGCGGCTGATGGCCGATCCCGGCTATATCGACGGCGTGTTGAAGCGCGGCGCCGAACGCGCCAACGCCATTGCCAAGCCGGTGCTGCGCGAGGTTTTCGACATCATGGGCCTGCTGCGGCCCTGAGTCGCGTCAGCCGCCGAGCGCCGCGGCGCCGGCCGCCGCCACCTGGCCGTCTTGTGCCGACGATGCGCCCGACACGCCGACCGCGCCGATGATCTTGCCGCCGACGGTCAGCGGCATGCCGCCTTCGATCGGCAGCACGCCCGGCAGATTGGCGAGGTGCGTCTTGCCGCTGGCGTGGGCGTCCTCCCAGAACTTGGTCGGGCGCTTGAACATTACGGCGGCGCGCGCCTTGGCGATCGACACTTCGACGCTGGCGAGGCCGGTGTCGTCCATTCGCGCCAGATGCAACAGATACCCGCCGTCGTCGACCACCGACATGGTGACGTTCAGGTTGTGTTTGCGCGCCTCGGTCTCGGCGGCGGCGACGATCGCGCGCGCCGCGGCAAGGGTGAGGGCTTTCTTGTCGGCGAGGTCGGCCATCCGGGGGTCTCCGTTGCGAGGCGGGCGGGCGATCATAACCGGCGCAGCGGTCGGCGCGACAGGTTTGCGCGCGGCAGGCCAAGCGCGTTGTCGCAGGCGGGTCACGATTGTAGACTTGCGCCGATGCGCGCCCGGGCGTGCTGCAAATCGGCTGCGACGAGGCGCGGGCTTGCGGCGTTGACGGTCGTTGTCGGCCTGGCGACCGCGGCGCAAGCCGAACCCTCGCTGTCGGCCGATCTTTCAGCGCACCAGATCACGCTCGGTTCCGACGCCGCCAGCCGCTCCGTCACGGTGTTCGGCACCGTCGACACGCCGGGCGACATCGTCGTGGTGGTGCGCGGCCCTGATGCCGAAGCCGTCGTGCGGCACGGTCCTTTCGGCGATTTCTGGCTCACCGCCCATCGCATCGCCTTCGCCGGCGTGCCGGATTATTACGCGGTCTACGCCTCGGCGCCGCTCGACGGCATCGTGCCGCCCGAAATCCAGGCGCAGCACCAGATCGGTCTTGCCAATCTACGGTTTCAGATACAGACGTCGCAGCCGGATCCGACTCTGGTCCAAGCGTCGCGCCTGGCGCTGATCGCCCAACGGCAAACCGCCGGCGTCTACGCCAGCACGGTCGGCAAGGTCGGTTTCGTCAACGACCATCTGTTCCGCGCGACGCTGACGTTTCCCGCGGATGCGCCGCCGGGCAGCTATTTCGTCGAAGCGCTGCTGTTTCGCGACAAGGCCCTGGTCGGCGGTCAGACCATCTCGCTGGTCGTCGCGACAACCGGCGGCGGCGCGGCCATCGCTGGAGCGGCGGGGCCGAACCCGCTGCTTTATGCCGCACTTGGCGCACTCGCGGCGACGATCGTCGCAACCGGCATTTTCTTTCTGGCGGTGCGCCGCCGCCTGTCGCGCGTCAAAGCGCACCCTGAAGCGCCGCGCCGGCCCACGCCCGCCAAGCGCCGCCGGCGTTGACCGGCATTGGCCTTACCCTACAAGGGGTTGACTTGGCGCTGCCAAAGCCCAAGTTTAGGCCCGCGTCCGTTGGAGATCGTCCGATGTTCATCCAGACCGAAACCACGCCGAACCCCGCGACCCTCAAGTTCCTGCCGGGCCGCGCCGTCATGGGCGACGGCACCGCCAACTTTCCCGACGCGGCCAGCGCGCATCGCTCGCCGTTGGCAAAGCGGCTGTTCGGTCTCACGGGCGTGACCGGCGTGTTCTTCGGCTCCGACTTCATCACCGTCGCCAAGGCCGACGACATCGATTGGCTGGCGCTCAAGTCACAGGTTCTGGGCGCGATCATGCAGCACTTCACGGCCGGCGAGCCGATCGTGCTCGACGCGCAGAAGGCCGCCGCCGAGGAAGAGAGCGACGAGGTCGTCACTCAGATCAAAGAGCTGCTCGAGACCCGCGTCCGTCCGGCGGTCGCGCAGGACGGCGGCGACATCATCTTCGACCACTACGCCGATGGCGTGGTCTATCTGCACATGCAGGGTTCGTGCTCGGGCTGTCCGTCTTCGACCGCGACGCTCAAGGCCGGCATCGAGAACATGCTGCGCCACTACATTCCGGAAGTCGTCGAAGTCCGCCCGGTTTGACGCTTCGAGGCCGTGCTCGCGGCCGCCCTGCCAACCCTGTGCGCCCGGCCTCATTCAGGCCGTAACTTTCGCCATCATTGGTTCCGGCAGATCGGCGTCCGACAGCAGCGGATATTTTTTGCTGTCGAACAGTTGATAGTGCCACCACTCGTTTTTGTAGAAATCCCAACCCGCCGCGCTCATCAATCCCAGCAGCAAGAAACGGTTGCGCTGCGCCGTTTCGGGAATCGCCGTGCTGCCGTGATGCGACAGCGGCGTGAAGGCGTCAAAACCGGTGCCCATGTCGAGCGCCTTGCCGTTTGCGTCGATCAGCGTCAGGTCGACGGCGACGCCGCGCGTATGCGGCGAGCCTTTGCGCGGATCGGCGAGGAATCCGGGATCGGGCCGAAAATTCCACAATGCCCATTGCGCTTCGCTCGGCCGGAAGGCGTCGAAGATCTTGAGCCGCAGGCCCAGCGGCTTGGCGAGATCGACCGCGCGGCGCAGCGCTCCGGCGGCGTCAGCATGGAGATAACAGCCGGGACGGGCATAGACCGGCTTGCCAGTGAAGTTCGCCGCCGTGGCATAGGCGATTTCGAGGACGACACCGTGACTCGCGGCGGTGATCGTTTGCAGATTCATGACCGGATTTTCCTAGCACGTTATGATCGCGCGCATGAAGGTTTTGGGTCTCGATAGCGCCGGCGGCCAATGCGCCGTTGCCGTGCTCGATGGCGAACGCGTCGCCGCCGCGCGCGCCGAGGCGATGGCGCACGGCCAAGCCGAGCGGCTGCTGCCGTTGATTGCCGAAACCCTGGCGGCGGCCGGCGTTGCGCCGGCGGCACTCGACCTCATCGCGGTCACGACCGGTCCGGGCAGCTTCACCGGCATCCGCATCGGCCTGGCTGCGGCGCGCGGCCTGGCACTGGCGACCGGCCGGACGGTTACAGGCGTCGGCGTGTTCGACGTCTACGCCGCGTCGGTGCCGCCAACCGCGCGGCAAGGACGCACGCTGGTCGTCGCCGTCGAATCGAAGCGCGAGGAGTTTTATCTCCAGGCCTTCGCAGCGGCCGGCGCGGCGCTCGCACCGCCGACGCAAGCGCATCCGCGCGATCTCGCTGACGGATTGCCGCCTGGTCCGTTGTTGCTGGCCGGCGACGCGGCTGAACGCCTGCGCGCCCAGCTAACCGCACGCGATATCGCCATCGCGCCCGGCACGAATGCGGTCGACCCTGCCTGGGTCGCGCGTCTCGGCGGTCAACGCGTGAGCGCCGGCGCCGTGGAGCCGCCGCGGCCATTCTATCTGCGCGCACCCGACACGACGACGCCACGGCGGGCGACCGCGCCGTGAGCGTACTGCAAATGCGTGCCGCGACGGATGCCGATGCCGACATCTTGGCGCG
This sequence comes from Alphaproteobacteria bacterium, assembly GCA_018971215.1. GTDB lineage: Bacteria > Pseudomonadota > Alphaproteobacteria > ATCC43930 > CGMCC-115725 > REEB95. The sequence goes on from JAGXBG010000111.1 coordinate 4,318, forward strand.
GCTCCACGGCGCGGCGTTTCCGGAGGATCCGTGGGAGCGTCGCGCGTTGTCGCGGCTCCTCACCTTGCCCACGATGCATGCGCGGCTCGCCGAAGCCGGCGGCAAGCCCGCGGGATTCATTCTGGCGTTGGTGGTTGGCGGCGAAGCCGAAATTTTGACGCTGTGCGTCGATCCGATCACCCGCCGGCGCGGCGTCGCCCGCACATTGCTCGCCGATCTCTATGCCGCCGCGCGCGCCGCACGCTCGTCGCGAATCGTGCTCGAAGTCGCCGCCGACAACGACGTGGCGCGCGCGCTTTACGCCGCCGAGGGATTCACCGCGGTCGGCCGCCGCCCTGCCTATTACCGGCGGCCCGATGCCGCCGCGGCCGATGCGCTGATTCTAGCCCGGTCTCTGGCGTAAGCCGTGTATTCGCGGCGTTGCAATCCGTAAAACCGTTATCGAAGACCAACAAAAACCTTACAACTGCGCGATCCTTATTGCGCAGTTCACGCAATTTACTTATATGCTTCGGCACAGAACCCGTGGGAACTTTGTCGTATGACTGAAAAAGCGCCGTCCAGCAGCTTGCTCGAACTCACCACCGAAATCGTCGCCGCGCACGTCTCCAACAACAGCGTGGCGCCGACCGATCTGCCGCAGCTCATCGATCAGGTCTACCAGTCGCTGGCCAATATCGGCAAAGGCCCCGCCGGCGCTGGTGACCGGCCGAAGCCAGCGGTCAACGTCAAGCGCTCGGTCCATCCCGATTACATCATCTGTCTCGAGGACGGCAAAAAGCTGAAGATGCTCAAGCGGCACCTCAAGACGGCGTACAACATGACGCCCGAGGCCTATCGCGAACGCTGGAGCCTGCCGGCCGATTATCCGATGGTGGCGCCGAACTACGCACGGCAGCGTTCCAAGCTCGCCAAGGACATCGGTCTCGGCACGCGCGGCCGCCAAGCCAAGGCTGGCTGAGCGTCGGCGGGGCCGCACGCCGCGGCGCCCGCTATAGGCTCGCTGCCGGGTTTGGGCTATAATTTCCGCCCTCGGGCAATAGGCGCGGACATCGTCGCGAATGCCGTCCCGTATCGAACAGCTCTGCATCGACAAAGGTCTCAAGATGACCGAACAGCGCCGCGTGATCGCGCGCGTGCTGTCGGAATCCGCCGATCATCCGGACGTCGAAGCGGTGCACCGGCGCGCCGCCGCGATCGATCCGAAGATCTCGATCGCCACCGTCTACCGCACCGTGCGCCTGTTCCAGGAGGCCAGCATCCTCGAGCGCCACGATTTCGGCGACGGCCGCGCGCGCTATGAAGAGGCGCCGACCGAGCATCACGACCATCTGATCGACCTGCAAAGCGGCAAGGTGATCGAGTTCCGCAACGAGGCGATCGAAAAGCTGCAACGCGAGGTGGCGTCGCGTCTGGGCTATAAGCTGGTCGATCACCGCCTCGAATTGTTTGCCGTGCCGCTCGACAGCGCGGCGGCAACCGCGAAGAAGTGACCGCGCAATCCCCGTCTTCGGCCTCCGCCGTGCCGCCGCAGCCAGCGGCCGCGCTCGGCGTCCGCGCTGGCGCGCTCGAAGTGCGCCTGGCGCGCGACGAAACCGAGATCGCCGCCGCCCAGGCGCTGCGCTATCGCGTCTTCTATCAGGAGATGGGCGCGCATCCGACGGTTGAGATGGCGGTGGCGCGGCGCGACTTCGACGATTTCGACGCCTGCTGCGACCATCTGCTGGTGATCGATCATGCGCGCGGCGCTGGCAACGACGCCGTGGTCGGAACTTATCGCCTCATCCGCCGCGAGGCGGCGTCGCGCGTTGGCCGTTTCTACAGCGCGGCGGAATACGACGTGCGCTGCATCGCCGAATATCCCGGCGCGGTGCTCGAGCTCGGCCGCTCCTGCATCGACGCGCCGGCGCGCAACCGCCCCACCATGCAGCTGCTGTGGCGCGGCATCGCCGCCTACGTCTTCGACTACGGCATCGAGCTGATGTTCGGCTGCGCCAGCCTGCCCGGTACCAATCCCGCCACGCTGGCGGTGCCGCTCTCCTACCTTTATCACCATCATCTGGCGCCGCCGGCGCTGCGGCCGCGCGCGCTCAGCGAGCGCTATTTCGATATGAACCGCTTGCCGCCGGGCACGTTCGATCCCGCCGAGGCGCTGAACCATCTGCCGCCGCTGCTCAAAGGCTATCTCCGGCTCGGCGGCTTCGTCGGCGACGGTGCGGTGGTCGACCAACAGTTCAATACCACCGACGTTTGCATCGTCGTGAAGACTGATCTGGTGACCGAAAAATATTATCGCCATTACGAACGCCGCGCGCGCGCGGTTGCCGCCGTCTGATGCCGCCGCGTGGTTCCGTGCTGCGCCTGGTGCGTGTCGTCGCCTATTGCGCGCTGACCTTTTCGCTGATGCCGGTGCAGGCCGCGCTGGTATTGCTGCGCAGCCCGCTGGCCAATCGACTGCCGCGGTTCTACCACGGCCGGGTGTGCCGCATTCTCGGTATCACGATCGAGCGGCACGGCGTGCCGTCGCCGGTGCGGCCGACGCTCTTCGTCGCGAATCACACGTCCTATCTCGACATCGAGATCCTCGGCGCGGCAGTGCCGGGCTCGTTCGTCTCCAAGGTCGATGTCGACGGCTGGCCGCTGTTCGGCTGGTTGGCGCGGCTGCAGCGCACGGTGTTCATCGACCGCAAGCGCCGCAGCGTGGCGCGGCAGCGCGACGCGCTGAGCACGCGGCTGCACGCCGGCGATCAGCTGATCCTGTTTCCCGAAGGCACCAGCGGCAACGGCCAGCACCTGCTGCCGTTCAAGAGCGCGTTGTTCGCTGCCGTCACGGAGTCCGACGGCGCCGGCGACATCGCCGTGCAGCCGGTTTCGGTCGCCTATCTCCGGCTTGACGGCATGCCGCTCGGGCGCTCCTATCGCCCGCTGTTCGCGTGGTACGGCGACATGGATTTGGCGCCGCATCTCTGGACGATGCTCGGTCTCGGCCGCCTCGGCGTCGGCGTGACCTTCCATCCGGTGGTGCGTGCCGCCGATTTTCCGTCGCGCAAGGCGCTGGCCGATCATTGCGCGGCCGTGATCGCCGCCGGATTATCGGCGGCGCTGGCGGGGCGCGAGGCTATGGCGTCGCCTGCGGCGGCGATTCCGGCGGCGCCGGCACCGGCCTTGGCCGATGCGCTGCCGACACAGTGAGGTGGGTGTGAGAAAGCTGTTCGTCAAAACCTATGGCTGCCAGATGAACGTCTACGATTCGGACCGCATGGCCGAAACGTTGGCGCCATCGGGCTACGCGCCGACGGCGTCGCCGGCCGAGGCCGACATGATCCTGCTCAATACCTGCCATATCCGCGAGAAGGCGGCGGAAAAACTGTTCTCCGATCTTGGCCGGCTCGCGCCGTTGAAGGCGCGCAAACGGCGCCAGGGCGGCAAAATGGTCGTCGCGGTCGCCGGTTGCGTCGCCCAGGCTGAAGGCGCCGAGATTTTGCGCCGCGCCAAGACCGTCGACCTCATCGTCGGTCCGCAAAGCTATCACCGGCTGCCGGCGCTGGTCGAAGCCGCCGAGAACGGCGATCGGCCGGTCGAAACCGAATTTCCCGTCGAATCGAAATTCGACCGGCTGCCGGATCGCGGCCGCGCCAGCGTCAGCGCCTTTCTTTCGATCCAGGAGGGCTGCGACAAGTTCTGCACCTTCTGCGTCGTGCCCTATACCCGCGGCGCCGAGTTCTCGCGCCCGGTCCAGGCGGTGCTCGACGAGGCCCGGGATTTGGTCGCGCACGGCGCGCGCGAGCTGACGCTGCTGGGCCAGAACGTCAATGCCTATCACGGCGCGGCGGCCGACGGCGGCGTCTGGGGTCTCGGCCGGCTGATGCACGCGCTCGGCAAAATCCCGGGACTATTGCGCCTGCGTTACACCACCTCGCATCCGGCCGATATGGACGACGAACTCATCGCCGCGCACCGCGACGAACCGAAGCTGATGCCGTTCCTGCATCTGCCGGTGCAGTCGGGCTCGGACCGCGTGCTGCAGGACATGA
>JAGXBG010000112.1 GCA_018971215.1 Alphaproteobacteria bacterium
TGGAGCCGTTGGGCGAGAAATCCCCCGTCAGGGGATTTCTGGAGCGCAACCCGGCCGGCGGCCTGCACCACCTATGCTACGAGGTCGAAGACATCCTGGCGGCGCGCGACAAGCTCGAAGGCGAGGGGATGCGCGTGCTGGGCGACGGCGAGCCGGCGATCGGCGCGCACGGAAAACCAGTGCTGTTTTTGCATCCCAAGGATTTCTGCGGCACGCTGATCGAACTCGAAGAAGTCTAGAGATTGTTTTAGGCTATCGCCCGATCAACAGGACATCGCCGTACGCAGGGAGGCGGAGGCATGACCGAAATCGGCCATTTCGTCGGCGGCAAGCCGGTGGGCAACGGCCACGGGCGCTTTTCCGAAATCTTCAATCCGGCAACCGGCGAGATCGCCGGACGCGTCGCACTGGCGACCGCCGCAGAGGTCGACGCCGCGGTGCAGAACGCCAAGGCGGCGTTTCCCGGCTGGGCCCGCAAGACGCCGGTGGCGCGGGCCAGAATTCTATTCAAATTCAAGGAGTTGCTGGAGAGGCATCGCGACCAACTGGCGCGCCTCATCGGCGCCGAGCACGGCAAGGTGCTGGGCGACGCCACCGGCGAGGTGACGCGCGGCATCGAAGTCGTCGAGTTCGCCTGCGGCGTTCCGCATCTGCTCAAGGGCGAATTCTCCGAGAACGTCGGCACCAACGTCGATTGCTATTCGGTGCGCCAGCCGCTCGGCGTCTGCGCCGGCATCACACCGTTCAACTTTCCGGCGATGGTGCCGATGTGGATGTTTCCGGTGGCGATCGCCTGCGGCAACACCTTCGTGCTGAAGCCGAGCGAACGCGATCCGTCGGCACCGCTGCTCCTTGCCAAGCTGCTGCTCGAAGCCGGCGCGCCGCCTGGCGTGCTCAACGTCGTCAACGGCGACAAGGAAGCCGTCGACGCCATCCTCAGCCATCCCGACATCGCGGCCGTGAGCTTCGTCGGCTCGACGCCGATTGCCGAATATGTCTATCGCACCGGCACGGCGACCGGTAAGCGCGTGCAGGCGCTGGGCGGCGCCAAGAACCACATGGTCGTGCTGCCCGACGCCGACATGGATCAGGCGACCGACGCGCTGATGGGCGCGGCCTACGGTTCGGCCGGCGAGCGCTGCATGGCGATCTCGGTCGCTGTCGCGGTCGGCGCCGCGGGCGACCGGCTCATCGAAAAACTGGCGCCGCGCGTGCGCGGCCTCAGGGTCGGTCCTTATACCGATCCCGACGCCGAGATGGGGCCGCTGGTCACCCAGCAGGCTTACGACCGGGTCAAAGCCTATGTCGATCTCGGCATCAGGGAAGGCGCAAAGCTGGTGGTCGACGGCCGCGGCCTCAAGCTGCAAGGCTACGAGAAAGGCTTCTTCCTCGGCGGCTGCCTCTTCGATCACGTCAAGCCCGAGATGCGCATCTACAAAGAGGAAATCTTCGGGCCGGTGCTGTCGGTGGTGCGCACGCCGGATTACGAGGAGGCGCTCGGCCTGGTCAACGCGCACGAATTCGGCAACGGCACCGCGATCTTCACCCGCGACGGCGACGCGGCGCGCGATTTCGCCGCGCGCGTGCAGATCGGCATGGTCGGCGTCAACGTGCCGATCCCGGTGCCCGTCGCCTACCATTCCTTCGGCGGCTGGAAGCACTCGCTGTTCGGCGACCACCACATGCATGGCTCGGAGGGCGTGCGCTTCTACACCCGGCTCAAGGAGGTGACGTCGCGCTGGCCCAAGGGTATCCGCGCCGGCGCCGAATTCGTCATGCCGACGCTGCGCTGAAACGGGAAACGTTCGACGCGACGGAATTTCGCGCTAAGCTGCGGCCATGAACTGGTTCTTCAATATCGCGCTTTACGTCATCGTCTGGTGGGTCACCTTGTTCGCCGTTCTGCCGTGGGGCGTGAAGCCGGCGAACGAAAGCGACCAGGGCCACGACGCCGGTGCGCCGGCGCATCCGCATCTGCTGGCCAAGGCGATCATCACCAGCATCATCGCTTTGGTGCTGTGGTACGTCATCCGCTTCGGGCTGCTGTGGGAGCTGGCGCGCATCCGCACCGAGACCTATGGATGAGCGCCAAATATTGCCGCGACGCGCCCGGTCACGAATTCCACGGTCCTTATCACGACGGCGAATACGGATTCCCCGCGCGCGGCGACGCGGTGTTGTTCGAACGCCTGGCACTCGAGATCAACCAGGCCGGATTGTCGTGGCTCACGGTGTTGAAGAAGCGCGCCGCCTTCGCGCGCGCCTTCGCCGATTACGACATCGACAAGGTCGCGCGCTTCGGTGCGCGCGACATCAGGCGACTGCTCGACGACGCCGGCATCATCCGCAATCGGCTCAAGATCGAGGCGGTGATCGAGAATGCGCGCCGGCTCAAGGCGATCCGCGCCAGCCACGGCTCGTTCGCGCGCTGGCTCGACACGCATCATCCGCGTTCCAAGGCGGCATGGGTCAAGCTGTTCAAAGAAACGTTCCGCTTCACCGGCGGCGAGATCGTCGGCGAGTTTCTGATGAGCCTCGGCTACCTGCCGGGCGCCCATGTCGCGAGCTGTCCGGTTTACGCGCGTGTGCTGCGCCGGTTGCCGCCATGGCATGCCACCCGCAACGTGAAATAATTTTTAGGTTCAGGCTGTGGATAAAAAATTTGGCAAGACCGGATGGTCTTGCCATTAAGACGTTGCCGCCTTTTTCGGAGCGGCTTGTCGGTTTAGGGGATACCCCCACCGTCTTGCGACGACCATTCCTCCCTAAACTTGGGCCCGGACGCATTCTTGCGTGCGCCGCTTATGGCGGGATGGATGTTTGCGGATTCCGCCACGCATCGCAAATGAAATTTTCTGGAACCGCTCTAATGACCATCCGATCATTTATCATTTTTGAGACAGTCGGGTGCTACAGCTCGACGAAGCGGATGAGGAACAACAGGCCGAGCACGATGACCGCCGGGCTCGCTTCGCTGGTGCGGCCCGCGAGCAGCTTGATCGCGGCGTAAAGGATGAAGCCGAAGGCGATGCCGTTGGCGATCGAGAAGGTGAGCGGCATGGCGATCGCGGTCACGACCGCCGGTGCATACTCCGTCAGATCGTCCCAATTGACCTCGGCGAGGCCGCGCGCCATCAGGCAGGCGACATAGAGCAGCGCCGGCGCCGTGGCGTAGGCGGGCACCGTCTCGGCCAAGGGCGCGAAGAACAGCGTCAGCAGAAACAAGATCGCCACGACCACGCCAACCAGGCCGGTGCGGCCGCCGGCGCGCACGCCCGCGGCGCTTTCGATGTAGCTGGTGACGGTCGAGGTGCCGAGCAGCGAGCCGACCAGCGTCGCCGTCGAATCCGCGACGAAGACGCGCAGCAGGCGCGGGATGTGTCCGTCCTTGCGGATCAGGCCGGCGCGATGCGCGACGCCGACCAGCGTGCCGGTATTGTCGAACAGGTCGACGAAGAAGAACGCGAAGACGATCACCAGCACGCCGGCGTCGAGCGCGCCGCCGATGTCGAGCTTGAGGAAGGTCGGCGTCACCGGCGGCGGCAGCGACGCGACACCCAGGAACGGCGACACGCCGAACAGGATGCCGGCGATGGTGGTGACGAGGATGGCGATGATGATCGCGCCGGGCACCTTGCGCGCGTCGAGCGCGACCATCAGCAGGAATCCGCCGATCGCCAGCAGCGTCGGCGGCGCCTTGAGGTTGCCCAGTGTCACGAAGGTTTCGGGCGAGGCGACAACGATGCCGGCGTTCTTGAGCGCGATGATGCCGAGGAACAGACCGACGCCGGCCGAGATCGCCATCTTCTGGGATTGCGGAATGGCGTCGACGATCCATTCCCGCACGCGCGTCACGCTCAGCACCATGAACAGCACGCCGGAGATGAACACCGCGCCGAGCGCCACCTCCCACGAATAGTGCATGCCCTTGACGACGCCGTAGGTGAAATAGGCGTTGAGGCCCATGCCCGGCGCCAGCGCCAGCGGATAGTTGGCGTAAAGCCCCATCACCAGCGTGCCTATTGCGGATGCCACACAGGTCGCGACGAACACCGCGCCCTTGTCCATGCCGGCGTCGCCGAGGATCAGCGGATTGACGAAGACGATGTAGGCCATGGTGAGGAAGGTGGTCAGACCGGCCACCACCTCGATGCGCACGGTCGTGCCGTGATCTTTCAGCTGGAAATAGGTTTCGAGCATGGCTTCCCCCGTCGCCGTGTTCGCGCCTCTTGTCATGGCCGGGCTTGACCCGGCCATCCGCGACTTTCAAGACGTGGATGCCCGGAACAAGTCCGGGCATGACGGCAATGCCGTCATCTTGGCCTATTGCGCGGGCTTCGGCTAGAGTGCGGCGCCGTTTCCGCTTCCAGAAAGGCCCGACTCGCGATGCGACTGTCCCAGTATTTCCTGCCGCTGCTCAAAGAGACTCCGAGCGAGGCGCAGATCGCGTCGCACCGTTTGATGTTGCGCGCCGGCATGATCCGCCAGACCGCCGCCGGCATCTATACGTGGCTGCCGCTGGGCTTTCGCGTGCTGCAGAAGGTCGAGCAGATCGTGCGCGAGGAGCAGGACGCGGCCGGCGCGCTAGAGCTGCTGATGCCGACACTGCAGCCGGCGGAACTTTGGCGCGAGAGCGGCCGTTACGAGGATTACGGCGAGGAAATGCTGCGGCTCAAGGACCGGCACGAACGCGAAATGCTCTACGGCCCGACCAACGAAGAGCTGATCACCGAGATCTTCCGCCAGGCGGTGCGGAGCTACCGCGACCTGCCGAAGAACCTCTATCACATCCAGTGGAAATTCCGCGACGAGGTGCGGCCGCGTTTCGGCGTCATGCGCGGCCGCGAATTCCTGATGAAGGACAACTACTCCTTCGACGTCGACAAGGCGGCGTCGCTGGTCTCGTACTTCCGCATGTTCAAGGCCTACATGAAGACCTTCAAGCGCATGGGCCTGACGCCGATCCCGGTGCGCGCCGCGACCGGGCCGATCGGCGGCGACCTGTCGCACGAGTTCCACGTCCAGGCCGACACCGGCGAAAGCCAGCTCTATTTCGACAGCGAAATCGAAACGCTCGACGAGAACAAACTCGATCCGGCAAGCCCGACGGTGCAGGACGAGCTGCTGAAATGGTACGCCGCCACCGACGAGAAGCACGATCCCGCGGCGTTCGCGCGCGTGCCCGAGGCGCGCCGGCGCGAAGCGCGCGGCATCGAAGTCGGCCAGCTGTTCTATTTCGGCACCAAGTATTCGGCGCCGATGAAGGCGACGGTCGCCGGCCCCAAGGGCGATACCGTCGCGGTCGAGATGGGCTCTTACGGCATCGGCGTATCGCGTCTGGTGGGCGCGATCATCGAGGCGTTCCACGACGAAGTCGGCATCATCTGGCCGGAAAGCGTCGCGCCGTTCCGCGTCGGCCTGGTCAATCTGCGGCCGGGCGACAAGGAATGCGCCGAAGCCGGCGAGCAGCTCTATCAGCGGCTGATGAAGGCGGGCATCGACACGCTTTACGACGAGCGCGAGGAGTCGCCGGGCGCCAAGTTTGCGGCCATGGATCTGATCGGCCTGCCTTGGCAGGTCGTCGTCGGCCCGCGCGGCCTCAAGCAGGGCGTGGTCGAGATCAAAGAGCGCAAGACCGGCGCCAAGCAAGAGCTATCGCCCGACGCAGCGGTGGCGCGGCTGGTAGGCCTCCGATGACGGCGGCTCAAGCACGGAGTGCGTGGCCCACCCCCACCCCAACCCTCCCCCCTCGAGGGGGAGGGAGTGGGATGGGGGCGGATGAAGGGAACGGGCTGGCATGAATCCCTTCGAGCGGATGATCGCCTTCCGCTACCTGCGTTCGCGGCGGCAGGAAGGTTTCGTCTCGGTGATCGCGGTGTTCTCGCTGTTGGGCATCATGCTCGGCGTCGCGACGTTGATCATCGTCATGGCGGTGATGAACGGCTTCCGCGCCGATCTCATGGGCCGCATCCTCGGCTTCAACGGCCATCTCACGGTCTATTCCGCGCCCGGCGCGCCGCTCAACGACTTCGATCAGATCGCCGCCAAGATCAAGGCGGTGCCCGGCGTCACCGCCGCCTATCCCGAGATCGAAGGCCAGGTGATGGCGACCTCGCGCGACCAGTCTTCGGGCGTGCTGGTGCGTGGCGTCAGCGCGCAGACCATCGAAGCGCAAAGCCTGATCGCCAAGAACCTTTCGCCCAACGCGCTCGTCGGCTTCAACGACGGCGGCATCATCATCGGCCAGCGGCTCGCCTTCAAACTGGGCGTCCGGCCCGGCGACAGCGTGACGCTGATTTCGCCGCAAGGCACGCCGACCGCCTTCGGCACCATGCCGCGGATCAAGGCCTATCGCGTCGCCGGCACGTTCAACGTCGGCATGTACGAATTCGACAACGGCGTCATCTTCATGCCGCTGCCGCAGGCGCAAATCTACTTCCAGCTGCCCAACGCGGTGTCCGACATCTCGGTCTTCGTCGCCAAGCCCGACGACGTGCGTGCCTACGACCAGGCGGTGAGTAATGCGGTCGGCGACCGCATGCGCATTTTCGACTGGCAGCAGAGCAACCTGTCGTTCTTCAACGCCGTCGAGATCGAACGCAACGTCATGTTCCTGATCCTGACGCTGATCATCGTCGTCGCCGCCTTCAACGTCATTTCGAGCATGATCATGCTGGTCAAGGACAAGGGCCGCGACATCGCGGTGCTGCGCACCATGGGCGCGACGCGCGGCATGATCCTGCGCATCTTCATGCTGTCGGGCGCTTCGATCGGCGTCGTCGGCACCGCGCTGGGCTTCGTCCTCGGCGTCGAGTTCGCGGCGCATATCGAAGCCATTCGCCAATTCATCCAGGACATCATCGGCACCAACCTGTTCGCGCCCGAGATCTATTTCCTGACGCAGATTCCGGCGCGCATCGATCCCTACGAGGTTGGTTCGGTGGTCGCGATGGCGCTGGCGCTGTCGTTCCTCGCGACCATCTATCCGTCCTGGCGGGCGGCGCGTCTCGATCCGGTCGAGGCGCTGCGCTATGAGTGATTTCGATCTCACGCTGCGCGACGTCGTGCGCACCTACGTCCAGGCCGGCAACAAGCTGCCGGTGCTGCGCGGCGTGAATTTCACGGTCAAGGCGGGCGAAACCGCGGCGCTGGTCGGTCCGTCGGGCGCCGGCAAATCAACCTTGCTGCACCTCGCCGGGCTGCTGGAGAAACCCGACGGCGGCGCGGTGCTGCTCGGCGGCCGCGACTGTGGCGCCATGGGCGACGAAGAGCGCACGACCATCCGCCGCGCCACCGTCGGTTTCGTCTATCAGTTCCACCAGCTGCTGCCGGAATTTTCTGCTGCCGAGAACGTCATGCTGCCGCAGATGATCGCGGGCGTGAACAAACGCGCAGCGCGGGCGCGGGCGCTCGAACTGCTGGGGCAGGTGGGCCTGACCGCGCGCGCCGATCACCGGCCGGCGCGGCTGTCGGGCGGCGAGCAGCAGCGCGTCGCCATCGTCCGCGCGCTCGCCAACCGGCCGCAGCTGCTGCTCGGCGACGAGCCGACCGGCAATCTCGATCACGAGACCGCTGGCGAGGTTGTTGGCGTGCTGCTCGATCTAGTGCGGCGCACCGGCCTGGCGGCGCTGATCGCCACGCACAATCTCGAACTGGCGCGGCGCATGGACCGCATCCTCGCGTTCGAAGACGGCAAGGTCGCCGAACGGCGGGCCGCGTAGTCCGCGACGTCGGTCTCCTCGGTTGTGAGCGCGTGCAGCCGGTCAATTCCCAGCCAAGATCATTTTGGGATGATAATCGGTATCATCTCGCCGCCTCGGGCGACGTGGAGCGTAACGACAATGTGGTTGGTTACCGCCTTCCCGTTGTCGTCCTCGATCCATCCTTCGGCACGAAGCTCATCGCGTGTGGTAACGACAGGAACGGTCGATCGAATGGTGTACGTTCGTCCGGCCTGAAGCTCGAGACTTACGTCACCGAATCCGGAAGCGCCGCCGACGCCCATTGCAATGGCGAACCGAATTGAATGCATTCCCGGCGACGCTAGATGACGATCATCCCAGCCAAGAGCACCGTCATTGGTTAGTTTGCCGTCGATTCCGACTAAGTAGGCGCGGGGATCGTCTTTCAAGAAGCCGGGATTAGAAATCTTACTTCCGGTTAACGTTGCGGCCGTCTGAGGCGTTAGCCCCACGGGCTGAGCGTATTCCCAATCGTGCGTGCAGCCCGCGAGCGTTACGGCGGCAAGCGCCAGCACCACGTGC
>JAGXBG010000243.1 GCA_018971215.1 Alphaproteobacteria bacterium
GGCAAGCTCGACATCGACGATCTGGTGAAACAGGCGCGCGCCTGGCCCGGCCTCGAAGGCATGGACTTGGCGAAAGAGGTGTCGTGCCGGCAAAGCTATCAATGGACCGAGACCGCCTGGAAGCTCGGCGCCGGCTATGGCGCGTTGACCAAGCCGCGGTTCAAGGTGGTGGCGGTCGATTACGGCGCCAAGCGCAACATCCTGCGGCAGCTCGTGAGCGAAGGCTGCGCCGTCACCATCGTGCCGGCGACCGCGAGCGTCGACGACATCATGCGCCACAAGCCCGACGGAATCTTTCTGTCGAACGGTCCCGGCGATCCGGCGGCGACCGGCGTCTACGCGGTGCCGGTCATCCAGGAGCTCGTCAAATCGGGCAAGCCGCTGTTCGGCATCTGCCTCGGCCATCAATTGCTCGCTCTCGCGCTCGGCGGCAAGACGCGCAAGATGGCGCTCGGCCACCGTGGCGCCAATCATCCGGTGAAGGATCTGGCGACCGGCAAGGTCGAGATCACCAGCCAGAACCACGGCTTCTGCGTGCTGCCCGAGACGCTGCCGAAGGAGGCCGAGGTCTCGCACGTCTCGCTGTTCGACGGCTGCAACGAAGGCATCCGCCTTAAAGGCAAGCCGGTGTTCTCGGTGCAATACCATCCCGAGGCCAGCCCCGGCCCGCAGGACAGCCACTATCTTTTCCAGCGCTTCGTGAAGCTGATGGAAAAGCAGAAGGGCTGAGGCGATGCCGAAGCGCACCGATCTCAAAAGCATCCTGATCATCGGCGCCGGACCGATCGTCATCGGCCAGGCATGCGAGTTCGACTATTCCGGCGCGCAGGCGTGCAAGGCGCTTCGGGAAGAGGGGTATCGCGTCGTCCTGGTGAATTCCAATCCGGCGACGATCATGACCGACCCGGGCCTGGCCGACGCCACCTATATCGAGCCGATCACGCCTGAATTCGTCGAGCGCATCATCGCCAAGGAGAAGCCCGACGCGCTGCTGCCGACCATGGGCGGCCAGACGGCGCTCAACACCGCGATGGCGCTGGCCAAGAACGGCGCGCTCAAGAAACACGGCGTCGAATTGATCGGCGCAAACGAGAAGGCCATCGCCAAGGCCGAGGACCGCCTGCTTTTCCGCAACGCGATGGACCGGATCGGCCTCGAATCGCCCAAGAGCCGCATCGCCAAATCGGTCGAGGCGGCGCGCGACGCGCTGGCGCAAGTGGGCTTGCCGGCGATCATCCGCCCCTCCTTTACGCTCGGCGGCACCGGCGGCGGCATCGCCTACAACGCGCAGGAGTTCGAGGAGCTGGCGAAGAACGGCCTCGCCGCATCGCCGACGCACGAAATCCTGGTCGAGGAATCGGTCCTCGGCTGGAAGGAATTCGAGATGGAGGTGGTGCGCGACAAGGCCGACAATTGCATCATCGTCTGCTCGATCGAAAACGTCGATCCGATGGGCGTGCACACCGGCGACAGCGTCACCGTCGCGCCGGCGCTGACGCTCACCGACAAGGAATACCAGATCATGCGCAACGCCTCGATCGCGGTGCTGCGCGAGATCGGCGTCGACACCGGCGGATCGAACGTGCAGTTCGC
>JAGXBG010000113.1 GCA_018971215.1 Alphaproteobacteria bacterium
GACCATGGGGATTTATCAGATCGTCTGCCATCGCTCACACTGCGGCGTCGCCCGCAGACCGGCGGTTCATGCTCAGCAATAACGGTACGCTGACCGATCGGACCGCCCGATCGAAAATTCGTTCGCTGGCCGAGATATCCGATCTCGCGGAGGAGTGTCGACGCGCCGGCCAGAAAGTTGTTCTGGCGCACGGCACTTTCGATCTGTTGCATCTTGGGCACGTCCGCTATCTCGAGGAGGCGCGCCGGCAAGGCGACGTGCTCATCGTCACAGTGACCGCCGATCGCTTCGTCAACAAGGGTCCGGCCCGGCCGGCGTTTGGCGAGCACCTTCGCGCGGAAATGCTCGGTGCGTTGAGCTGTGTCGACTGGGTCGCGATCAACAACGCGCAAACCGCCGTCAACGTCATTGAGGCGCTGCGGCCCGATGTTTACGTCAAAGGCGTCGAATATCGCGACGCCGGGAACGACGTGACCGGTAAGATCGTCGACGAGCGTCGGGCCGTCGAAGCCTATGGCGGGACCGTGCATTTCTCGGACGACGCCACGTACAGTTCGTCGGAGCTGATCAATCGGCATCTCGACACGAGCGACCCGGAGGTGCGGCGCTACCTCGATCGCGCGCGCTCACGCGGATTCCTCACGCGCATTCCGGAATTGATCGACCGCATCGCCGACAAGCGTGTCCTGCTCGTCGGCGAAACCATCATCGACGAATACATATATGTGTCGCCATTGGGTCGGCCGCCGAAGGAATCGGTGTTGGCGACCTTGCGGCAGGGCCACGAAGTCTTTGCCGGCGGCGTGGTCGCGGCAGCCAACCATGTGGCCGATTTCTGCCGCGAAGTCAGCGTCATCACCGCGGTCGGCGAGCGTGAGAGCCATGAAGAGACGGTGCGGCGCACGCTCCGCCCCAATGTCGGGCTGTCGCTCTATCACCGTGCAGAAAAGCCGACGATCCGCAAGATTCGCTATATCGAGCACGATTTCTACCGCAAGCTGTTCGAAGTCTATGTCATGGACGACGCGCCGCTGCTGCCCGAGCTCGAGAGCCGGATGCTGCGTGAAATCGAGTCTAAGGCGAAGGACGCCGACGTCGTCATCGTCACCGATTTTGGTCACGGACTGATCTCGCCGCGCATGCGCGATACGTTGGCGCGCGACAGCCGTTTCCTCGCCGTAAACGCGCAAAGCAATTCCGCGAATCACGGCTTCAATCTCGTAACCAAGTATTCGCACGCCGACTACGTGTGCATCGATGCGCCCGAGGCGCGGCTGGCGGTCGGCGACAAGGACGCGGACCCGGTGAAGATCGCAGGCGAGCTACTGCCCAAGGCAATGTCGGTGGATCGACTCGTCGTCACGCATGGCCGTAACGGTTGCGTGGTGTTCGACCGGGACAATGGCATTCGCCGCGTGCCGGCTTTTACTCGCCGCGTGCTCGACACCATGGGCGCCGGCGACGCATTCTTTTCGGTGACGGCGCCACTGGCGGCGATTACCGACGACATGGAGGCAGTCGGCTTCATCGGCAACGTCGTCGGATCGGTCAAGGTCGGAATCCTTGGGCACCGAGCGGCCGTCGAGAAGGCGACCGTGCTCAAATACGTTCAAACGCTGCTGAAATAGCCGTGCCAGTCACCACCAAAACCGCGCTGGCCTTCATCCGCGCCGACGACCGCGCTGCACGGGTTGCGTGATGGTGACAGGCCTCAAAGCATCTCCGGGCATTGCGCTCGATCCGTCCTTGGCCACGAATCTCTTCCGCGAGATGCTGCGCATCCGCATGATCGAAGAGGAGATTGCCAAGCGGTATCGCGACGAGAAGATGCGCTGCCCGGTTCATCTGTCGATCGGGCAGGAGGCCGTTCCGGTCGGAATCAGCGCGGTCTTGCGCCGGTCGGATCAGGTTGTGTCAACTCACCGGTGCCATGCGCATTACCTCGCCAAGGGCGGCGATCTCCGCGCCATGCTGTGCGAGCTGATGGGCCGTGCCGAAGGGTGTTGCGGCGGGCGCGGCGGATCGATGCATCTTTTCGACCCGTCCGTCGGCATGTTGTTGAGTCTGCCGATCGTCGCCGCTTCGATACCAATCGGCGTCGGCGCGGCGCTAGCGCTCAAACAGGCCAAGCGTGACGACGTCGCGGTGGTTTATCTGGGCGACGCCTCGGTCGAAGAGGGCGTGTTTCACGAAAGCGCCAATTTCTCGGCGGTCCATCGGCTGCCGGTGGTGTTCGTGTGCGAGAACAATCTCTATTCGGTCTACACGTCGCTCGAGGAACGTCAGCCGCCGCGCCCGATCGCCGATCTCGCGCGGGGGCACGGTCTGCACGCGGTCGCGGTTGACGGTAACGACGTCGTCGCAGTCCAACGCGCGGCGTCCGATGCGGTGCGGCGTGCTCGGTCCGGCTCGGGGCCGGCGTTTATCGAAGCCGCAACCTACCGCTGGCGCGAGCATTGTGGCCCCAACTTCGACAATACGCTGGGCTACCGCAGCGAAGCCGAATTCGAAGATTGGAAGCGTCGTGACCCGCTCGAGTTCTTGGCGCGACATTTAACTGAACACGGCGCGCTGAACGAGACGCAACGCGCCGATTTGGCGGCCGAAATCACTGCCGAAATCGCCGCTGCCTTCACCTATGCCGAGGCCGCACCCTATCCGGCGCCTGACACCGCCGAGCACCATCTCTATGCCGGCTGAACGCGTCATCACGGCGGCCGAGGCGGTTCGCGAGACGCTGGCGCAAGCCTTGCGTGACCGTCCCGAAGTCTTTCTTCTCGGCGAAGGCGTCGCCGATCCGACCGGCATTTTCGGAACGACCAAGGGTTTGGTGGACGAATTCGGCCCGGACCGTGTCGTTGAAATGCCGGTCGCAGAGAACGGCCTCACGGGCATCGCGATTGGCAGCGCGCTGATGGGTCGGCGCCCGGTCATGACCCATCAGCGGGTCGATTTCGCTCTGCTGTCGCTGGAGCAGCTGTTCAATGCCGCTGCCAAGAGCAGCTATGTGACCAACGGCCGTCATCGTGTTCCGCTGACCGTTCGCATGGTGATCGGCCGCGGCTGGGGCCAAGGACCGCAGCATTCGCAAAGCCTGGAGGCGTTGTTCGCCCATATTCCCGGACTCAAGGTCGTGATGCCTTCGACCCCTTATGAATTCAAAGGATTGCTGCATGCGGCGATCGACGACGACAATCCGGTCATATTCATCGAGCACCGCTGGCTCCATTACGTGAGCGGTCCGGTGCCGCCTGAGCGTTATGCCATTGCATTGTCCGGGCCGCGCCTGGTCGAGCAGGGCAGCAAAGCGACGGTCGTTGCGAATTCGTACATGGTCCTCGAAGCCATCCGCGCATCGGCCGCGCTTGCCGGTGTCGGGTGCCCGATCGATGTCATCGATCTCCGCGTATTGCGACCGTTCGATCCGACGCTGATCCTCGAGTCGGTCCGCCGGACCGGTAAGCTCGTGGTTTGCGATACCGGCTGGAGACTCTTCGGCATCGGATCTGAAATCATCGCCACGGTCGCCGAACGCGCGTTCGATGCGTTGAAGAAACCCGTCGCGCGCATCGGTCTGCCCGATCATCCGACGCCGAGCAGTCTTGCCCTGGCTGAGACGTATTACCCGGGATCGGGCGACATCATCGATGCCGTCGGCAAATTATGCGACCTGCCGGCGGCGGCGGTCAGCGCCGCCCGTGCCGAGGTGGTCGCTGCCCGGCGCGGCATTCCGATCGACAAACCCGATCCCGCCTTCAAAGGCCCGTTCTAATTTTCGGATGACGATTCACCATGCGCGTGCGCTATTCCTACCTGCCGCAGCAATTTGCCGATTGCGATGATCTGTGGCGCGACCTCAAGGCTTTTGTACCGACGGGCGATTTTACCCTCGGTAAGCCCCTGGCCGAATTCGAAGAACGCTTTGCGGTGCTGATCGGCGCGCGACACGCGATCGGCGTCAACTCTGGCACGGATGCGCTGAAGCTATCGCTGCGCGCGCTCGGCGTCGGCGCTGGCGACGAAGTCATCACCGCCGCCAACACCTTTGTCGCGACGGTCGGCGCCATCGCCGAAGTTGGCGCAACGCCTGTCTTCGTTGATTGCGACGATACATTCTGCATGGACGTATCGCAGCTGGAAGCGCGCATCACCAAGCGCACGAAGGCGATCATGCCGGTCCACTTCACCGGCTACATGACGGATATGCGCGCGGTGATGCCGATTGCCGAAAGGCACAAGCTGCCCGTCGTCGAAGACGCCTGCCAGGCGATTCTCGGCGCCATCGCCGGCCGCAATGCCGGCACCTGGGGCGCGGCCGGCGCGTTTTCGCTGCATCCCCTCAAGAACCTGAACGTGTGGTCCGACGGCGGCGTGATCGTGACCAATGACGGCGAGATCGCCAAGCAGCTGCGGCTCCAGCGCAACCACGGGCTCGCCGACCGCGATACCGTCGTGCTGCTCGGCTGCAACTCGCGGCTCGACACCATTCAGGCGGTCGTCGGCAACTGGCTACTGCCGAAGACCAAGGCGATTTCGGACGCGCGCATCGCCAACGCGGCGTTCTACGACCGCGAGCTGTCCAAGTTGCGCCAGATCCGAATTCCGCCGCGACCGGCCGGGATGCGGATCGTCTATCACCTTTACGTCGTGTTCGCAGAGCGCCGCGACGAACTGCTGAAGTTCTGCCATGCGCACGGCGTCGAGGCGAAAGTCCATTACCCGGTGCCGATCTATCGGCAGCCTGCGCTGCAACGCTACGGCCTCAAGGAAGGCGACTTTCCGGTCAGCGACAGGCACGCGAAGGACGTCATCAGCTTCCCCTGCGATCAACATCTTTCGCCGGCCGAGATGCAATATGTCGTCGATACCGTCGCCGCGTTCTATGCCGAGAGCGGCCGTTGATGACGGCAAACCGCCGCATTCCCTATGTTGACCTCGCCGCACAATACCGCGAGGAGCGCGCGGAGTTGCTGGCGGTCGTCGAGCGCGTGCTCGCGGGCGGCAGCTATATCGGTGGAACCGAGATCGAGGCGCTCGAACAAGAATTCGCCAAGTTATGTGAAACGCGCGAGGCGGTGGCGCTCAACTCGGGCACGGATGCCCTGTTCCTCGGTTTACGCGCGCTCGGCATCGGGCCGGGCGACGAGGTGATAACGCCGCCCAACTCATTCGTGGCGTCGACCGGCGCCATCGTTCAGGTTGGCGCGACGCCGGTTTTTGTCGACGTTCAGGCGGACCAGAACGTCGACCCGGCGAAGGTCGCGGCAGCCGTCACCAAGCGGACCCGGGCCATCATGCCGGTCCACCTTACGGGCCGCATCTGCGACATGGACCCGATCCTCGAAATCGCCCGGCGGCATGGCCTTGCCGTGATCGAGGACGCGGCGCAGGCGATCGGCTCGCGCTACCACGGGAAGCCAAGCGGCAGCTTCGGCGAGATCGGATGCTTCTCGTGTCATCCGCTGAAGAATCTCAATGCGTGCGGCGATGCCGGCTTTGTCGTCACCAACGACGCCAAGCTGGCGCAAACAATACGTTCGCTACGCAACCACGGCCTTGCCGGGCGCGACAGTGTCGATCAATTCGGCCTCGTTTCGCGCATGGACACGTTGCAAGCGGCAATTCTTCGATATCGCGTGAGCCGGTTGCCGTCGATCGTCGAGCGCCGGCGGAAGCACGTTGCGCTCTATCGGAAACTGCTCCACCCGGCCGCGTTCAATCCGCCGGAACTGCCGGATGAGTTCATCGCCTATCATACATTTGTGATTCAGACCGATCGCCGCGACGAGCTCAAGGCGCATCTCGCCGCGAACGGAATCGAAACCGCCATCCATTATCCGGTCCCGATCCATCTGCAACCGGCCGCCGCGCGGCTCGGCTACGGCCGCGGTGCCTTTCCGGTTTGCGAGCGCCAGGCTGGGCGCATCTTGACCTTGCCGATCCACCCGTGGCTTAGCGAAAGTGACGTCGCTGCCGTGGCGCAAACCACCAATCAATTCCTCGCCGACAATCGCTGTCCGTTGGCGCAAGGCGCCTGAAATCCCCGATGATAGCGGCGGCGAACCGGTCTTCGTCCCACCGAATGCGCGACAATCGAGATGTCTAGGGCACGCCTGTTCGGCACCTTGTTTTACGCGAACTATCTGACGCGGGCGCTCGCACTTTATCGCTCGTTGGAGGCGCATTTTGCCGGCGATTTCACGCTGGCGATGGTGTGCATGGACGACGCGGCGCGACGTGCGATCGAGCAGCTGAAACTGCAACGCGTCGAAGCCGTGCCGGTCAGCGATCTTGAGCAAACATTTCCCGCAATGGCCGCCGTCAAGCCACAGCGAACCATCGGCGAATATTCATGGACCGCGACACCGTTCTTGCTGCGCTGGCTGCTCGGCCGGGTCGCGCCGGGTGAAACCGTCGTCTACCTCGACGCCGACATGATGTTCTATTCGGATCCGCAGCCATTGTTCGACGAGTGGGGAGATGCAGACATCGCCATTCACGAGCATCGATATGCACCGCGCCACCGGCATTACGAACGGACTTCAGGCCGGTTCAACGTCGGTTGGGTCGGTGTGCGCAACAGCGATCAGGGAAGGAAATGCCTGGAACGCTGGGCGGGTCAGTGCATCGAACTCTGCGTGCACGATGCCGCGCGCGGCCTTTGCGGCGATCAGACCTATCTCGACGAATGGCCGACGCTTTACGATCGACTGGTCATCCTACAGCACAAGGGCGCGGGACTCGGGCCGTGGAACATCGACCAATATGCGATGTCGGAGGCTGGAACGACGCCACAAGTCGACCGCGTGCCTGTAATTTTCTATCACTTCTCGGCGCTGCGCATCCTGCATGCGAATTTGTTCGGACATTTAGCTATCATTCCGGCTTTGGGTTATCGCTTCACGCCGATTCAACGCCGTCTGATCTATCGGCCCTATGCTGAACGTCTGCGCGAGGCGGCAAAGCAAGTCCGAACGGTCGTTGCCGGCGCGGCGCCTGTCGATCGCCGTCCGACCCTGCCGGAAATCCGGGCAATGCGGCGCGGGATTCTCGTCGTCTGATCGCGGAACACCGACCCATGTCGTCCGTCTGCCCAATCCACGTTGCTGCTTTCACCAGCGGCGCCACGGTGCCGGGCGCGCGGTTCCGTGTGCGTCAATACATTCCGGCGTTGGCGCGCGCCGGCATCACCGTCACCGAGCGTTGGCCGCGGCTCGGCGCGTTTCCACCGCCGACGAAATGGCTGCGTCCGGCGTGGCTCGCCGGCACCTTGGCGCAGCGTGTGCCGCAGATCGGGCTTGCCCATGCGGCCGATGTCACTTGGCTATACCGCGAGCTCGTATCAACCCTCGTCACTTTTGAGGGCTTAACCCCCAGGCCGCGGCTACTCGACGTTGACGATTCCATCCATCTGTTCCGCGACGGCAATACGGCGCGGCGCTTGGCGCGCTTGGTCGATCTCGTCGTCGTTTCGAGCCCCTATCTGGCTGACGCGTGGCGCCGTTGGACACCACACGTCGAGGTTCTGCCGATGGCCGTCGACACCGATCTCATCACACCGGCGCCGCTTCCGGCGCGGCCAGTGATTGGATGGCTCGGAAGCCCCGGCAACCTGGCGTATCTCGAAAGCATCGCGCCCGCGCTCGCCGAAGTTACGGCCCGCTTTCCCGGAACGAGCGTCGCGGTGTGCAGCGAACGGCAACCGAGCTTACCGGGATTGCCGATGCATTACGTGCCTTGGTCGCCAGCAGCGGAGCGGCCGTTCCTCGAATCGTTGTCGATCGGAATCGTGCCGCTGGCAGATACGCCATGGGAGCGAGGCAAGTTCAGCTACAAGATGCTGCTCTATATGGCTGCAGGTCGTCCGGTGGTTGGGTCCCCGGTTGGCAGCAACGCCGACATGCTGCACCGCCACGATGTTGGTATCGCCGCCTCAGATCATGGACAATGGGTTGCCGCGCTGTCGACACTGCTCGCCGACCATGCCGCAGCGCAACGGTTCGGTGCCGAAGCACGGCTCGTCGCTGTCCGTGATTACAGCATCACGGCGATCGCGCCGCGTCTGGCACAGATTTTCCGTCGGTTGACTTCATGACAAGTATTTGCAGTGACGAGGAGGTGTCATCGTGCGCAAGAGCGTCGTAATCGCCGGTGTCGCGGTCGCTGTCATCGTCATTGCCGCGGGCGCGCTCTATTGGCGTTCACCGGCGCCGCCGGCCGCACCGGGCCTCGTTTC
>JAGXBG010000114.1 GCA_018971215.1 Alphaproteobacteria bacterium
TACTAAGCCATTGATTTGATTTATGGAATAAGGGTCGAGTTCGAATCCAACCCTCTCCGCCGCTTCTTCAATTTGCCGGCGCTCCAGACGAGCAGGAACCAAGCAGCAGCTATTCGCCGGAACCCGACGTGGATATGTAGGCAAACCGCGGCCGCGCCTTAACCGCGCCCCATTTTCGGTTTGAATAAGTCGGCATGGCATTCGCAAGCCGCCCGGCCGACATCTCCGTCATCATCCCGGCTTATAACTGCGAAGCGACGATCCGGAAGGCGGTTTCGTCGGCCCTCGGCCAGAGCATCCGCACCATCGAACTCATTGTCGTCGACGATGGCTCGCGGGACCGCACACCGCAAATCGTGAAAGAGTTGGCGCGGGCGGATGACCGAATCATCCCCATCGTGCTGCCGGAAAATGTCGGCGTGGGCGCCGCACGCAACATCGCATTGGCGAAGGCTTCCGGCGCGTGGGTTGCCGTGCTCGATGCAGACGACTGGTTCCGGCCGGACCGTTTGCGCACGATGCTGGCCGCCGCGGGGCGGCTCGACGCCGATCTGGTCTGCGACAATCTGAGGGTATTCGACCATGCGCTGGGACACGTTGTCGGCGTTACGCGCTTCGGTGCGCGCCGTTCAGCCACACCACTCACGACGCGACGGGCGTTCGAATTGGACCATGCGTTCCGGCGACACAATCTCGGCTTCACCAAGCCAATGGTCAGAGCAGCTTTCCTGAAGCGCGAAGGCGTTGCATACGATCCACGATTTCGCGTCGGCGAGGATTTCCTGCTTCTCGCGGAGGTGCTGCTTCACGGGGCGCGCGCCTTTATCCTGCCGAGCGCCGATTACGTTTACGTTCACCGGATTGCGCCGTCGACGCGAACGGTTGCGCCGAATTCCCGGGCCGGCACGGGATTCGCCGATATCTGCAGATCGTGCGCCTATCTTCTCGGCAAGTATTGGCGCGGCATGTCCAGGCTCGAACGCCGCGCGCTGGCACGGAAACGCAAATCGATTTCCGACTGGTTGGCTTACATGGAGTTGCTGGCGGCGCTCCGAAACAAAAATTTCCGCCGGGCGATCAGCATCCTGAAGCGGCGACCGACAATTCCCACGATAAAAATTTACACGATGCGAAATCGAGGCTTGGATTTGATGATGATCGGTTGCGCGCGCATGCAGCGCCGCTGGGCGGCTTTGGGCTTGACCAAAAGAAGCGTTTCGGACTGATCGCAATCTCCGCCATTAGGTGCGTTACGCCCGACGCGCTGTACGCATCACGGCGCGGTCGCCGAATGATCACAGGCGAAGCATTGATCCGCCACAAAACTCGTATTGAGTTGTGGGCAAGGTGATATGCGCGGATTCGCCGTGCAGCGTGGAGCGACACAGAAGTCGCCGAGTTACGGAGTTTTGACATGGTGGCTAGGTTCGCCTTGCATCGGCACGACAACATCGAAGAAGAGCGCGCGCTGCTCGAGCAGCTCGGCAACGCGCTCGCTGGCCTGTCCGCGCCGTGGAGCGTGATCGTGAACGAGCATCTTCGGCAGTCGCCGTGGGTGCGCTACATGGTATTTCATCCCGACAAGGGGCTTGCGCTGGTCGATGCCGCATCGGCCCGACCGGAGCGCAAAATCGGACAGGTCGCGTCGCTCTTCACGCGCGCGGGGTTTGGCGCGTTCGAGCAGGGCAGCCTGCCGCTCATCGCGGTCAGCGTCGGCAAGTTCCAGATCGAAGCACTCGAATTCTGCCTCGACACTGCGTTCCAGGCGACGCGTTGCGGACTGACGATCGCCGATTGGCCCGAACAGGCGATCGCGCTCCTGCTCGAACGATCCGATATGAATTTGAAGCGGCTTGGTCGCACCGATCCAATCACCCGGGCGTCGACAGCCGAAGCCGCGACGCCATCTGTCCTGGCCACCGCAACTGAAGCCGCAATCGAGGAAGCGGCTCCAATCACCCAGGCGTCGACAGCCGAAGCCACCACACCACCTGCCATGGCCGCCGCACCTGAAGCTGTTGTCGAGAAAGCGCCTCCAATCACCCGAGCGTCGGCAGCCGAAGCCGCCACGCCACCTGTCGTGGCTGACGCACCTGAAGCTGCTGTCGAGGAAGCGGCACCTATACGCCCGCGGCGTACCAAGCCCGTGCCGAAAACTCCACCGTTCCGCACCGACGAGGTGCGGCGCGATCCGCCGCCGATACGCCTTCAGGCCGAGCCGCGGCGCGACACCCGCGCACATTACGATTTGCGCCACGATTTGCGCCCGCCAAAGCCGAGGCGCCGGATACGCGGGGCAGCCGCCATCGCAGCAGGGGCCGCTGTCGTCGCCTATGCCTACTTCATGATGCCGTCGTCGGCGCCCAAGAACACGCCGCCGGTCGCCACACAACCGCACCCGACCCAACAAGCTGCAATCGCACCCAGCGCGGCTCCGACGCCAAGCAACCCGGTGCCACCCAATAATAATAAGCCGGTCGAAGAAACCGCCATGGCACCGCCGGTGCCGGTCGATACACCGCCGAAAACGGCTCCAGATATTCCGGCGCACGCTACACCTGCACTGCCGCCCGCGGCGCCGAGCGCATCGACCGTGATCGGCAAGTCAGTCGAGACCCTTCCGCCACCACAGCCGAGTCCAGCGCCGCTTGCGCCGCCGCCTCAGAGCACGCAGCCGGAGCAATTGGCCGCAATACCCGCGCCGCCGCCTCAGAGCATGCAGCCGGAGCAATTGGTTGCAATACCCGCGCCGCCGCCGCCCAAGCCTCATATCCGGCACCACACCACCCGCGCCGAGGATGAGGCCAGCCCGGAGCCCGGCGACGAGGTCGTGATGATCAACGGGCTGCCCTACGTCAACGGGCGTCAACCGCATTCACTTGGTACGGTCAAGATGCCTGCGGCCTCGGCTGACGAGTGGAACACTTGGTACGGCGGCGAATAATACGTTATCTCGAGGCGGAAGCGGTCGCAGTCATGCGCTGACGACACGCAGCCGCGGCGTTTCGGCGGCGTCGATCAGGTTGCGATAGATCGCGACATAGTCGGACGCCATGCGGCGCGCGCTGAAACGCTCTTTGAAACGCTGACGGATTCGCGTTCGCGAGAGCGACGGTATCCGTGCGATGGCACGCACGGCCTCTTCTTCGTTGGCCACCACAAATCCGGTTACGCCGTCTTCAACAATCTCAGGAACCGCGCCGGCATGAAAGCCGATGACAGGGACGCCACACGCCATCGCCTCGATCATCACCAGACCAAACGGTTCGGGCCAATTGATCGGCATCAGCAGTGCGATCGCGCGACTCAAGAATTCCGATTTGTCTTCGTCGCCGATCTCGCCGATATATTCCACCTCCGGCGCGCGCAACAGCGGCCGAATTTCGTGCTGGTAATATTCCTGATCGACGCGGTCCACCTTGGCGGCGATCTTGAGCGGCAGACCAGCGCCGTGCGCAATTTTCACCGCCCGATCGACGGCCTTTTCCGGCGCAATACGGCCGAGGAACGCGAGATAGGACGGCTGCACCCGTCGTGGCGTGAGCAGGTTTACCGGCATGCCGTGATGCACGGTGCGAACCCAGCGGGCCTGCGGCAAGGGGCGCCGCTGTGCGTCGGAGATAGAAACCACGGGAATGTCCGCGAATATGTCGAAGACCGGCTGATGCTCGGGCAAGTCGAGACGGCCGTGCAGCGTAGTGACGAACGGCGTTGGCTGCCGCGAAAACAGCGAGAACGGGTGGTAATCGAGATGAAAGTGCAGGATATCGAATTCCAACGCGCGCCGGCGGACATATTCGAGCATCGTTGCATGAAGGGCGAACGGATCCCTGATCGACGGATCGTGCCGCAACGCACGGGGCCAAAACGGCTCGAGCCGCGCCTTGGTAATCGAATCGCCGCTCGCAAACAGCGTGACGTCGTGGCCGAGGGCAACCAGTTCCTCGGTGAGCCACGATACGACCCGTTCCGTTCCGCCGTAGAGCTTCGGTGGAATCGCTTCGGTCAATGGTCCGATCTGGGCAATGCGCATGCAGATACCTTCACTCCGTTTGTCACGTCGGCGCCGCGGCCGAGTGGCTGCGGCGAAGCTGCGAAACTTCACATTCACATGGTGGCAGGAACGAGGCGGCCGGCGAATCATCCCAGAATGATCACAAGCGCGGTCGGCGATCTGTTCGCTTAATCAATGTTGGGCGCGGCGCATCGTTCTGCCCGCGTTCAAATCCGATATTCGCTTTACGCCCACCGCCGCAACATCGAGAAGCCATGCATGGACGATCTCACACGCTTTTCCGGAAGACCTCTCGCATTCATCCTTCGCTACGCGGCTCGGCGCAGCCCGTCGCATGCCGCGATTTGCTGCGCTGTCTTGGCGGCTGTCGGCTGTTCGGTCAGCACGCAATACGGGATCAAATTCCTCGTCGATACGCTCAGCCAAGGCGCCGCACGCGCTGGCGTGTGGATCGCGTTCGCGGCGCTGGTTTCGTTGATCACGGCCGATAACCTGCTGTGGCGCATCGCCAGCTTTATCGCTGCGCGTACATTTGTCGCGACGACCGGCGACATTCGCGGCGATCTATTCGCATACCTGACCGGACATGCGCCCGACTATTTCGCCAACCGGATGCCGGGATCGCTAACAGGCCGAATTGCCGCCGCGTCCAATGCGGCATTCGCGGTCGAGAACATGTTCATGTGGAACGTCATGCCGCCGTGTATCGCGACCGCCGTGGCGGTCGGATATATGGCCGTTGTCAGTCCGTCGCTGATGGGTGCCGCGACCGCGGTGGCGATTGCCGCGGTCTTCGTTCTATTCCGTCTCGCCGCTGCCGGCGCGCCGTTGCATCGGCGTTACGCCGACGATGCGGCGACCGTCGACGGCGAAATGGCGGACGTCGTCGGCAACATTACGCTGGTGCGGGCCTTTGGCGCCGTCGGGTCGGAGCAGATGCGGATCGGACAGGCGGTGGACCGCGAAATGACCGCACGACGCCGTAGCCTCTATTACCTTGAGCGCCTGCGGCTATTTCACGCTTTAATCACGGTTACGGTGACAGGAGCCGCGCTGGCTTGGGCGCTTGTTCTCTGGCGGCGTGGACAGGCGACCACAGGTGATGTCGTACTCGTTTCGACGTTGGGCTTCACCATTCTGTACGCGACGCGCGATCTTGCAATAGCGCTCGTCGACATGACGCAGCACCTCGCTCGTCTCGAGGAGGCGCTTGTCACGCTGCTCCAACCCTACGCGCTGCGCGATCGTCCGGGCGCAGTGCCTCTGCGTGCGAAGGGTGGCCGCGTCGAATTTTCCCGTGTGTCATTCGGCCATCCCAGACGGCCGAAAATTTTCGACAGACTCGACCTTGCATTCGCGGCGGGGACCCGCACTGGCCTTGTCGGACCATCGGGCGGCGGCAAATCGACTCTTCTGTCGCTATTGCAGCGCTTTTACGATCCTGCCGCCGGCATGATTCGGATCGATGGACAGGATATCGCTACCGTGACGCAACAAAGCCTGCGTCAAGCAATTGCGGTCGTACCTCAGGACATCTCGATGCTCCATCGGTCGGTGCATGAGAACATTCGTTATGGTCGCCCCGACGCGTCCGACGCCGAGGTGCGGGCGGCTGCGGAGGCGGCACGGTGCGACGATTTCATTTCACTCTTGCCTGACGGGTTTGACACCGTGGTCGGCGACCGTGGCGTCAAGTTGTCAGGCGGGCAGCGCCAGCGGATCGCCATCGCTCGTGCCCTGCTCAAGGATGCGCCGATTCTTTTGCTCGACGAGGCAACCTCGGCGCTTGATCCGAAATCAGAAGAGGCTATTCGTGCCGCGCTCGATCGCGTGATGCGCAACCGCACCGTGATCGCCATCGCTCATCGGCTGTCGACTCTCCGCAGCTTCGGCCGAATAGTCGTATTGGCAAACGGCGTCGTCGTCCAAGATGGCGCACCCGAAGCGCTGGTGCGGTTGGCCGGTCCCTACCGCGAACTTGTCGAAGGCGAGCTGGCGCGACTCAACAGCCGCGCCGCGTGATGGACCGCGTGACGGCCAGTTTTGTCACAGCGCCGTTGGGCGGCAAGCCTTTATCCACTTATCCGATTGACCGTCGTCAAGGAAAGTTGGAATGGCCACCTTCGAAAAGGCGAACGCACTTCATATCGGCGACTTACGGCGCTACGCGAGCGTCTTGCTCCGGAACACCGGCGAGGTGGACGATTTGGTCCAAGACTGTCTCTTGCACGTCGCGTCTCGGCGGCCGCGTGGCGGCACCTCAGAGATCCGCGCGCCTATCTATTCGCAATACTGCACAACGCCTTCGTCGATTCACGACCGGCTCGGCGTCGGCGCTCGGCTGAGGTCGGGCTCGATCAGTTCGAAGATTACGTGTTGATAGTAGCGCTCGACGGCATGAGTTATCCGGACGTCGCGCGGGTTCTCCAATTCCCCCTGGGCACCGTGATGTCGCGGCTATGGCGTGGCCTTGAGGCGTTCGTTCACGGCGGCTGCGCTGGCGCCGGCGCCGTAGGAACTGTCGAATGTCCGTGGGGGATGTGTGTGCTCGTTAGCTCACGACCCAGTCGCACGATTGACGTCCTGTGACTCTGCGCCGTCGATCGCCCTGAACGGCGCTTGACGACGCTCCGTGCTGAAACTGGCGAGTACCCTGCGTGCGTCTTCGGCCAGGTCGTGGCGCGCGAGGGCGTAGGCGATATTCGCTTCGAAATATCCGATCTTATCGCCGCAGTCGAACCGCCGGCCGGAAAAACGAAAGCCATGCAGACGGCTTTCGCCGACCATGCGCGAAATTCCATCCGTGAGCTGCAACTCGCCCCCTGCGCCGGGTCGGAGTTTGTGCAGATGATGGAATATGCGGGGCTCGAGAATGTACCGGCCGATTGCGGCCAGGTTCGACGGCGCGTTCTCGGGTCTGGGCTTTTCGATGATCGTGAGTCCTTCAACGAGGCGTCCCTGGGTGTTACCGGGGCAAAGAATGCCGTAGCGGCTGGTTTCCACCGGCGAGACCTCCATGACGGCGACCATGTTCCCGCCAATCGATCCGTAGGCCTGCGTCATCTGCTCAAGGCATGGGGTTTCGGCCATGATCAAGTCGTCGGGTAGCATGACGGCGAAAGGCTCATCGCCGACGAGATTGCGGGCGCACCAAACGGCATGCCCGAGACCGAGCGGCCGCTGCTGGCGGGTGAAAACGGCATGGCCGGGTTGCGGAACTTCACGTTCGATGGCTTTCATCTCGCGCGCTTTGCCGCGCGTCGACAAAACGTTCTCGAGTTCGAGACAGCGGTCGAAATGATCCTCGATCGCCGATTTGCCCCGACCGGTGACGAAGATGAATTCCTCGATGCCGGCCGCGCGGGCCTCATCGATCGCGTATTGGATCAGGGGCGTATCGACGACCGGCAGCATTTCTTTTGGCAGTGAGCGCGTCACCGGCAAAAACCGCGTGCCGAGACCGCCGACCGGAAACACCGCCTTACGTATCCGCGTTCGCATAACCTTGCGCCTCCTTATTTTCCCATGCACGTACAGCCTCGGATCGATAGACGGAGCCAGACGGGGAATATTCCCGAAGCCGCGCGCCAGACCCAAAAATGTCACGCCGATTTCTGGCATCTGCTTTGTTTTGGGTGGTCGGTAATAACCGTTGGCCGGTAATAACCGTTGTGATTTCCGTGTGATGGAGCGCCGACGAGAGTCATCGACGTGCGTGCCGCGGATGTCGAGTGGTTCGGCGCAACTTAGAGCCCTTGGCAAAATTGTGACCGACGCCAATCGCTTCAGAACTCAGTACATTCAGTAGATTCAATTGTCGTGCGCGAGAATCAATTTGCGTATGTGCACCATGTTTGTCGACCGAGCGTGAAAAGTTATTCGCGGTCATTGCGTCGAGAGCGCGTCAACAAATGCAACGGAGCATTATCGAACACATATTAAACACACCTTGCTTCGCGCAAGGTTGTTAGCGTTTCGTCGCTGAGCCGAGTGGCTTCGCGCA
>JAGXBG010000115.1 GCA_018971215.1 Alphaproteobacteria bacterium
CGACCACCATGGCATAGCGCTGCGAGCGCTTGCCGAGGCCACGATCGGTCAGGTCGAGCTCGAGCCCGACCGCCTTGGTGAAATCGCCGCTGCCGTCCGCCAGCATCAATACCTTTTCGCCGACCTTCTGGTCCTTGCCCCAGGCGCCCATCACGAAGGCGTCGTTGACTGACAGGCAGGCGACGGCGTCGATGCCCTTGTCCTTCAGCGCCGCGAATTTCTCGACAAAGCCCGGCAGATGCTTGGCGGAGCAGGTCGGCGTGAAGGCACCAGGGAGCGCGAACAACACGACCTTCTTGCCCTTAAAGATGTCGTCCGTCGTGATCGGTTTCGGTCCATCCGCAGTCATGGTCATCAGCTTGACCGACGGAATCTTGTCGCCAACCTTGATGGTCATTGCCTCTCCTATTCTGAGCTGGGGCCGTTGCGGGGCCGCACCATAGACTGGCCGCGGCGAAAAATCATCCACCCCGCGCGGCGGTAGACGCGGTCGCCGGTGCCGCGGGCGCCGCCGCCCGGGCGAGACCGTTCAACACCGTGTCCGGGGTCAGGATTTCGGGCAAGACCACGCCCTGGGGCGCACGCGGCCCATAGACCACGTTGAAGGGAATGCCATAGCGGCCGAACTCGCGCAGGTAGCGCGCGATGGCGGGATTGGGGCGCGTCCAGTCAGCGCGCATCGCGACGACGTCGGGCACGGCCAGATGCCGGCGCACCGCAGCCGGCGCCAGCGCAAAAGCCGCATTGACCTTGCACGTGAGGCACCAGTCGGCAGTGACATCGACAAAAACGGTGCGTCCTTGCGCGACCAGCGACGCAATCCGGCTTTCGTCGAAGGGCTGCCAGAATCCGTCCGCCGTCTCGGATGGCAGCGGCGGCGCGACAAGATTCGGCGCCACCAGCGCACCGGCGATCAGCGCAACGACGGCAATCCGGCGCGCGGCCACCGGTCGTATCCAGGCGACGGCCAGCACAACCGCAATCAGCAGTGCGCTGCAGACGATTGCAATCGCAGCGCCGCTTTCGACCGCCAGAACCCACAGCAACCAGATCGCCGTCCCAGCCAACGCCACGCCGAGAACACGCTTCAATTCCACCATCCACCGGCCGGCCTTCGGCAACCACAGCGCCAGCGCCGGCGCGGCCGCGACCGCGAGATAGGGCAGCGCCAGACCCACGCCCATGGCCGCAAAGATCGCCAACGCCGCCAGCGGCGGCGACAGCAGCGCGAAACCGAGCGCCGTACCCAGCAGCGGCGCGGTGCACGGCGTCGCCAGCAGCGTCGCCAAGACGCCGGCGAAAAAGCTACCGAGATGGGCGCGTCCCTCGCCCAGCGCCGTCAAGGAAGCCGGCAGCGGAATTTCGAACAGCCCCCAAAGATTGGCTGCGAACACCGTGAGGATCGCCGCCATCGCGATCAGAAACACCGGTTGCTGGAATTGCAGCCCCCAGCCGACCGCGACACCGACGGCACGGAAACCGATGGCGACGGCCGCCAAGGCGAGAAACGCGACGACGATTCCGGCGGCGCTTGCCAGAAAGCCGACGCGGACCGCGCCGCGGCCGCGCGCCGCGTGGTCGACGGTGCCGAGCAGCTTAAGCGCCAACACGGGCAACACGCAGGGCATGAAGTTGAGGATGAAGCCACCGGCCAGCGCCAAAGCGAGCATCGGCAACAACCGCGTCCAGTCGACTGCGGGCGGCGGCGCCAGCGCCGGTACGATCGTAGCCATCATCGCACGCGCGCCGTCGGTGAGCGTGACGGTGAGCGGCTTGCCGACCAGTTTGACGAGCGCATCGATGCTGCCGCCGTCAAGCGGCAGCCGCAACAGGTTGTCGCCCGGTTGCGCACCGGCCGTCAGCCGCGGCGCGCCGAAAGCGACGCTGGCGGCGCCTTCGACGAACGCATCGGGCGACGCCAGCGGCGGCGACGCCGTCACGTGCAACAACAAGGCCGGCCGTGGTCCGTGATCGATCGCCGCGCCGTCGAATTTGAGTCCGACCTTGCTGCCGTCGCCCGGCACTTGCGCCCGGAACTGATCGATGAGCGCGGCGTAGCCGGCCGCATCGGTCGGCGGCGCGCCCGCCGGCAACGCCAGGCGCAACACGGTCTGATAGGGCACGCAGATCTCGCGGCATGTGAGGTAATCGAGATGCGCCGTCAGATCGAGCGGTTTTGCCGGATCGGCGACGCGAACGGCAATCGGCAGGACTACGGCGTCGCTGTAGCCCATGGTCTCGAGCCCCAGGACCGAAAAGCGCTGCGGCGCCGGCCACAGAATGTCGGCATGCGCTAGGTTCTGCGAGCCCGTCCAATCGAGATGCGGCGGATAACCCGCATCGCCCGGCGAACGCCAATAGATGTGCCACCCCGGCGCCATGCGGAACTCGAGACCGAGCGTCTGCGTTTCCTGTCCGGCGAGCGCGGCGTGCGCCGCGATGAGCCGCACTTTGCCCTGGTCGGTGGTGAACCAGGACGAGGACGCGGTCTCGGCGCGCGCTGGCGCCACAAAGCAGGCCGCGAGCAACGCCAATGCCGCAATCGCGCGCCAGACACGCCGGCGTGTCTTGCAAGGCCGGCAGCGCGGGCTTATTTGAGAAACCTGGAGGTTATCGTGACGTCGCTTTCTGGCCATCTTCTCGTCGCCATGCCGCAGATGCAGGACCCGCGCTTCGCGCGCGCGGTGGTCTATCTCTGCGCCCACAACGAGGACGGCGCGATGGGCCTCGTCGTCAATCGGCTGCTCGACGACGTGACCTGGCCGGCGCTGATGAAGCAGCTCGGCATCGAAACGACCGGGACGAAGAGCGAGAAGCGTATCCATTTCGGCGGCCCGGTCGAGGCCGGCCGCGGCTTCGTGCTGCACTCGGCCGATTACGTCGAGGACGGCACGCTGGTCGTCGGCGGCAACGTCGCACTCACCGCCACGCTCGAAATCCTGCGCGCCATCGGCCGCGGCGGCGGACCCAAACGCAGCCTGCTCGCGCTGGGATATGCCGGCTGGGGTCCCGGCCAGCTCGATTCCGAGATTCAGGCGAACGGCTGGCTGAGCGTCGCCGCCGACGAGGAGCTCGTATTCGACGCCCAGCAGGACGACAAATGGCGGCGCGCGCTCGCCAAGCTTGGCGTCGATCTGCTGTCGTTGTCCGGCGAATCCGGACGCGCCTGAACCTTTCACGACACCGTTTCCGAGGCGCGCGTCAGCTCGCCATGTTGCGCCCATTCGCTGGCCAGCAGGCCGAACAGCAGGTGATCCTGCCAACGGCCGTCGATCGACAGATACTCCTTAG
Source organism: Alphaproteobacteria bacterium (assembly GCA_018971215.1). GTDB lineage: Bacteria > Pseudomonadota > Alphaproteobacteria > ATCC43930 > CGMCC-115725 > REEB95. The sequence continues at coordinate 3,292 of JAGXBG010000115.1, forward strand.
CGAAGCCCTCTTCGCGGAAGCCGCTTTTCAACAACAACCGCCGGCTCGCATGGTTGTGCGGCAGGCAAGCCGCCTCGACCCGGTGCAGCCGTAACCGGTCGAACGCGAAAGCGAGCGCGAGCCTGAGCCCGTCGGTCATATAGCCTTGGCGGGCGAAGCGTTCGCCGATCCAATAGCCGAGGCTGGCGGTTTCGGCGACGCCGCGCCGTACATTTGACAGGCTGATGCCACCCAGCAACACGCGGTCGGCGCGGCGAATCAGCAGGAAGCTGTAGCCCTGATCGCTGCGCCAGTCGGCGGCATAGCGCTGCAAGCGCCGGCGGAAGCCGGCCCGGGTCACCGCGTCGCTGGGCCAACTCGGCTCGAACGGCGCGAGGAAGCCGCGCGATTCGGCACGCAGGATCGCCCAATCGTCGAAATCCTCGCGCTCGGGCGTGCGCAACGTGATGCGCGGACCAACGAGCCGGAACGGCGGCGGCGCGGCGCCGAAGAGACGGGTGATGGCCAGCAGTTCCGACCCCACCAGCGCCTCCTTTACGCCGCCAGGCGCCGCGCGAGGCGGTCGTAATCCTCGACGGCACCGATCGGACCCAGCGCCGCGAAGGTCGGCCGCGCCGCGATCAGGCGCGCGGCGACGCGTGCCACCGCGGCGGCGTCGACCGCATCGATGCGGCGGATGATATCAGCCGCATCGAAGGGCCGGTCGAACACAAGCACGTGATTGCCGTGGTGCTCGGCGCGCGCGGATGTCGCTTCGAGCGACATCAGCAAACCGGCCTTGAGTTGGGCGCGGGCGCGATCGAGCTCGACCAGATCGAGACCGCGATCGAGCTTGCGGATTTCGTCGCACAGCACAGGCAGCAGCTCGGCCGCCTCGCGCTCGCCGGTGCCGGCGTAAACGCCGAACAGGCCGCCGTCGCTGTACGAATGGCTGAACGAATAGATCGAATAGACCAGGCCACGCTTTTCGCGAATCTCCTGAAAGAGCCGCGACGACATGCCGCCGCCGAGCGCCGCCGAGACGACCGACGCGGCGTGGTAGTCCGGATCGGCGAAGGCGAAGCCGGGAAAGCCGAGCAGGACATGAACCTGCTCGAGGTCGCGGTCTTCGCGATATTCGCCGCCAACATAGCGTGCAGGCTCGGTCGCGGCATGGCTGCGTGCCGGCAACGCGGCGAAGGTGCGTTCGGCCAACGCCACCACCGCATCGTGGTCGCAATTGCCCGCCGCGGCCAAGACCATGCCGGGCGCGGCGTAGTTGCGCGACAGATAGCCGGCCACCGCGTCGCGGCCGATGGTACGGATGATCGGGGCGCGACCGAGCACCGGTCGGCCCATCGGCTGGTCGGGAAACGCCTGTTCCTGGAGATAGTCGTAGATGATGTCCTCGGGCGTGTCCTGCGCCTGGCCGATCTCCTGCAAGATGACCGCGCGCTCGCGCTCCAATTCCGCCGGCTCGAAGGTCGAGTGCTGCAGGATGTCGGCGAGGATGTCGACCGCGAGCGATACGTCCGGTTTCATTACCTTGGCGTAATAGGCGGTGTGCTCGCGCGACGTGTAGGCGTTGAGATGACCGCCGACTGCCTCGATCTCGGCCGCAATTTCGAGCGCCGAGCGCCGCGTCGTGCCCTTGAACGCCATGTGCTCGAGTACGTGGGCGACGCCGTTGATCTCTTTCGGTTCGTGCCGCGTGCCGACGTCCACCCAGACGCCGAGCGAGACGGTCTCGACCGAATCCATCGCGTCGGTGACGACGCGCATGCCGTTGGCGAGCCGGCTGACGCGGATGGTCATGCCGCCACCCCTTGGCGCACATGCGCCCGGACGAAGTTCTGCACGGCAGCGAGATCGTTGGGCAGGCTGACTCGCCGTTCGGGCAAGGCCATGAGATTGGCGAGGCGCGGCGGCATCGCCGGCCGTACGCCGCACGCCGCCATCACCGCGTCCGGGAACTTGGCCGGATGCGCGGTTCCGATGACCACCATCGGCGTCGCCGGTTCACGCCGCACCCGCCGCGCCGCAGTCAGCGCCACGGCCGTATGCGGATCGATCAGCACGCCGGCCGCACGATAGAGCTCGCCCATAGTGGCGCGCGTCGCGTCGTCATCGACGCGTTCGGCCTGGAACAACGCGCGCGCCGCCTGCCACTGCCGCCGCGTCGTCGGTAATGTGCCGCTGGCACGGAAGTGTTTGAACGCGGCTTCGGTTTTCGGGCCGCTGTGACCGGCGAGCTCGAAGAAAAAGCGCTCGAAATTGCTCGACACCTGGATGTCCATGCTTGGGCTGATCGTCGGCTCGACGGCGCCGAGGCTCATCGTACCGCGGGCGAAGAATCGGGTCAGAATATCGTTCCGGTTGGTGGCGATCGCCAGCCGCGCGATCGGCAGGCCCATGCGGCGCGCGACGTGGGCGGCATAGACGTTGCCGAAATTGCCGGTCGGCACGGCGAAGGCAACGTCGTGCGCCGGCGCACCCAGCGCCACCGCCGCCGCGACGTAATAGACGATCTGGGCCATGATCCGCGCCCAGTTGATCGAGTTGACCGCGGACAAGCCGAGTTCGTCGCGGAAGGCAGCGTCGGCGAACATCGCCTTCACCAAATCCTGGCAATCGTCGAACGTTCCCTCGACGGCGACGGCATGGACGTTGGGCGCCGGCACCGTCGTCATCTGCCGCCGCTGCACCTCGGAGATACGGCCGGCGGGATAGAGCATGAAAAGATCGATGGCCTCGCGGTCGCGGCACGCCTCGATCGCCGCCGAACCGGTGTCGCCCGAGGTGGCGCCGATGATGGTGACACGGCGGCGGCGCTTGCGCAGAACGCGATCGAACAGCGGGCCGACGAGCTGCAACGCATAATCCTTGAAAGCGAGCGTCGGGCCGTGGAACAGCTCGAGCAGCCAGAGGCCGCTGTCGAGCTGCCGCAGCGGCGCGACTGCCGGATGCGTGAACGGGCGATAGGCGGCTTCGATCATGCGGCGCCACTCCGCCACCGGCACGGCGTTGCCGAGAAACGGCTGCGTCACGCGCGCCGCGACCTCGGCATAAGACAGGCCGCGCAGTGCGTCGAACCACGCGGCGCGGTAGCGCGGCAGGCGTTGCGGCACATAGAGGCCGCCGTCCGGCGCCAAGCCGGTCAACAGAATTTCGTCGAAGTCCCGGCCTGTCGCCGCGGCGCGGCCGTGGCGAGTGCTGATGTAGCGCATCGGTATCCGTGAAATGCGGCGGTCGAGGCCGAGCCTATGCCGCGAGATAGCGCGCGCGCAAGTGGCCCTCGAAAATCGCCGCGTCGAGCGGTTTGCCGGTGGCGCGCACCAGGATGTCGCGGGCGGAATAGCGTGAGCCAAGGCCGTGCACATTGGCGCGCAGCCAGCCCAGCAGCGGCGTGAAATCGCCATGGGCGATAGCGTCCGGGATCGCCGGCACCGCCTGTTTGGCAGCATGGAAAAGCTGCGCCGCGGTCATGGCACCGAGTGTATAGGTCGGGAAATAACCCCACGCGCCGTCGTACCAGTGGATGTCCTGGAGGCAGCCGTTGCGGTCGTCGGGCGGCGTCACCGCCAGCAGCCGCTCCAGGCCTTCCGACCAGGCATCCGGCAGATCGGCGAGATCGAGCTCGGAGGATATCAATGCGCGCTCCAGCCGATAGCGCAGGACGACGTGCGCCGGATAGGTCACCTCGTCGGCATCGACGCGAATCAGCGAGCGCGCCACGCGCGTGCCGAGGCGATAGAGGTTTTCCGCGGTCCATTCCGGTCCGCGGCCACCGAAACAGTCGCGCAGGATCGGCGCCGCGAATTCGAGGAATTCGCGCGAGCGGCAAACCTGCATTTCAATGAGCAGCGATTGGCTCTCGTGGATGCTCATGCCGCGCGCTTCGCCGACCGGCTGCCGCCGCCACGCCGCCGGCAGACCGCGTTCATAAAGCGCGTGACCGGTTTCGTGCAGCACGCCCATCAGCGCGCGCGCGAAATCGGCCTCGTCGTAACGCGTGGTGATGCGTACGTCGTCGGGCGTGCCGCCGCAGAACGGATGCAGGCTCTGGTCGAGCCGCCCGTGATCGAACTCGAATCCGAGTCGCGCCATCAATTGCTGCGCCGCCTGGCGCTGCGCCTCGACCGGAAATGGACCTGCCGGCCGCAGCGGCGGCGTGCGTGCGGCCTGCGCTGCCAGCGCGCCTTCGATCAGCGCCGGCAGCCGTTCGGCCAGATGGTCGAACAGCTGGTCGATCTCGGCGATGCGGCCGCCCGGCTCGAACTGATCGAGCAAGGCTTCGTACGACGAGACACCGAGCTTGGCCGCCTTGGCGGCGGCAACTTCGCGTGTCAGGTCGAGGACGTGTTGCAGCAACGGCTGAATCGCGGCGAAGTCGTTGGCCGGCCGCGCCTTGCGCCAGGCCATCTCGCATTCCGAGCAAGCGCGCGAATAGGCTGCGACCAAATCGGCCGGCACCGCGATGGCGTGCAGCCACAGCCGGCGCATCTCCGCAAGATTGGCGCGCTGCCAATCGTCGAGGCCGTCGCGTCCGGCATCGTCCATGACATCGGCAAGCCGCGGATCGGCGAGGATTTCGTGCGCGATGACCTTGAGCTCGGCGAGCTGCTCGGCGCGCACTGCCGCGCCGCCGTTGGGCATCATCGCGGCGGTGTCCCAATTCAGCATCGCCACCGCCTCGTTGACGAGGCCGAGACGCTTGAAGCGAGCTTCGAGTGAAGCGTA
>JAGXBG010000116.1 GCA_018971215.1 Alphaproteobacteria bacterium
GCGGAGCTGAAGTCGGCCGTCGTCACGGAGCAAGGCGAGCCCGTCCTCCATCAACATGGCACCGTGCTCGATCCGATTGGCGTTGCCGGACGATGGACAAAATTCGTCGTCAAGACCGACAAGCCAGCGTTGGTGCTTCTCGGCGTAAAATACGACAAATGGTGGCGCGTCTATGTCAACGGACACACCGTGCCGTTGATACGCGCCAACAGCATCTTTGCCGCTGCGCAGGTTCCAGCCGGGACATCGGAAGTTTTGGTGCAATTGCGGCCCTGGAGCGCTTGGGCTGGCATCGCCATCAGCATCGTTACAGTGATGGCTCTCCTTGCCGCCTATATATTCACTTACCGCCGTGGCGACCCCGCACAAATCCGGCGGGACGAAACGCGCTCCGATCTCGTATAGAAATTCGCCGGACCCGCCGTCAGCGCTGTGAACCGGCGCTCCGCCAGCCGCACGAGAAATCGAGGATGGCGTGGCAAATCGCGAGATGGCCGATCTCGACGAAGCCGTATTGATCCGACGCCAGGTAGAAGTTGATGTCGCCGAGCCGCCGCAGCGGATTGTCGGCGCCGAATCCCGACAGCGTTATGACCAGGCAGCCGGCGGCGCGGGCCGCCTTGACGCCATTCAGGATGTTGGCTGAGCGGCCGGAGCTGCTGATGGCGATGAGGAGGTCGCGCGGCCGCGCGTAGAGCTCGATCTGCTTGGCGAACACGTTCTCGTAGCCGAGATCGTTGCCGAGGCAGGTCAGCATCGCGCTGTCGTTGAACGATTGCGCGCGCAGGCCGCCATTTTTCGAATAGTCGGTCGCCATGTGGCTGGCGATGCTCGCGCTGCCACCGTTGCCGATGAACATGAGCTTGTTGCCGTCGGCATGCGTCCGGCGTGCGTGCTCGATCGCCCAATTGATGCCTTGAACCAGATCGACGCGCTGGCCGTCCTCCGACGTCACCGCGCACTGGCGCAAGGTGCCGCCGAGCGTCTCGATATAGCCGCGCAGATCGTCGGCGCTGACCACCGGCGTCGATGCGCGCGCTGCGGCGCGGGTGTCTTTTGTATCGACGGTCATTCCTTCGGTTCCGCGTGTCGGCCGGGCCTTGGCATGAGCGCGCCCTATGTAGCACGGGTGACGTGCCGGGGCGAGCCGGAGCTTTCGGTTAGGCCCGGCGCCGTGTTCACGGCAGGGCGCCCGGTGTGAAAATCACCGTGTTATAGAGCTTGGCGATCGGGCGGTAGGATTGCGCCCGCAAAAAGCGCACGATCTCATGCTGTTCGAGCTCGCCGAGCGCCGTTGCCAATAGCTCGACCAGCAGGATGCCAGGCCGGTAGGTTTTCCAGTCGTTCGAGCGCAGCACTTCCAGGTCCAGCCCTTCGACATCGACGCTCATGAGGTCGATCGGCTGGCCCGCGGGCAGATGCTCGCCGAGAATCGACGCGAGTGTGCGCGGACGCAAAGCCACAGTTTCGGTCACGCGGTATTGCGGGTTCTCGGCTCGCCGCTGCTCGGCCAAGACGCGCGATGCGGTATTGAGCGCCGGCTCCGACAAAACGTGGAACGGCTGCGGCTCGGCGCCAGCGGCCACGAGACACTCGACGTTGATGTCGCGCGGCCGCAGGCGGCGGAAGCGCTCCATCGATCCGGGTGTGGCGTCGATGTTGATGCCGTGCCAGCCGCGGCGATAGAGCCGGTAGGTGTTCGAATGGCGCACCGGATGATGCGCGCCGACGTCGACGTAAAATCCGTCGCTCTTGTTGCCGACGAGGCGCGCGACGATCAGATCTTCGCCTTCCTGGGCGTAGCTCTCCTGGCGGTCGGCGGCGGGGTTGCCGTCCGCGCCATGCGCGGCCGCGGCGCTGGCCAGCGTCTCGAGCCTTGCGACGGCGGCGTCCGGCAAGCGGTGGGCGTCGTGCTCGACCTGAAGAATATGACATGCGAGTCGCGCCGCCACCGCCGGAAACCGCCTGACGGCACCGTCTGCGATACGTCTGAACCATCCGCGAAGACCGCTCATGGCGTCATTATCCGAAGCGCCGCGTCAGGATGGCAACGAGTTCGGCCATGCGGCGCTCGTAGGTATGGTCGGCCAGGCAGCGCGTTTGCCCCGCGGCGGCGATGCGTTGGCGCTCGGCCGGACGATCGGCGAGATAGCGCGTCTTTTCCACGCATTCGTCGGTCGAAGCATAAGTCACGACTTCTTTCCCGGGCTCGAATAAATCGGCCAGATTGTCCTTCGCGTCGGTAACGAGGCAGGCGCCCATGCCGGTCGCTTCGAACAGGCGCATGTTGTTGGCGAAATTCGCCGACACGTCGATGTGGCGGTTCAGCGTGATCTGCGAACGGCGCAGGATCTGAAACATTTCTCGGCCCCAAGCGCTGGCGCGATGGTGCGCGCGGATCGCGCTCGCCGACGGAAGCGCCGGCGGAAGATCGGTCCAGATCGCCAAGTCGGTGCGTCGCGCCACCGTCTCGAGGAAATCGATCCGTTCGCGATGGGCCGGCGAGACGCTGCCGACGAACGAGATCGGAACGTCGCGCGGAGCGTCGGGGACGGCCGCCAGAACGCGAGGCTCGAATGCCAGCGGCAGATACTCGGCAGCGACGCCTTGGCGCCGGAAGTCGGCGACGAGATTCGGCAGCGAGGAGATCACCAGATCGTACGCCGCCCAGTTTGTCGCGGGATTGGGCGGCGAGGCGATCTGGGCGACGAGAGCGCAATCGCGCGGCAGGATGGCCTTGAGGCTGTCGGCGGGAATGCCGCTCGGGTCGTGGTTGTAAAGCACCGTCGGCGCGAAGGCGGCGACTTGCGCGCGAAGAATTTCAAAAAAGCGCGGGCTACCGACACCGCGATCGACCAGGCGGCGCTTGAGCCGCCCCGGTATGGCGCAACTCGCAAGACGGATCGGCCACCCGCGGAATTGGCGGCGATGCTCCGTCATCCAGGCTTCCTGCAGCGGGCGATTGTTGGCGTGGATGTCGATCGCGGAATTGCCACACACGTTCAGGTGCGACGACATGAAATCCGCGGTGCCGAACAGGCTCGCGTTGCGCGCCGCAAGCTGTCGTTCGTAGCGCCGTAACGCCAGGGTCGGCTGGCTGCCGTAAAACCACGCCAGGAACAGCCTGTAATCCGTGTTCAGCAATAGGATGCGGAATTGTCCGGGCATGGTGCGCGCGGCGTCCGAAAGCCTCTCAAGGGCAGGCCAGGGCCATAGCGGTACATTATCACGTAGGTATTTCAAAGAGATAGAAATGTTCACGACTTGAACATTAAGGCTTGACGTTCATAAAATGAACGCGATAGAAAGGCGGGTTTCAGCGGAGACGGCACTGCCATGCAGGTCGATAAGACCGAAGACCCGCGGATCGTACTGGGTCTGCTTCAATCGGTTGAGCGCGACAGCGAGCAATCGCAGCGTCGGCTGGCGGCCGAATTCGACATCGCGCTCGGCCTCGTCAATGCCTACCTCAAGCGGTGCGTGAAGAAGGGCCTGGTCAAGGTCAAGGAAGCGCCGGCGCGGCGCTATCGCTATTACCTGACGCCCAAGGGCTTTGCGGAAAAATCCCGCCTGACGGTCGAGTATCTGTCGGTTTCGTTCTCGTTCTTCCGGCGTGCGCGCGGTGAATGCGCCGGCGTCCTGACGAAAGCCAAGCAGCGCGGCTGGAGCCGGATCGCGCTCGCGGGCGTTTCCGATTTGGCCGAAATCGCGAGCCTCTGCGCGCTCGAGGCGGGCGTCCGCATTGTTGCCATCGTCGATTCAAAATCCAATCAAACGAACTTCGTCGGCGTGCCCGTATTTCCGTCATTCGAAGCCGTGCCGGAAGCCTTCGACGGCGTTGTCGTCACCGACCTGGCGGCCGCGCAGGCATCGTTCGATGCCGCCGCCAACCGGTACGGCGCGGCTCGCGTGCTCGCGCCGGACCTGCTCGACGTGTCGACCAGCGGCGCATCGCAGGAGGCGGCGCAATGACGGTGTCGCGTCGCTGGTACGTCGTCCAGACCCATCCACACGCCGAGGCCAAGGCTGCGGCGCATCTGGTCCGTCAGGGCTTCGAAACCTACCTGCCGCGCTATCGGAAGCGGCGGCGGCATGCGCGCCAGGTCGACCTGGTCGCGGCGCCGTTGTTCCCGCGTTATCTCTTCGTCGCCGTCGACATGGCGACGCAGCGCTGGCGTTCGATTCAATCGACTTTTGGCGTCGCACGGCTGGTCGCCAACGGCGACGCGCCGGCGCCTGTGACCGATCAAGTGGTCGACGGACTCAGAAGCCGCGAGGATGAAGGCGGTTTCGTCAAGCTCGAGACGCGCGTGCAGTTTGCGCCGGGCCAGAAGATTCAGGTATTGAACGGTGTGTTCGAGACGTGCCTCGGCTTGTTCGAGGGTATCGCCGATCACGAGCGCGTGGCGATCCTGCTCAATTTCCTGGGGCGCAAAGTTCGCGTCGTGCTCGAGACCGCGGCCGTCGCCGCGGTTTGATCTCGGCGGCCAACGCCGCCATTGAATTGGCCGACGGGTGGCAGCGAGTCACCCGAACTGCGGTAGCATGGAAATTTCGTGACAGACGGGCTGCCGTCGCAACGCAAGCGAGAACGACCATCATCCAATTCCCCACATGGCGGACGAAAGACGACGCCCATTCGGACGGCTACGGCGACGCGACGCTCGTCGACGTCATCGTGCGCAAGACTTCCCGCTTGCGCGAGCTGGCGCGCATCGACGACTTCCTGTCCGGCGAACAGCTCTTGCCGACGATTGCCGGCGTCGCGGCGGCAGGCGGGGCGCAGCCGTTGCGCGTGCTCGATTTCGGCGGCGCGGCCGGATCGCATTTCCTGGTGGCGAAAGCCGCGTTCCCGTCGCGCACGATGCGGTGGGCGGTGATCGAGACGCCGGCGATGGCCGCAGCGGCGGCCGCGAAGCTCGGCAATGACGAGCTGCGGTTTTATTCCGACATCGCCGCGGCGGCAGTCTGGCTCGGACGGGCGGACCTGATGCATTGCGATAGCGCGTTGCAGTACGCCCCGGAACCGGAGGCGGCGCTCGATGCGCTGATCGGGCTCGGTGCGCCGGCCATGCTGTGGGCGCGGTTGATGCTCGCCGACCGGCGCGAGCGCTTCATCCAAACGTCGCGCCTCAAGGATAACGGTCCTGGTCCTTTGCCCGAAGGCGTCACAGACCGCGCGGTCTCGTACCCTGCGACGCGACTGCCGCGCGCCGAATTTGTCGCCGCACACGAACGCGCCGGCTATCGCCTGGCGTGGAAAGCGCGCGAGACGCACGCCTTCCTGTTCCTGCGCTAAGTCCACCGACACGCATCATCGAATTGCCGCGCTCATGACCTTCCATCCCGATCGACATGCCACCTCGGCGGTGACCGAAATCACCAGCCGCGAGCCAACTTTTCCCGATCTCCGCGATGCCTGGCGCCATCGCCAATTGGCAGTCATGCTGGCGCAGCGCAACATCAAGGTGCGCTACAAGCAGACGATCTTGGGCAGCGCTTGGATCGTGATCCAGCCGCTGCTGCTGACCGGCATGCTGACGTTGATCCTCGGTGCGCTGCTGTCGGTGCCGTCGGGTGGGCTGCCGTATGCGCTGTTCGCCTTCACCGGCACGGCGCTGTGGACGGCCTTCAATCGGGTGGTCACCGATACCGGCATCTCACTCGCCAGCAGCAGCAACGTCATCCTCAAGGTCTATTTCCCGCGCGTCCTGGTTCCGGCGGCAGCGCTGCTGACGGCGGTCGTTGATTTCCTTCCGGTCTACGCGATGCTGCTGATTGCCACGGTCGCTTACGGCCGTTTTCCCGGCTGGCCCATTTTGCTGTCGCCGGCCTTTGTCTTTCTGGCGCTCGTGATGGCGTTCGCGGTCGGCCTCTGGGTCACGATGCTGGACGCGATCTACCGCGACATGCGCCTGGTCGTTCCTTCCGTTCTGCAGCTCCTCTTTTACGTCTCGCCAGTGATGTACGCGGAGACGGTGGTGCCGGCGCGGTGGCAAATGCTCTATCACCTGAACCCGCTGGTCGGATTGCTCGAAGGGTTCCGCTGGTCGTTCGTCGCCGGCGCGTCGCCGCCGAGCGTCGTGGACGTCGCTTGGTGCGTCGGACTGTCGATCGTGATGCTGCTCGCCGGCCTCAGCGTCTTTGCGCGGCTTGAGCGCTTTGCCGTGGATCGGATCTGATGACTGAATACGCGATCGAAACCGAGACGATCGGCAAGCGCTATTTGCTGGGCGAGGACGCCTCGCGCACGCGCGTCCGCCAGGCGGTCCAGGCGCTGTTGCCGCGATGGCGGTCCGGCGAGCTGCAGGACCTTTGGGCGCTGCGCAATGTGTCGTTTGCAGTCGAATGCGGCGAGGCTGTCGGAATCATTGGCCGCAACGGCGCCGGCAAGAGCACGCTGCTGAAATTGCTGTCCCGGATCACCGTGCCGACCGAAGGCCGCGCGCGGGTGCGCGGTCGGGTCGGCACGCTGCTCGAGGTCGGCACCGGATTCCACCCGGAACTAACCGGACGCGATAATATCTATCTCAGCGGCACGATCCTCGGCATGACCTACCGCGAGGTGGCGGCCAAGTTCGACGAGATCGTGGCGTTCTCCGAAGTCGAGAAGTTCATCGACACGCCCGTGAAGCGCTATTCGTCGGGCATGTACGTGCGGCTGGCCTTCGCAGTCGCGGCCTTTCTCGATCCCGAAATCCTCATCGTCGACGAAGTGCTGGCGGTGGGCGACGCCAGCTTCCAGCGCAAGTCACTCGGCCGCCTCAACGACGCTGCGCGCCGCGAAGGGCGGACCGTGCTGTTCGTTAGCCACAATTTGCAAGCGATCCGCACCTTCTGCCGGCGCGTGCTGGTGCTCGATCATGGATCTCTGCTGTTCGACGGCCCGGTCGAGGAGGGGATCGAACGGTACATGCGGTCGGTGCCGAGCCTCATTGACCTGCATAAATCCGGACTCAAGGATCGGCTCAACCGCACCAGCGGCGCGGTGCGCTTTACGGCGATCACCGCGCTCGACCAGACCGAGAAGGCGACGTGGCGGTTTCAATCCGGCGACACGGTGCGCTTGCGCTTTTCCTACGAAGTGCTGGAACCGGTGCGTGACCTCGGCTTCCTTCTCATGCTCCGGGCAGCCATCGACGGCCAGCAGATCACGACGATCCGTGAACCGCTTAGCGACAGGCCGCTTGCCGCGGGGCAGAGCGGCACCTTCGAGCTGGTCTTGCCGAACGTTCCGCTGCGTCCGGGCGAAATCTCGATTTATGCCGCACTCGGTTACGTCGATTGCCGGGCCTTTTACGACGTGATCGACGCCAACGTCGACTTGCCGCTCCTGGTCATCGGCTCCGACACGATGGATACCTACGCGCGGCAGGGACTGGTCTCGCTCGAATACCGCATCCAGCCGGCGCAACCAGCCGCGCAGGTGCACGCGTGACGATCCGCGACGCACTCATCCGCGCTTATGCGCTCGCTCGGTCCGTGTGGCAGGCCGTCGTAGGGATGTTGTGCTATTCGTGGCGCGGCGAGGCGGGCCACGGCACATGGAACGCCCTTCTCTACTTGCATTGCGCGACCAACGGGGCTTCGACCGATTTGCTGCGGCGGGTGATGCGCCGGCTGCGGCCGGCGCCGGCGCCGATCCACCGCTTCGTCAGCCGGCTCGGAACATTCGATGCCGACGCGTTGACGGAAATCGCCGATCGCATACGCCGTGACGGCTATTACATCTTTCCGCAGCGTCTGCCCGCGTCGTTTTGCGACGAAATCGTCCGATCAGCCCGGGCAGCCGATGGCTGGGCTCGGCTCAATGGCAACCAGCTCGAAACCCTGCCGACCTTCGATCCTGACCATCCGCTAACGCCGCGTTACATCTTGCCCGAAGCCAAGGTCTGGCAAATTCCGGCGTACCAGCGGCTGATCGCCGATCCGGTATTCGTGAATCTGAGCCAAGCCTATTTCGGCGGCGCCTCGGCGCTGAA
>JAGXBG010000117.1 GCA_018971215.1 Alphaproteobacteria bacterium
CGAGTCACCGGTCTCGATTGCGTCCGCGTGCAGTGGCACCGCGACGGCGACGGTCGCACGCAGATGGTCGAGCTGTCGAACAGCGCCTTCCACATCCCGGCCGAGCTCGTGCTGCTGGCCATGGGCTTCCTCCATCCGGTCAAGCCGGGCGCGGTCGAAGGCCTCGGCCTGACGCTCGATCCGCGCGGCAACATCAAGGCCAACACCGAGAATTACCGCACCAGCGTCGACAAGGTGTTCGCCGCCGGCGACGCGCGCCGCGGCCAGTCGCTGGTGGTGTGGGCGATCCGCGAAGGCCGGCAATGCGCCCGCGCGGTCGACGAGTTTCTGATGGGCCGGTCCGACCTGCCGCGCTAGGCGAGGAAGTCGCGCAACGTCCGCCGGAACGCGTCCGGCTGTTCCAGGATCGAGGCGTGCCGTGCCGGCGCCAACCAAGCCAGCTTTGCGTTCGCGATGTTGGCCTTGAGCCAGCGCGCGGCGTCGAGAAAGCTCGGAATGTCCTGCTCGCCGCACACCACCAGCGTCGGTGCGCCGATCGTGGCCGTCAGATCGCGCAAATCGGCCGCTGCCAGCGCCTCGCAGGCGCGGGCATAACCCTCGCCGGAGCAGCGTTCGAGCGTGTCGCGGACATAGCGCACCGCCGGCGGGTCCTGGGCCACGAACGACGGCGTGAACCAGATCTCGAGCAGGCCCGGAATGAGCGATTTGACGCCGTCCTTGCGCGCCTGCGCGGCTCGTACCGCCCACATCTTGCACAACTCGTCCGTATAGCGCGGCGTCGTATCGATCAGCACGAGCCGATCGATGCGCGCTGGGAAGCTGGCGGCGAAATGTTGCGCGACCAAGCCGCCCAGCGAAATGCCGGCGACCGTGGCACGGGCGACGCCCGCCCGGTCGAGGACCGCCGCCAACTGGGACGACAGGTCGGCAATGCCATACGGCGCCGACGGCGCGCGACTTTCGCCATGGCCGGGGAAATCATAAGCGAGCAACGTGTGCATGCGCTCCGTGCCGGCAAGTGCGATCGGCCACAACCGATGATCGACGCCGAGGCAGTGCAGCAACACGAGTGGCGGCCCATTGCCCGTCCGGTGCAGCGTGATAGTCCGCGCGTCGAGCGTTGCCGTCGGTTCGCCCATCGCCGCCTCCGTCGTTAACTTTACTTCGACCATAGCGTCGCGTTCGGCGCGACGCACCGGGGCAAACGCAACATTAAGGATTTTCGTTCATCCTCCGCCGCTGATTTCCTTGCATTCCACAGCCGCGGGCATAACCAGCATCCTTAATGGCGCTCACGATCCGATGCTCGTCGTCTTGTCGATGGGCGTCGCCACCTGGGCGTCGTTCGTCGCTCTCAATGTCGCGTCGCGCATCGGGTCGTCGACCGGCTGGACCCGCATCGGCTGGATCGTCGCCGCGGCGCAGCTCTATCCCGACATCACGCTGACGACGGCGGTCGAACAGATCGGCCTCGCGCCGCATACCTTGCTCGCGGCCGGCGACAACGCCTGGAACTTCGGTGCCGGCGTTACCGCGCCGCTCTTCCACGACGGCGTATTGCGGGCGCAAGAGCGCGCGGCCGAGGATAATTTCGATTCGGCGCGCGCGACCTATCAGCAGGTGGTGCTGCAATCCTTCGCCCAGGTGGCCGACACTCTCGACGCGCTGGCGCACGACACGCGGCTGCTTGGCGAACAGCGTACGGCTCTCGATTCTTCGCGCCGGTCGCTCGATCTGACCCGTCGCGCCTATCAGGCGGACGACATCGCTTTGCTGCAAGTGCTCGACGCATCGCGCCTCTATCAACGCGCGCGCTTGGGTTGTGCGCAGGCCGAGGCGCAACGCTATGTCGACACCGCCCAATTATTCCTCGCAATGGGCGGCGGCTGGGCGGGAGCGCGGCGGCCTGACTCAGGGTGGTGTGGAGCTAAATCGGGCCGCGGCGCGTTAATACGGGGCGATGCGAGCCTGTGCCGCTGCTGTCCTGGCCGGAGTGAGTCTTTGTGCGGCGGCGGCGCACGCCGGACAACTCTCGATTCTCGAAGAGAACGACTCGCTCTTCTTCACCAGCGACAAGCACTACACCCAGGGCCTTCGCGGCGCGTACCTGTCCGATCCGCTGCCGGCGGACGATTGGCGCTACAAGGCGTTCGATCTGATGCCGCCGTTGTTCCCGGATGCCGCGGCCAGCGAGCGCCGCGTTGACTGGATCTTTCTCGGCCAGAGCATTTTCACGCCCACGAACCTCACGCTCAATCCGCCCGATCCGCATGACCGCCCGTATGCCGCTTGGCTTTACACCGGCGGCGCGCTGTTGCAGGAGAACGGCAATCAGCTGACCGGCCTCGAATTGCTGGTCGGCGTGGTCGGTCCGGCGGCGCTCGGCCGCCAGGTACAGAATGACTGGCACCAGTTCGTCGTCGGCATTCCCGGCGGACAGGGCTGGCACGGCCAGTTGAAGAACGAGCCCGCTTTGGCGGTCTCGTACGACAAACACTGGCGCGTGTGTCTCACCGACCTCGACGGGGTCGGCGTCGACGTCGTGCCGTCGGCCGGGGTGACCGCCGGCAATGTGTTCACCTATGGCGCGGTCGGCGGCATGCTGCGCATCGGCCAGGACCTGGACGCCGACTACGGTCCGGCGCGCATCCGCCCGGCGCCGTCGGGCAGCGACTGGTTCGCCGCCGCCCGCATGACCGAACCGCTCGGCTGGTATGTTTTCGCCGGCGCCGAAGGGCGCGCGGTCGCGCAAAACATCTTCCTCGACGGCAACACCTTCGCGTCGAGCGCGCATGTCGGAAAGAAGCCGCTGGTCGGCGATTTGACGGCCGGCGTCGCGCTTTTCTGGCGGAACGAGTTGCGTCTCGACATCGGGTTGTTGACCCGCACCAAGGAGTTCTACGGCCAGCAGGGCGAGGACAGCTATGCCGGTTTCCGTTTCTCGTTCGGCCTCTGAAGCGTCGCCGCAGCGGGGGTCGGCCTTGATCCGATCGGCGCGACGTGCTTCCTGTGCCTGCGTGACGCGATGGAGGAATCATGGCTGACGCAATCACGGTCTTCGCGATCTGCGGTAGTTTGCGCAAAGGCTCCTTTAACCGGATGGCGCTCAAAGCGGCGGCCGAAAACCTGCCGTCCGGCATGACACTCGATCAGTATGACCGGCTCGGCGAGGTTCCACCCTACAACGAAGACGTCCGGCAACAGGGCTTCCCGACGGTGGTCGAGGACCTGCGGCGCCGGATCAAGGCGGCCGACGGCTTGCTGTTCGTCACACCGGAATACAATTATTCGATGTCGGGCGTGCTCAAGAACGCGATCGACTGGGCGTCGCGGCCGCCCGATCAGCCGTTCGCCGGCAAGCCGGTGGCGATGATGGGCGCGAGCATGGGCCTGTTCGGCACCGGCCGGGCGCAATATCACCTGCGGCAGACCTGCGTTTATCTCGACATGATTCCGCTCAATAAGCCCGAAGTGATGATCCCGCAGGCGCAGAACAAGTTCGACGCGCAAGGGCATTTGACCGACGCGGCAACGCTCAAATTCATCCAGGAGCTGATGGTGGCGCTGGCTGCGTGGATCGGGCGGCTCAAGGCGTAGGCGCGGTAATTCGAGAGCAAGCGCCGGAGTGTGGGCCGTTCTCGGGTGTGCCAAATAGCGGTTGCGGCACGGAACGGTCCGTGACGCAATTGATGGAGCAGATCATGGCTCTGGCAGCACACCAGGTGCCGACTGGCGCGAAACCCTATGCGACCGACGCGCAACGCTGGGCGGCGGTCCAACGGCGCGATGCCCGCGCTGACGGCCATTTCTATTATTCTGTGCGGACGACGGGCGTTTACTGCCGGCCCGGCTGCGGCGCCCGGCTGCCGCGGCGCGAAAACGTCGCCTTCTACGGCAACCGAGCGGCCGCCGAAGCCGCCGGGTTCCGGCCGTGCAAACGGTGTCGGCCGGATGCGCCGCCGCCGCCGAAACGCCGTGCCGCCATCGTCGCCACGGCCTGCCGTGCCATCGAGGCGGCGGATGAGCCGCCGGCGCTCGCAACACTGGCGCGCGACGCCGGGATGAGCCGCTTTCATTTCCATCGCCTGTTCAAATCGGTGACCGGCGTGACACCGCGCGCCTACGCCACCGCCTGCCGGGCTAAGCGGCTGCATGCCGTGCTGTCGCGCGCCGGCAGCGTGACCGAAGCGTTCTACGACGCCGGCTTCAATTCCAGCGGCCGCTTCTACGCAGCGACCGATGCATTGCTCGGCATGCGGCCGCTGGCGTTCCGCGCCGGCGGCGCCGGTACCGCGATCCGCTTCGCGGTCGGCCAATGCTCGCTAGGCGCGATCCTGGTCGCCGCGACTGCGAAGGGCATCTGCGCGATCATGCTCGGCGACGACGCCGAGCGGCTGGTGCGCGATCTCCAGGACCGGTTTCCCAAGGCGCAGCTCGTCGGTGGCGATCGATCGTTCGAACGTCTGGTCGCGCAAGTCGTCGGTCTGGTCGAACGGCCGGGCGCGGTCGCCGATTTGCCGTTCGATCTGCGCGGCACGGCGTTCCAGCACCGTGTGTGGCAGGCACTGCGCGCGATTCCATCGGGCACGACCGCAACCTATAGCGAGCTCGCCAAGCGGATCGGTCGGCCGCGCGCGGTGCGCGCCGTGGCGCAAGCCTGCGCCGCGAATCCCGCTGCGGTTGCGATCCCGTGCCATCGCGTGGTGCGCCGCGACGGCGGACTGGGCGGCTATCGCTGGGGCATCGAGCGCAAGCGCGCGCTGCTGGCGCGCGAAAGCAAATCCCAAGGCGCGAGAGCTTAGGGAAGAAGGACGGCGGCGCCTTCGAAGCGCCCGTCGCGCAATTGCGCCAAGGCCTCGTTCGCTTGAAACAGCGGGAATGGGACCGTCGTCGTGCGGAGATTGGCGCGCGGCGCAATCGTCAGGAACTCTTCGCCGTCCTTGCGCGTCAGGTTGGCGACCGAGCGCACGACGCGTTCTTCCCACAATAGCCGATACGGAAAGCGCGGAATGTCGCTCATGTGAATTCCGGCGCAGACGACCATGCCGCCCTTTACGGTTGCGGCTAAGGCCATCGGCACCAGCGCGCCGACCGGGGCGAAGATGATCGCGGCATCGAGCGGCTCGGGCGGCAGCGTATCCGAACCGCCGGCCCAGACCGCGCCGAGCGAGCCGGCGAACGCCTGGCCTTTGGCGTCACCCGGCTTGGTGAACGCGAAGACTTCCTGGCCGCGATGACGCGCGATCTGGATGGCGATATGCGCGGCGGCGCCGAAACCGTAAAGGCCGAGACGGCGAGCGTCGCCCGCCATGCGCAGCGCGCGGTAGCCGATCAATCCGGCGCACATCAGTGGTGCCGCTGCGCGGTCGTCGAATCCCGGTGGAATGGCAAAGCAGAACCGCTCGTCGGCGACCGCATATTCGGCATAGCCGCCGTCGAGCTGATAGCCGGTGAAGCGGGCGCGGTCGCACAAATTCTCGCGGCCGCTGCGGCAGAATTCGCAAACACCGCATGTCCAGCCGAGCCACGGTACGCCGACACGGTCGCCGATCCGCAGCCGCTCGGCGTTGGGACCGACGGCTTCGACCGTGCCGACGATTTCGTGCCCCGGAATTAAGGGCAGCTTGGGTTGCGGCAGTTCGCCGTCGACGACGTGCAGGTCGGTGCGGCAGACGCCGCAGGCGCGCACCCGGATGAGCACTTGTCCCGACCCGGGCTTTGGCAACGCACGCTCGATCGCGCGCAACGGCGCTCCAGCCTCGTCGAGAGTCATCGCCAGCATCGGGCGTCAGTATGCGACGGGACGGGCGGACCGGACAGTGGGCGCGAATCGCCGGTCTCTGCGCCGCATCAGCGGCGATAGGGAACGGCCGTCATTCGATAGGAGTGCTCTATTATGAAAGGTGTTGCAGGATTTTCGCCGCGTGGTTGCCGCGACGCATGGGCGAATATCGCGACCGGATCGCGCGTATGCATGGATTCTACGGACGCTTTTCCCGATAATGGGACACCCCGGGGCCATGCCGCGTCGCTGACGTGATCGATAAACTGGAATTTCTTTTGGCGCTCGCGCGCGAGCGCCATTTCGGACGCGCCGCCGAAGTTTGCGGCGTGACGCAACCGACGCTGTCGGCCGGCGTGAAGCAGCTTGAGGATCAGTTCGGCATTCTGCTGGTCAATCGCGGCTCGCGCTTCGTCGGGTTGACGCCGGAAGGCGATCGCGTTCTCGGCTGGGCCAAGCGCATCGTCGGCGACGTGCGCGCGATGCGCCAGGAAGTCAACGCATTGAAGCAGGGGAGGCTGGTCGGGCATCTCCGCATCGCGGTGATTCCGACGGCGCTGCCGATGGTCTCGGCCTTGACCACGCCGTTTCGCGAACGCCACCCCGACGTGCGCTTCACCATCCGTTCGAGCACGTCGATCGAGGCGCTCACCTGGCTCGACAATCTGCAAGTCGATGCTGGCATCACCTATCTCGACAACGAGCCGACCGGCAACGTGCGTGCGATCCCGCTTTATCGCGAGCGCTATCAGTTGCTGATCTCGGCCGACAGTCCGCTCGGCAGCCGCCGGAGCGTCACGTGGGCCGAGGTCGGGCACATTCCGCTCTGCTTGCTGACGCCGGACAATCAGAACCGCCGCATCATCAACCACCTGCTGCACGATTCCGGCAACGGCGAGGATCAGGTGCCGACGCTGGAATCGAATTCGATGACGGTACTCGTGTCGCACGTCCGCACCGGCCGCTGGGCCAGCGTCATGCCGGCGATCCTCGCCGAAACGCTCGGTCTGACCGGCATGGTGCAGGCAATTCCGATCGTCGAGCCGGCGGCGTTTCATACCGTCGGTCTCGTCGTACAAAAGCGCGAGACCATGACGCCGGCGACGGCGGCGCTCGTCACCGAAGCGCTGAAGGTCGCTAAAACGCTCGACGTCGAGATTGCGAGTTCGGACGTCGCATAGGTCCGGCTGATTGCGTGATAGGCATCGCCTATCGATAGAAATGTTCTATCGCAACACGAGTTCGCTTTATTGAAGCCGGCGCCGCGTGAGCGTCATATCCGCAGGAATCCATCAAACAGCGCGGATGTGTCATGGCGCGATACGAAACTTGGAATGAGAAACGCGGCGCTGAGATTATCGAGCAGCACGCCAAGCAAGCGGGCGCGGCATTGCCGATTCTGCACGCGCTTCAGGAGACCTTCGGTTACGTTCACGCCGATGCGGTGAAAATGGTGGCATCGACGCTCAATCTGTCGCGTGCCGAAGTGCACGGCATCGTCACTTTCTATCACGATTTCCGGTCGGCGCCGGCGGGCGACCATGTGCTGAAACTGTGCCGGGCCGAAGCCTGTCAGTCGATGGGTGCGGACGCGCTCGCGGCGCATGCGCGCGAAAAGCTGCACGTCGATTGGCATGAAACCACCACCGACAAACGCGTGACGCTCGAACCGGTGTTTTGTCTCGGCCTCTGCGCCTGTGCGCCGGCGGCGATGCTGGACCAACAGGTGTTCGGCCGCGTCGACGCCAAGCGTCTCGACACTCTCATCGACGGAGCGCGGCGGTCATGACGCGCTCGCGCATCTTCGTTCCACGCGACGCCGCCGCGCTCGCTCTCGGCGCCGACGACGTCGAACGGGCGATCGTCGCTGCGCTGCGCCGCCGCCAGATCGACGCCGAAATCGTCCGCACCGGATCGCGCGGCCTGTTCTGGCTCGAGCCGATGATCGAAGTCGCCGTCGGCGGCGAACGCATCGCCTATGGCCCGGTTGGCGCGACCGACGTCGAGGCCTTGTTCGACGCCGGCTGGCTCGACGGCAAGCCGCACGCGTTGCGGCTCGGCAAGCCCGACGCACTTCCGTTCCTCAAGCGGCAGCAGCGATTCACCTTCGCGCGCTGCGGCATCGTCGATCGGCTGTCGCTGGCGGATTACCGCGCGCACGGCGGTTATAAAGGCCTCGAGCGCGCGATCG
>JAGXBG010000118.1 GCA_018971215.1 Alphaproteobacteria bacterium
GGCCTTCGTGCCGCCATGCTTCGACAGCGGGATAGCGGTGTCGACTTTGGCGACAACCGCGCCGCTGCCGGTGTCGAGTTTCTCGAACCACATATCGTCCGGCACGTACAGCGCATGAAGCGATCCAACGAACGTTCCAACGTCAGGACCGGCCTTCGGGTTCGCCGGATAGAGGGGCCATTGGGCCTCAAACGTCGGATGGGCGCCGGCTTTGTATTTCTCAACCCAATTGTTGTCGTCACTCTCAACGTAAACCGTGTGCGTCCTGCGATCGACCTGGACGCCGTCTGGCGAGGTGCCTTTGGTGGTGACACGGGCGACTTCCTTCCATGTGTTCTTGTCGATCACCACGATCGCGTTAACCTTGCCTTTGCCATCGCCCTCGCCGGCGGCGACATAAACGTACTTGCTGTCGAACGCGTTGCCGTTGGGCGCCGGCACGTTCGGAATGAAGTGCGCGACCGTGTTGGTCTTAGTGTCGATGACATCGACGCCTTCAGGCATCGACACATAGATCATACCGTTCGAGCGGTCGTAAGTGACGATGTCGCCGTGGCCTTTCTGCCCCTGAAGCGCGATCGTTCCAACCTTCTCGAACTTATAGCCGGTTGCCATCGCCGGCGCGGCGAGCACCGCCGTCGACGTCAACAGTGCCGCGAACACAAATCCTCGACGCATTATCTTCCTCCCACTGGTTTCTCGGTCTTTTTCAGCACGTTCGGGGCAATTGCCCCGGCCATGGCCCGATCAGCCGACCGATTTGAGCGGATTCGGTAGTTGCTAGTTACGGCCGACGCCGCGGGCGGCCCGGCGCAAAGGCGCCTCCGCTTGCCCAGGCGGCAAAACACTTCTTCTTCGTTTGATGATGCATTCGGTTTCCCCCTCCCACCGCAAGCAGGCGGCTCGCAGTTTTTTTTCTTACTTCTTGCCGTCAGCCCCGGCGATCTGGAACGCGGCCCTGGTATACCGTATTCCAGAAAGGTGACCTCGCAAGTAAATTTTTTGTTAGGCGAATGCGGCTTTCGAGAATGCCGGCCGGGCCCTCCGCTGGCCTACTCAAACGGATTGCCGCGCGCGCGAAGGCCTGTCGCCGCGTATCGATAGCCGGCGCTCGAGGTCCTAACGTTGCAAGAACGAAGGCTCGTGATCGCGCCCTTCCACGGCGTGATGAGGAACTCATTTATCGTGTTGGTCGAAGTATTGGTCACTCCGAACTCGGCCGCGCCCATCGTCACTTTGTCCTAGCTGGGTGCGATAGCGGGTGGCCTTACTTACCGTCCGCTGGCGGCGGCGCGGCATGGCTGGTTCCGCCAGGCATGGGCAGCGCGCATATACGATTGCAATATTGATCCAGATGGCCGTGATCGAGGCAAAGTAAAACGCACCGCTCGTTGACCGGCGGTGCTGGCGGTTTCACGGATTGCTGCGGCGACGCTTGCGCCGTTGGTGGCGACGGCACTTGGTTTGCCGCTGGCTGAGGCACGGATTGAACGTTCGGTTGTGGTGCCGGCTGCGTCACGGCCTGAAGCGGCGGCGCCGGCTGTTGCGCGGACGGCTGCGGCCCGGATGGCGCGGCAGCGACCGGCGGCGAACCCGACGCCGCCGGCGATTGCGGCGCCGACTGCTGCGCCGGTTTCGATGTGCGGTTGGGCGCCAGCGGCGCTGCCGGCGGGACGCCGTTGGTGCAACGGGCCTCACAGGTTTGTTCGAGGTTGCCGTGATCGAGGCACCGCAGCATGCAAGCCTCGTTCGTTTGCGCAAAGCCCGGACTGGCGAGTGCGAAGAAGAGCGTCGCAACGACGCTTGCCCAACCGATCCGGCCCATGGCCAATTCCTTTGCCTTGTGTGTCGGGTTGGGCTTGGTGCGTCGTCGCTCGCTGCGCCCGCCAGCGATGGTGCCCAGGGGCGGAATCGAACCACCGACACCGTGATTTTCAGTCACGTGCTCTACCAACTGAGCTACCTGGGCGCTCCCCATCGAGCGGCGCGCTTATCGCAGAATTGGCCGCGAGTGTCCAGCCGCGGCACCGGTTTCCAACGTCGTCCGGACGCACCGTGTACGGCCCGAAACGTCCGCAGCCGGCGGCGCACTCAAGGCTTATCATCGGCATCGTCGCTACGCGCTTCGGGCGCCGCGTCCTCGGGTTTCTCATCGGTCGGCACACGGTAGCCGCCGCCGAACCACCGGCCGAGATCGACCATCGCGCAGCGTTGCGAACAGAACGGCCGATAGCGCATGACGACCGGCTTGCCGCAAATCGGACAGGGCCGGACCGGCTTGGGCAACGGGGCGTCATCCATGGCTCCTATTTAAGGCCGGCAGGCGTGAAAAGCGATGGGTCGGCCCGCGACAACCGGCTGTTGACCGCGATTCCTGGACTTTTCAGCGATTCCGCGCGGATTCGCATCTCGTTAAGTGGGGCGCCTGATCCGCAGCAATCAGGCGAGCAGAAAAAGCACCTTCGTCAGCGCCGTATGCAATGAGGTCAGCACCGTCCCTATCCCTTATCACCTCAGTGCTCGTGCAAGCTGGAATATTACGTCGCGTCAGCCAGCAGCTTCGGCGCGTTCACTGCCAAGACCGGCACGCTCTCCGACACCTAACACCGCCGGCAACTCGGCGGCAGCAGCTACCAGTACAATTGGAACGACATGGGCGGCACGTTCGATTCGAACAATTACCGCAATGATATGCAGTACAATTTTTCCTGCTCGGGCGGCTCGGGCTCAGGCAACGGCACCAGCGCGAGTAGCGTCACTCTGACCAATTAGCGTCGCGTCGCCGCGATCGATTCCGCCAGCGACGGCGCCCGCCGCTTACGCACCAGTTCGACGTGGCCGAGCCGCGTCCAGCCGAGCGCCTGGGCGTCCGGCACGTGGCGCGCCAGCGCCTTCTTGAGCGCCGCGACGACGCGTTCGCGCTCGCCTTTTCCTTTCATGCCGACGAAGCCGACCATCATCGGTCCCGATAAATTGCGCAGCCGGATCTGCCGAGCCAGCGCGCGCGCCGCCTCGAGGTTGGCCGCAACCGCCGATGGCGCCGCGCCGCTGTCGACGTCGATGGCGACGCCCAACGCCGTCGGCTCGATGAGCAGGAAGCCGCCGCCGGGCAACGCCAGCCGCGGTGCCAGCGCCTGTTCGACCGCGTCGGCGATGCCGAACGCGTCGTACAGCGGCTCATTGGAGAACGTGAGATCGGCGGCGAGTGCCGGGTGGCGCACGCGCAGCCAGTTGCGCAGGTCGGCATAAGCGGCGCGATCGTCGACGGCGATCGCATCTGGCGCCGGGTCGAGCCACGCTGCGATCAGGGTGGTCGCCGCCGGCATAGGCTCATTCAGCCGTAACGGCGGCTTGCTGTCCGCCGGCGTCGTGAACGTCTGGGATAGGCGCATGGTCACGCCGGCCGCCTTGTCGGCGCGCATGTCCTTGGCGACGGCGACGACGACCGCCTCGCCTTCGCGCAACGTTTTGAAGCGCGTTCTCGGCACGATGTCTTCGGCACTGAGTAGCGCCGGCCGCGCCAAGCCGATATCGACCAGCGCCGCCGGCAATTCGGGCCGCAGGCCGACAATCCGGCCTAGCCAGACCTCGCCGACGCGGCTGGGCGCGCCGCCGCTGGTTGCATGCAGCTCGACCACCGTTTCGTCTTCCTTGAGCGCGGCCCAGAATTCGCCGGCGGACGCTGCGATCGCGATTTCGCGTTTCATCGGCCGAGCCGCGTCGCCGGCGCGTAGCCCTGGCCCGCGAGCAGCGCGACCGTTTCGTAAAGCGGCAGGCCGACGACGTTCGAATACGAGCCGATGATGCCGCGCACGAAACGCGCGGCCAACCCCTGGATCGCGTAGCCACCGGCCTTATCGCGCCATTCGCCGCGCGCGAGGTAATCCGCGATCTCGTCGTCGGTTAGGCGCTTGAACAGCACGGCGGTCTCGACGCGCCGACTGGCGATCTTGCCGGCCGGCGTCGCCACCGCGATGCCGCCATGGACCCGGTGCCGCCGGCCCGATAGCAGCGTCAGGCAGCGCCGCGCTTCGTCTTCGGTCGCGGGCTTGCCGAGAATGCGCCGGCCGCAGGCGACGACCGTGTCGGCGGCAAGCACGTAGGCGCCCGTCTCGCATGCCGCGATGGCGCGCGCTTTCTCTTCCGCGAGACGCAACGCATACGCCGCCGGCGTTTCATCGGCGCGCGGCGCTTCGTCAACCGCGGCCGGCACGATGGCGTCGGGTGTAAGACTGATCTGCGCCAACAGCGCGGCGCGGCGCGGCGACGCCGACGCCAATACGAGGCGCAAACTGCTCACGTGCCCGACGCCGCGATTACTTGAAGCGGAAGGTGATCCGGCCCTTGGTCAGGTCATAGGGCGTCATCTCGACATTGACCCGATCGCCGGCGAGGACACGGATGCGGTTCTTGCGCATCTTGCCCGAGGTATGCGCGAGGACGACGTGGTCGTTGTCGAGCTTGACCCTGAACATCGCATTGGGCAGGAGCTCGGTCACCGTTCCGGAGAACTCGATCAACTCTTCTTTCGGCATTCCCTGACCGCCGTTTGAGGAGGCTCAAACATCGTTAGACGCCCGGTTTCGGTCAAGCCCTTTCCGGCCAAGCCCCGGACAACACAACGTTTTTCATGGCCTTTGCGGCCTCGCGACGACGTCGATGCCTAGCGGATGTGCAGCACGCACAGCAGCGTGAATAGCCGGCGCGCGGTGTTGAAATCGATCTCGACCTCGTCTGCGAGCCTGTCGCGCAGCAGCTGCGAGCCTTCGTTGTGCAGGCTGCGCCGGCCCATGTCGATGGCCTCGATGCGCGACGGATCGGCGGTCTTCACCGCACTGAAGTAGCTTTCGCAGACCAGGAAGTAATCCTTGACCAGGCCGCGGAACGGCGCAAGCGACAGCGTGAAGCGCTCAAGCGGCTTGTCGGCGACATCGCGCACGTCGAGCACCAAACGCTCTTCGGCGATGCCGAGATGCAGATTGAACGGACCGGCGGCGCCGGATTTCGGCACGAAGCTGTTCTGCTCGAGCAGATCGGCGATCGCGACCGCGCGTTCGTGCTCGACGTCGCCCTTGCGGCGGATGACCGTCTTCTCGTCGAGCGTGACCTGGGCGATGCGATGCGGCGACGCGCTCATTGCAGTTGGATTTTGCGCTTACGAACCGCGCGGCACGTTAAGCCGCACCGCCACCGACAGCGCGTGTGCGTCGAGCCCTTCAGCCTTGGCCAGCGTCACCGCCGCCGGACCGATGGCGTTGAGGCTCGCGGCGTCGCAGCGCACCAGCGACGTGCGCTTCATGAAATCGAGCACCGACAGGCCCGACGAGAAGCGCGCGCTGCGCGCCGTCGGCAGCACGTGGTTGGGGCCGGCGACGTAATCGCCGACGGCTTCGGGCGTGTGGCGGCCGAGAAAAATCGCGCCGGCGTTGCGGATGTCGGCGGCCAGCGTCACCGCGTCGTCGACGGCGATCTCGAGATGCTCGGGCGCCAGGCGATTGACCAGCCCGGCCGCCTCGTCCCAGCGTTGGATCACGACGATGGCGCCGAAACGCCGCCAGCTTTCGCCGGCGATCGCGCGGCGCGGCAGCGTCTTGAGCGCGGCCTCGACCGCGGCGGCGACAGCGTCGGCGAAACCCGCGTCGTCGGTGATCAGGATGGCCTGCGCCGCCGTGTCGTGCTCGGCCTGCGACAGCAGATCGACGGCGATCCACGTCGGATCGTTCTTGGCGTCGGCCAGAACCAAAATCTCGGACGGGCCGGCGATCATGTCGATGCCGACCTGGCCGTAGACCCGGCGCTTGGCGGCGGCGACATAAGCGTTGCCGGGACCGACGATCTTGTCGACCGGCGCGATGGTGGCGGTGCCGTAAGCCAGCGCGCCGACCGCCTGCGCGCCGCCGATGCGATAAATTTCGCCGACGCCGGCGAGCTCGGCGGCGGCCAGCACCAGCGGATTGAGCGCACCTTCCGGCGCCGGCACGACCATGGCGACGCGCGGCACGCCCGCGACCTTGGCCGGCAGCGCGTTCATCAACACCGACGACGGATAGGCAGCGCTGCCGCCCGGCACGTAGATGCCGACGGCGCCGATGGGCCGCCAGCGTGCGCCGAGACGCACGCCGACCGGGTCGGTGTAGTCGAGGTCCTGCGGCACTTGCTTACGGTGATAGGCCTCGATGCGCGCGGCCGCGAGGCTCAGCGCCTTGAGCGTCTCGGGCGCGCATTGGGCCTTGGCGGCGGCGATCTCGGCCGAACTCACCTGTAGCGTCGCGGCGGTGAGCGTGAGCTTGTCGAGCCGGCGCGTATGTTCGATCACGGCGGCGTCGCCGCGCGTCCGGACGTCTTCGACGATCGCCGTCGCCGCCGCGTCGACGTCGGCCGCCAGCTCGCGCTTCAGATCGAGCAGCGCGGCGAAATCCTTGGCGAAGTTGCGCGCCGCACTGTCGAGCCTAAGCGGCACGGGCGGCCTCGCGGAAGCGTTCGACCCACGGATCGATCTCAGCGTTGCGCGTCTTGAGCGCGACGCGGTTGACGATGAAGCGCGACGTCACGTCGGCGATATGCTCGATCTCGACCAGGCCGTTCTCGCGCAGCGTCTGGCCGGTGGCGACGAGATCGACGATGCGGCGCGACAGGCCCATGCCGGGCGCGAGCTCCATCGCGCCGTTGAGCTTGATGCACTCCGCCTGGACGCCGCGGCCGGCGAAGTGCCGGCGCGTGATCTCGGGATATTTGGTGGCGATGCGCACCGCGCTCCAGCGTGCCGGATCGTCGCGGCCGAGATCCTCCGCCGGCGCGGCGACGACGAGGCGGCACTTGCCGACACCGAGATCGAGCGGCGCATAGACCTCGGCGTACTCGAATTCCATCAGCACGTCGCTGCCGGCGACGCCCATATGCGCACCGCCGAAGGCGACGAAGGTGGTGACGTCGAAATTGCGCACGCGGATGACGTCGAGATTGCTGTGGTTGGTGCGGAAGCGCAGCTTGCGCGTGTCCGGATCGTCGAATTCGGGTTCGATTTCGATTCCGGCACGCCGCACCACGGGCACCACATCGTCGAGGATGCGCCCCTTGGGCAACGCCAGCACCAGCGTTTCGTTACCGAGCAACGATCACTCCAACGGCCATGGCGGCAGAAACAGACCGACGCAGGCCCTAGCCCGCGTCCTCATCCGGATGGCGCGGGCGGAAACGCGTTGGCCAAGGCTCGCCGAAGTCATCTAAATGGCACAGGATGCGGGCGGATTCCAGCCGAATGCTGGCGCCGCCGGCGAAATCGAGATAGAGCGCGCCCGGCACCGCCCGCACCGCCAGGAGCACCAAGAGCCGGTCGGCATCGCGCGGATCGATGTCGCGGCGCTTGACCGCCGTCACCCCGTCGATGCGCAGCCCGCTCATCACCCGCGCGCCATGGCGGGCGCGTTCGGCCTCGGTCTCGCGGCAAAAGCGGTTGGCGACCAGCACGAAACGGCGGTTCTCGGGCTCGTAGGTCATGTCGCCGACGAGGACCATCGCGTCCTGAAGGACGGCCGAGATCACCGCCAGGTCTTCGTCGTCTTCGGCCTTGAGACGGAGCCGCGTCGGCCCGCGATCCGGCCCGGCTGGGGTCGCCATCGCGCGCTCAGCCCTCGCCGGCCAGCCGTTCGATCGCTGCGCCGCAGGCGGCGAGCTTGGCTTCGAGCCGCTCGTAGCCACGATCGAGATGGTAGACGCGGCTGACGACGGTTTCGCCTTCGGCGGCGAGACCGGCCAGCACCAGCGACACCGACGCGCGCAGATCGGTCGCCATCACCGGCGCACCGGTGAGCCGCGCGACGCCGCGGATCGACGCCGACGCGCCCTGCACGTTGATATCGGCGCCCATGCGGTTGAGCTCGGGCACGTGCATGAAGCGGTTCTCGAAGATCGTCTCGGTGATGATGGATTCGCCGTCGGCGGTCGCCATCAG
>JAGXBG010000119.1 GCA_018971215.1 Alphaproteobacteria bacterium
CACAACACCAACGTCTATCCCGACCGGCCGGACCGCGCCTATCTGGGTTATATCGACGGCGGCGTCTGGATCCTCGACATCGCCGACAAGACAAAGCCGAAACCGGTCGGCCATTGGAATCCGCATCCGCCCTTCCCCGGCTTCACCCACACGGCGCTGCCGCTGCTCGATCGCGACCTCCTCGTGGTGAGCGACGAGAGCGTGCGCGACAAGGCCGCCGACTGGCCCAAGCTGGTCTGGCTGCTCGACATGCGGCGCGAGGACAATCTGGTCAACATTGCGACACTGCCGCTGCCATCGGTTGAAAAACAGCGAAACATCGGCGGCCGCTATGGCGCGCACAACATGCACGAGAACCGGCCGGGACCAGCGTTCCGCTCGAGCACGTTGATCTTCGGCACTTATTTCAACGGCGGCGTGCGCGTGCACGACATCAGCGATCCGTTCCAGCCGAAGGAGGTCGCCTACTTCGTGCCCGAGCCGCCGGCGCGCTCGCCCGTCGGTGCGGCGCAGATCAACGACGTCTATGTCGACGAGAACGAGATCGTCTATGCCGTCGACCGCTTCAGCGGCGGGCTCTATACGCTCGAGGCCAAGCTCTAACGTGCCGGCGCGATCGCCAGATCGCGCGTACCGAACGGACTGCGCGGCAACGCCAATCCACGCCAGAATTCGCCGAACGCCGCCGGCAGCTTCGCGCCGAGCGCCGCCGCATCGGCAAGATCGGCCGGCGCAAGCTCAAGCACGGTCATGCCTGCGGTCCCAAACCGCACGAGCTCGTCGCGGCGTTGCGCGCGCCGCTCACCCGGCAATTCGACCGCGACGAAGCTGGCGCCGGTCCAGAAGGCGAAATCGGCGCGGATTGCGTCATCGCCCGCCGGCAGCAGCGCCGACGGCAACGGCCGCAACGCGGCGAAGCTCCAATCTTCGGGCGCGAACAGGCCGTGCCCGGCGTCGGTCAATGCCGGTTGGGCCGGCGCCGCGGCCAGCGTCGCGCCGATCCAGGCAAAATAAGCATCGAGGAACTGCAGCGGCGGCTTGGCCCACAAGCCGCACAGCGACCGCAGATGCTCGCGCAGGAAATCGAGGCGCGCCGCCGTCGCGGCGAGGCGGATGAGATCGGGCGTCTCGGCGAACGGATAAGGACCGTCGCTGAGGCGCAGTGGCGCGCCGCGGCGGAGCGTAATCGCCTGGGCGTCGTCGCGCGTCGCCGCGCCGTAGAAAACCGTGATCGCTTCGGCCACGCCCGATTAGGCCAAGGCCCGGCCAGCCCTGTCCAGCCGGCCGGTGCGCTTAGTAGCGGTAGGTGTCGGCCTTGAACGGCCCCTCGGCCCCGAGGCCGAGATACTGCGCCTGCTTCGGCGTCAGCTTGGTCAGATGCGCGCCCACCTTGGCGAGATGCAACGCCGCTACCCGCTCGTCGAGATGCTTGGGCAGCGTGTAGACCTTTTTCTGGTACTTGCCCTGGTTGGTCCACAGCTCGATCTGCGCCAGCGTCTGGTTGGTGAACGACGCGCTCATCACGAAGCTCGGATGGCCCATGGCGCAGCCGAGATTGACCAGCCGGCCTTCGGCCAGCAGCAGAATCCGCTTGCCGTCGGGGAATTCGATCTCGTCGACTTGCGGTTTAACGTTGTGCCACTTGAAATTGCGCAGACCGGCGACCTGGATCTCGTTGTCGAAGTGGCCGATGTTGCAGACGATGGCGCGGTCTTTCATCTTCCGCATGTGGTCGACGGTGATCACGTCGAGGTTGCCGGTGGCCGTGACGAAGATGTCGGCGGCGGCGGCGGCTTCATCCATCGTCACCACCTGATAGCCTTCCATCGCCGCCTGCAACGCGCAGATCGGATCGATCTCGGTGACCAAGACGCGCGCGCCGGCGTTGCGCAGGCTCGCCGCCGAGCCCTTGCCGACGTCGCCGAAGCCCGCCACCACCGCGACCTTGCCGGCCATCATCACGTCGGTGGCGCGGCGGATGCCGTCGACCAGGCTCTCGCGGCAGCCGTAGAGGTTGTCGAACTTCGACTTGGTGACGCTGTCGTTGACGTTGATCGCCGGAAACAACAGCCGGCCGTCCTTCTCCATCTGGTAGAGGCGATGGACGCCGGTCGTGGTTTCCTCGGAAACGCCTTTGATCGAAGCCCCCAGCTTCGCGTACCAACCGGGCTTCGATTTGAGGCGCGCGCGGATCGCCGCGAACAGCACCTCTTCCTCTTCGCTGCCCGGCTTCGCCAGCACCTTGTCGTCTTTCTCGGCCTGCATGCCGAGATGCACCAGCAGCGTCGCATCGCCGCCGTCGTCGAGGATCATGTTGGGCGTGCCGCCGTCGCCCCATTCGAAGATGCGATGGGTGAATTCCCAGTATTCCTCGAGCGATTCACCCTTATAGGCGAAGACCGGCGTGCCGCCGGCGGCGACCGCCGCCGCGGCGTGGTCCTGCGTCGAATAGATGTTGCACGACGCCCAGCGCACATCGGCGCCCAACGCCTTCAGCGTCTCGATCAGCACCGCCGTCTGGATGGTCATGTGCAGCGAGCCGGCGATGCGTGCGCCCTTCAAGGGCTTCTGCGTGCCGTAAGCCTCGCGCGTCGCCATCAGGCCGGGCATTTCGGTCTCGGCGATGGCGAGCTCGCGCCGGCCAAAATCGGCCAGCCCGATATCCTTGATCTTGTAATCGGCGTTCATCGCGAAAATCGTCCTTGGACTAGAAAGCGCGGCGCAGCTGATCGGCGATGTCGGTCTTCTCCCACGAGAAGCCGCCGTCGCTTTCCGGCGGGCGGCCGAAATGGCCGTAGGCCGCGGTGCGCGCGTAGATCGGCCGGTTGAGCTGGAGATGCGTGCGAATGCCGCGCGGGCTCAGGTTCACCATTTCCTGCAGCACCTTGGACAGCTTGGCCTCGTCGACTTTGCCGGTGCCGGCAGTGTCGATATAGACCGAGAGCGGCTTGGCGACGCCGATCGCGTAGGAGAGCTGGATGGTGCAGCGCTCGGCGAGGCCCGCAGCCACCACGTTCTTGGCGAGATAGCGCGCGGCATAGGCGGCCGAGCGATCGACCTTCGACGGGTCCTTGCCCGAGAACGCGCCGCCGCCGTGCGGCGCTGCACCGCCATAAGTGTCGACGATAATCTTGCGGCCGGTGACGCCGGTATCGCCGTCGGGACCGCCAATGACAAAACGGCCGGTCGGATTGACGTAGAAATGCTCCTCGGTGCACATCCAGCCCTCGGGCAGCACCTGGAGCACGTGCGGCCGCACGATCTCGCGCACCTGATCCTGGTCGACCTTCTCGCTGTGCTGGGTCGAGACCACGACCGAAGTCGCGCGCACCGGTTTGCCGTCGCGGTATTCGAGCGTGATCTGGCTCTTGGCGTCGGGGCCGAGTTCGGGCGTGGCACCCGAATGGCGCGCCTCGGCGAGCGACTTGAGGATCGCGTGCGCGTAATAGAGCGGCGCCGGCATGAGCTCCGGCGTCTCGCGGCAGGCATAGCCGAACATGATGCCCTGGTCGCCGGCGCCTTCGTCCTTGTTGCCGGCGGCGTCGACGCCGACGGCGATGTCGGCGGACTGGGCGTGGACGATGCATTCCACCTTGGCCTTCTTCCAGTGGAAGCCTTCCTGCTCGTAGCCGATGTCCTTGATGGCGTGTCGCGCGATCTCGACCAGCTTGTCGTGGGTCACCGAGGACGGTCCGCGGGTCTCACCGGCCATGAGGACGCGGTTGGTCGTGCAGAGCGTCTCGCAGGCGACGCGCGACATCGGATCGGCGGCGAGATAGGCATCGACCACGGCGTCGGAGATGCGGTCGGCGACTTTGTCGGGATGGCCCTCGGAAACGGATTCGCTGGTGAAAACGTAATCGCGCAGACTCACCGTCGTGCTCCCTTGGTTATTCCTTAGACCCCGTTGCGACGGGCCGCGGGATAATGGGTGAGCCGCCACTCGTCCGCAACCACGAACGCGCGATCCAGCCAAGGCACGGAAGCGAGCGACATAGGCTGCGGCCGCATGCCGCGCCCACCGCAGTTTGCGTCAGGCGGTCGCGCCCGCTCCGGCCTTGCGCGCCTGCGCCGCGCGGATACGGCGCTTCAGCCGCCGCGCCTCGATGGGCAATTTCCCATCCGGCATTGACCCGAGATAGGCGTCGAGCCCGCCGTTCTTCTCGATGGTGCGAATGGCGCCCGGGGTCAGCCGCAATTGGACCGCGTGCCCGAGGGCATCGGACAGCAGCGAGGTCACCTGCAGGTTCGGCAGGAAGCGCCGCTTGGTCTTGTTGTTGGCGTGGCTCACATTGTGGCCGACGAGCACGCCCTTGCCGGTGATGCCGCAGCGTCGCGCCATGATCGCTAGGTCCTTGAAAGAGAAGGCCGGGGCGAGCCCCGGCAGTTGGCGCGGTTTTAAGGGAAGTGGCCGGTTCCGTCAAGCCGGGCAGGCAAGGATTAGACCCCGCGGAAGGCCGCCAAAGCGCGCCGGGCGGCGGCCGACGGCGTCAGCTGGCCGTCGGCGACCTCCGCGTCCAGGCCCGGCAGCAGCGCGGCGACCGCCGGATCGTGCTTCAGCGCCTCGAGCAGGCTTTCGCCGACCTCGCTCCACAACGCCGCGCTTACCTGCGCCGCGCGCCTGCGGCTGAGTGAGCCATCCTGCGTCCGGGCATAGGCCGCCGCCTCGACATGCTGCCGCAGCTTTTCGATACCGTGCTTTTCCAGCGCTGAGATGGCGAACACCGGCACCGCTGCGCCCGCTGGCCGCAGCAACCGCAAGGCATGGCTGTATTCGGACGCGGCGCGTTGCGCCGCCGGCACCAAATCGCCGTCGGACTTGTTGACCGCCAGCAGATCGGCGATCTCGACGATGCCTTTCTTGATGCCCTGCAGTTCATCGCCGCCACCGGGCGCGATCATCAGCAGGCAGAGATCGACCAGGTTGGCGACCGCGGTCTCGCTCTGGCCGACGCCGACGGTCTCGACGATGACCAGATCGAAGCCGGCAGCTTCGCACAGCCACACCGCCTCGCGCGTCCGCCGCGCCACGCCGCCAAGCATTGGCCCGGCCGGCGACGGCCGGATGAAGGCATCGTTTGCGCGCGCGAGATCGCCCATGCGCGTCTTGTCGCCGAGGATCGAGCCGCCGGTGACCTTAGAGGAAGGATCGACGGCCAGAACGGCAACACGCCGTCCGGCGGCCACGCTCATCAGGCCGAAGACTTCGATGAAGGTCGACTTGCCGACGCCGGGCGCGCCGGTGACGCCGAGCCGTAAGCTATTGTCGCTGGCCGGCAGAATGGCCGCGAGCAATGCCTCGGTTGCGTCGCGGTGATCGTCGCGCGCCGACTCGACCAGGGTGATGGCTTGCGCCAGCGCCGAACGGTCGCCCGTTTTGACGCGCGCTGCCAATTCGCGCGCGCGCGTCGCCGGGTCGGATGCAGCCGCTGCCATCGCGCGTCCATACCACGGAAGCTTTCGCCGCCGGAACGACGCCGGTGCGCCCTAATTATTTCTTGGGCTGCCACATACCGAGGGTGGCGCCGGTCGGATCGGCGACGATCGACAGATAGCCGGCGTCAGGCACCTCAGTGACGTCGCGCTTGATCGTCGCGCCGAGCGCCTTCGCCTTGGCGGTCGCGGCCTTGATGTCGGCGACCAGCACGTAGGGCAGCCACGCCGACGCAGCGCCCGGCATCGGATGCTTCATCATGCCGCCGCCGGTACCGTCGCCGACCCTGATCATGGTGTAGGTCTCGCCGCCGCCCACCGGCATATCCTCAAGCTGCCAATCGAACAGCGACGTGTAGAACGTCTTGGCTTTGTTCAAATCGGTCGTGGCGAGCTCGACATGAACGAACGCGTTACTCATGCTGGCCTCCTCCGTATGCGGTTGATCGCCAATCAACCCCCGCGCGGCCCGAGTCTGACGGCCGAAGATGGCAGGACGGTGACGGCGACGCCTTTATTCTGCAACCGCCGCGACGGCCGCCAGCGCGGCGGCACGTTCGTCGGCTTCGAGCTGGCGGCGCCACATCGCCGCGTAGAGGCCGTCTTTCGCCAGCAGCGCGGCGTGCGTGCCGCGCTCGACGACGCGGCCATGCTCCAGCACCAGAATCTCGTCGGCGTGCACCACCGTCGACAGCCGGTGCGCGATCATCAGCGTCGTGCGGTTGGCGGCGACCTCTTCGAGGCTGGTCTGGATCTCGCGCTCGGTCTTGGTGTCGAGCGCCGACGTTGCCTCGTCGAACACCAGGATGCGCGGCCCTTTGAGCATGACGCGGGCGATGGCGACGCGTTGCTTCTCGCCACCAGACAATTTCAGGCCGCGTTCGCCAACTTGCGTCTTGTAGCCGTCGGGCAGCGCAGCGACGAAATCGTGGATGCGGGCGACGTTGGCCGCCCCCTCGATCTCGGCCTGGGTCGCGCCCGGCTTGCCGTAGCCGATGTTGTAGGCGATCGAATCGTTGAACAGCACGGTGTCCTGCGGCACGACGCCAATGGCGCGGCGCAGGCTCGCCTGCGTCACGTCGCGGATGTCCTGGCCGTCGACGCGGATCGCGCCGGCGTTGACGTCATAGAAGCGGAACAGCAGCCGCGCGATGGTCGACTTGCCGGCGCCCGACGAGCCGACGATCGCCAGGGTGTGGCCCGGCGGCACGCGGAACGACACGTCCTCGAGGATCGGCCGGCGCGGATCGTAGGCGACCGAGACGCGGTCGAAGACGACTTCGCCGCGCGCCACGGCGAGCGCCGGCGCCGCCGTCTTGTCGACGACTTCAGCCTTCACGCCGAGGAGCCGGACCATCGACTCGAGATCGGTCAGCGACTGCTTGATGTTGCGATAGACCGTGCCGAGAACGTTGAGCGGCATGTAAAGCTGGATGAGATAGGAGTTCACCAGCACGAACGAGCCGACGGTCATGCGGCCCGCGGCGACGCCGCGCGCCGCCAGCCACATCACCACGACCAACCCCACGGCGATGATGATGCCCTGGCCGGTGTTGAGCGCCGACAGCGTCACCTGGCTCTTCACCGCGGCGCCTTCATAGGCCGCGAGCGCGGTATCGAAGCGCCGCGCCTCGTGCTCTTCGTTGGCGAAATACTTCACCGTCTCGAAATTGAGGAGGCTGTCGATCGCCTTGGTGTTGGCCTCGGTGTCGCGCTGGTTCATCTCGCGTCGGTATTGGAGGCGCCAGTCCGTGATCGCGAAGGTGAAGACGACGTAGGCGACGATCGTCGCGAGCTTCGCGATCGCGAGCGTCGCCTCGAAAAAGCCCCACAGGATCGCGCAGACCATCGCGATCTCGAAGATCGTCGGCAGCAGGCTGAACAGCAGGTAGGAGAGCAGGAACTCCATGCCGCGCACGCCGCGCTCGACCGCGCGCGACAGGCCGCCGGTCTGCCGCTCGAGATGGAATCGCAGGCTCAGCTTGTGCAGATGCCTGAAGGTGTTGAGCGCGATGTTGCGGATGGCGCGCTGCTCGACCTTGGCGAAGATCGAATCGCGCAGCTCGTTGAAGAGCTGGGCGCCGACGCGCGCGCCGCCATAGGCGATGACCAGCATGGTCGGCACGACGACCAGTGTGCCCGCCCCTGGCGCGAGCTTGTCGACCGCCGCCTTGTAGAACAGCGGCACGCCGACATTGACCGCCTTGGCCAGCGTCAGGCAGCCGAGCGCCAGCACGACGCGCCAACGCAGCGCCGGCGCGCCTTTCGGCCAGAGATAGGGCAGCACCGCCGACAGCGCCTGGAGCTCGCGGCGGAATCCGACCTCGGTCGGCTCGTTGCTCAATCGGCCGACGCGGCGCTCGCCTCTCATGTTTCGCGGCGCGGCAGCCGCAGCGCCAGCGCGGCGACCACGACCATCAGCGCCGCACCGAGGTAATAGGGCGCGTTGCGGCCGAAGCCGCCATAGATCGCGCCGGCGACGGC
>JAGXBG010000120.1 GCA_018971215.1 Alphaproteobacteria bacterium
ATCGCCTTGAGATAGCGGTTGAGCGGATCGCGCGCGGTGTCGAAGGCCTGCTGCCGCGTTTCGGCGCAGTACATGTGGAAGGCGAGCATGACCCGGCCGCGGCCGGGATGGCCGGCCTGCTTCCAGGCGTCGCGATAGAGGCCGAGCAGTTCCTTCATCTTTCCGCCGGCCATCGGAATACCCATGATCGCGTGGCCCGCCTTGCCGGCGGCGACGAAGCTTTCCGGCGTCGCGATCGCGGCGACCCAGAACGGCGGCCGCGGCTTTTGCGTCGGCCGCGGCAGCGAGGTCACGTTCGCGAAGCTGTGGAATTTGCCCGCATGGCTCGCGTTGTCCTGCTCGAGCAGGATGCGCACCTGTTCCATGCCTTCGACGAAGCGCTCGCGGCTTTCGTTGACGCTGACCTTGAAGTTGGCGAACTCATAAGGAAGGAAGGCGCGGGCGAAGCCGACGTCGAGCCGGCCGCCGGAAATCGCGTCGAGCATGCCGATCTCGCCGGCAAGCTTGAGCGGATTGTTGAACACCGGCAGCACGGCGCCGGTGATCAGGCGCGCGGTCTTGGTGCGTTGCGCCGCCGCCGACAGAAAGACGATCGGGTTCGGGGTATAGCCGCCATAGGCCCGGAAGTAATGCTCGACGGTGCGGACATGGGCCCAGCCGTAGCGATCCGCATGGTCGACGAGACGCAGGCATTCGTCGAAATATTGTGCGCCGGATTTCTGCTCCGGACCGACGCAGGGGAAGAACTGCATGCCGAATTCCATGGCGCCTCCCAGCCGGCCCGCAGCCGGTCTTTCCCGGAAATTCGATTGAATACTGATTGTCAGTATACTGTCAAGTTGTCGGTCGGCGTCCATCGTGCTAGAGGAAGGCGCCATGGCCGTCCTCGAGCTCCATGCCGCGCCGGGCCATTTGATCCGCCGCCTGCAACAGATCGCGGTTGCGCTGTTCATGGCCGAGACCGGCGACTACGACCTGACGCCGCTGCAATATGCGGCGCTTCTCGGCGTCCGCGAAAATCCGGGATGCGATCAAACGACGCTGGCCTATTACGTGGCGCTCGACCGTTCGACCATCGCCGACGTGGTCGAGCGGCTCGAAGGCAAGGGGCTGATCCGGCGCAAACCGGGCGCGCACGATCGCCGCACCAAGCGTCTTGATCTGACGGCAGCCGGACGCAAACTCGTAACCGCCGCGTCGCCGGCAGTGGGTGCGGTGCAGGATGCCATCCTGGCGCCGCTCAAACCAGCCGAGCGGGCGGTTTTCATGGCCTTGCTGCGCCGTCTGGTGCATCTCAACAATGAACACAGCCGCGCGCCATTGCGCTTGAACGGCGAGGAATCACGCCCACCTAAAACGGCGTGACGATCTATACCATCGGCCATTCGACCCGCAGCCTCGACGAGTTCCTGGCGCTGCTGCGCGAGCACGGCGTCGAATGTTTGGTCGATGTGCGCAGCATTCCGCGTTCGGGCCGCTATCCGCATTTCAACGGCGATGCGATCGCGCCGGCTTTGCAGGCGGCGAACATCGCTTATCGCCATATGCCGGGGTTGGGCGGCCGCCGCGGCCGGATGAAGGGCGGCGCATCGCACAATACGTTCTGGCGCGAGGAAGGCTTCCGCAATTTCGCGGACTATGCCGAAGGTCCGGCCTTTGCCACGGCGCTTGCCGAACTGCGCGCGCTCGCCAGCGAGCGGCGGGTGGCGATCATGTGTGCGGAGGCGGTGTGGTGGCGCTGCCATCGCCGGATCATCAGCGATTATCTCGTCGCCGCCGGCGAAGAGGTCCGCCACATCATGGGTCCGGGCAAGAGCGAGGCCGCAACCTTGACGCCCGAGGCGCGGGTGCTGCCGGGCGGCGCGTTGCGGTATGGAGCCGCCGATCTGTTCGACGGCGTCGAGAACGGCCGAGGCTGAGAGCTAGGCAGCGCCGGTCGAGTGCTGGCGTCCGAGCTTGTCGGTTTGCGCCAGCGTCTGCAGGAGCTGGCCGTCCGCCTGATAGGTCATCTTGGCGAAGGCGCGCAGGAAGCTGTCGGTGCGCGGCAGCTGGAACAGGGTCTCCTCGTCGTCGCCCTCGGCGCGCGCTGAGATCACGACGACGTTGTCTTGCGGCGTCAGGATGATCTCGCTGAGCGCCACGCCCGGCCCGGTGACGTATTCGACCAGGCGGTGCGGCCTGTCCTCGCTCCGCGCGATGGTCATGCGATAGGGCACGCGGCTTGCGGCGCATTCGATCAGCGCGCGGGTGAACGGCGACAGGAATGTCTCGTCGAAGCCGAGCACGGCCGTCGCCTTTTCATCCGATGCGGTCGAGCGGATTTCCAGCGTCGCCCACAGCGAGGCGCGGCCGCTGAAATAGTCGACCGAGGCGAGATCGAGATTGAGTGAATCGATCGGTTGCGGCGGAGATACAGCGCGGCTGCAGAGGAAGGCGAAGCACGCCGGCTCGCGTTTGAGGCTAAGGGTGGTCGCCGCTTCGAGGTTGCAGTCCGGCAGCGCGTGCGTCGAATAGTCCACAGGTGCCTCCCTTACATGCCCACAATTTTAGGCAATCCGCGTTAAGGGAAGCATAACGCCGGCCGAGCGGCCCGATCGGCGGCCGTTCCCAGCCGGTTCGGCGGTTGCGATGCGCTACTAAAAGACCAGGCGGCCGCCGGCCAACAGCAGCGTCGCCGCCAGAATCAGTCGCAGGGCGGCGTCCGGAACCCGGCTGGCGGCATAGCTGCCGAGGACGATGCCGGGCAGCGAGCCGACCAGCAGGGCGCCGAGCAGGTGCCAATGAATCGAGCCCAGCATCCAATGGCCCATGCCCGCGATCAGCGTCAGCGGCACCGCATGGGCGATATCCGAGCCGACGATGCGCGCCACCGGCAGGCGCGGGTAAAGCAGCACCAGGGCTGTCGTCCCGAGGGCGCCGGCGCCGACCGAGGAAATCGGCACCAACACGCCCAGCGTCGCGCCGGCGGCGATGGTGAGCCATCGAACACGCTGCGGATCGAGCACGGCAAGGCGGTCGCCGTAATAGCGCACGATCCGGCTGCGGAAAATCAGCACAAACGCCGAAGCGAACAGCGCGCAGCCGAGCACGACGGTGATAAGCCCGTGCGCCGCTGTGCCCCCGAGGTCCAGCTGCGACAGGCCGAACAGCGTGATTGCCGTCATCGGCATGCTGCCAAGGGCAAGCAAGCCGACGATCGGCCAATCGATCGTGCCGGTGAAGCCGTGCATCGCGGTTCCCGCGGTTTTGGTGGCCGCCGCGTACAGCAGGTCGGTGCCAACGGCGGTGGCCGGCGAGATGCCGAACAGCAGGATCAGCAGCGGCGTCATCAGCGAGCCGCCGCCGATACCGGTCATGCCGACGAGCATGCCAACCACGAAGCCGGACACGGGGTAGGCCAGACTAAGCGCGTGATGGAGCATTATCCGGTTTCCTCAACCTTCGATCATACCAGCGGCGACGGTCGCATGCGTCTGCTCGTCGATGAGAATCAGCGCGCCGGTCGCGCGGTTGGCGCGATAGGGGTCGAACGCCAGCGGCGCCGCTGCTGTAACGCGGACCCGGGCAATATCGTTGCGGACAAGGCCGGTTGCCGGCACCGGGGCAAGCGTCGTCACGTCGAGCCGATAGACGATCTCATTGATATGGGCAACGGCAGTGCGCGTGCCGACCTTGATCAGGTACCGGCGTCCGGCGGCGAACGGCTCGTCATCGAACCAGCAGATGGTCGCTTCGAGGCGGCGTGCCACAGCCGGCACTTCCGTCGGGTGGACGAGGACGTCGCCGCGGGCGATATCGACAGCGTCGTCGATTTCAATGCCGATGGATTGCGGCGCGGCCGCGTGATCGAGCGGTCCGTCATAGGTGGCGATCGCCCGAACCCGCGTTGCCGCACCGGAGGGCAGGGCGACGATCGGGTCGCCGACCGCAATGCGGCCGGACTCGACGCGGCCGAGATAACGGCGATACTGACCGGCTGGCGTCATCGTCCGCCGCACGAGTTGCACGGGCAAGCGCAGCGGCAGATTGTCCGCTTCCGCCGCCGATGGCAGGCCTTCCAGGATCGCCAGCAACGGTTCGCCGTCGTACCAGGGCAGATGGTCGCTGCGCAAAACCACATTGTCGCCGAACTTCGCCGACAGCGGCACCACGATCGGCGGCTCGGCGCCGAGTGTCGCGGCGAACGCCTTGACCGCGCCGGCGACGGCATCGAATGGCGCGCGTGCGAATTCTACCAGGTCCATCTTGTTGACGGCGATCACCAGGTGCCGGATGCCGAGCAGGTGCGCGAGGAAAAGGTGGCGGCGCGTCTGCGTGGTCATGCCGTTGCGCGCATCGACCAGGATCACTGCAGCGTCGGCGGTGCTCGCGCCGGTCACCATGTTGCGCGTGTACTGCTCGTGGCCGGGCGTGTCGGCGATGATGAATTTGCGACGCGGCGTGGCAAAATAACGGTAGGCGACGTCGATGGTGATGCCTTGCTCGCGCTCCGCGACCAGGCCGTCCGTCAACAGCGAGAGATCGATCCCGGCGTCGCCATTGCGCGCCGCAATACGTTCGAGCGCCGCGAGCTGATCGGTCGGCACGGCGCCGGCATCGTGCAACAGCCGGCCAATGAGCGAGCTCTTGCCGTCGTCGACGCTGCCGGCCGTGGTAAAGCGCAGCAGCCGCTGGTCGTTACCGGAAGAAATGGACATCAAAAATATCCGGCGCGCTTGCGTTCTTCCATCGAGGCGTCGGAGGTCCGATCGTCGAGCCGGGTGGCGCCGCGTTCGCTGATTCGCGCGGTCAGGATTTCCGCAACGACCTCGTCGGCGGTCGCGGCCGGCGATTCCACCGGCAGGGTGCAGGAGATATCGCCCACGGTGCGAAACCGGACGACGCGCGTTTCGATCGGCTCGTGGTCGGCGATCTCGAGGGTGTCCACGACCGGCACCAGGGCGCCGCCACGCAGCGCGACGCGGCGCGGATGCGCGTAGTAGAGCGACGGCAGTTCCAGGTTCTCGCGGGCGATGTACTGCCACACGTCGAGCTCGGTCCAGTTGCTGAGCGGAAAGACGCGCATGTGTTCGCCCGGATCGAGACGCGTGTTGTAGAGGCTCCACAGCTCTGGGCGCTGACGGCGCGGATCCCACTGACCGAAGGCGTCGCGGAACGAGAAGATGCGTTCCTTGGCGCGCGCTTTTTCCTCGTCGCGGCGCGCGCCGCCGATGCAGGCGTCGAAACCGAATTCGGCGATCGCGTCGAGCAACGTCACGATCTGAAACGCATTGCGGCTCTGGTTAGCGTGCTTCGGCCGCACGCGGCCGCGGTCGATCGAATCCTGCACCGTGCGCACGATCAGCCGTTCGCCGAGCTGCGTGACCAGGCGGTCGCGGAAGGCGATGACCTCGGGGAAATTGTGTCCGGTATCGACGTGCAGCAGCGGAAATGGCAGGCGCCCCGGGCGCAGCGCCTTTTCCGCCAGCCGCAACAGAACCGTCGAATCCTTGCCGCCCGAAAACAGCAGAACCGGGTTGCGGAATTCAGCCGCGACCTCGCGCAGGATGTGGATCGCCTCGCTCTCAAGCGCGTCGAGATGCGCCGCAGACGGCGACAGGACCGGGGTCGACGGCGAAGCCGCCGGCCGTTCGATCGTCACAATGATTTCGTCGCTGCTCATGACGCCTTCCGGTGCGGATGCAAACCGCATTCGCGATACTCGGCCGACTCCCACCACCAGCGGCCGGCGCGCACGTCCTCGCCTGGCGCTATGGCGCGTGTGCATGGCGCGCAGCCGATGCTCGGATAGCCGCGGTCGTGTAGCGCGTTGTAGGGAACCGAATGCTGACGGATATAGCGCCAGACGTCGTCGTTGGACCAGTCGGCGAGCGGATTGAACTTGTGCAGTCCGTGTTCGGCGTCCCATTCCTGGGTTTTCAGATCGCGGCGCGTGACTGACTGTTCACGGCGTTGGCCGGTGACCCACGCCTGCTTGCCGGCAAGCGCGCGCCGGAGCGGTTTGACCTTGCGCAGGAAGCAGCATTCGAGGCGCAAGGCCTGGCTGTCGTAGAACGCATTCGGGCCATTGGCGGCGACGTAGCGTTCGATAT
The DNA here is from genome assembly GCA_018971215.1 of Alphaproteobacteria bacterium. GTDB lineage: Bacteria > Pseudomonadota > Alphaproteobacteria > ATCC43930 > CGMCC-115725 > REEB95. The sequence continues at coordinate 6,093 of JAGXBG010000120.1, forward strand.
CCGCAGCGTCGGGCGTGATCACCGCAACCGGAATCTGATAGCGCCGGGTCGTTGCGTGGATGAGCGACTGGGTCTCCTCCGGCAGCCGGCCGGTGTCGAGCGTGAAAATTTCGATCGACAGGCGTTGCCGCGCCACCAGGTCGATCAGCACCATGTCCTCGGCGCCAAAGCTCGCGGCGAGCGCCGCCGGCGCGTGGGTCTCGGCAATTGTTCGCAGCAAGCCTAGGGCCTGCTGCGTCTGCTCGTCGGCATTCACGGCAACCTCTCCTCGACCAACCCAGCCTATGAACCCGTGTGTTAATACACTCTTATTGTCACTGATATCAATGTATTATTTATAGTAACTACACATGTTATATGTTATATGTGGGTAACTTTAGAATTATCTAGTTATAGCAATATTTTAGTGCATGATTCGGTCGAAGAGGCCGATGGTGAAATTGACCGGCATGGTTATCGGCCCGTCCCGTCCCCAATAGCGTTCGGGTACCGGCGGCACCGGCGAGCCGTCGTGCAACATGGCCAGCGCCGCCTGATCGAGCAGTGGATTGCCTGAGCTCGTGGTGACCCAGGCGCTGGTGACGGTGCCGTCATGGGCGAGCGTGAACGCCACCATCACCGTGCCTTCCTGTTTCTTCTTCAGCGCATCGTCGGGATAGTGCTTGTAGCGCTCGAGGTGGCGGCGTACGCGATCGAGATAGTCGTCGGGTGAGCCGCTGCCGTAGCCAGGCCCGCCGGGACCTTGGCTCACGCCGAAATTGCCGTTGCCGCTGCTGCCGACGCCTTGCGTGCCTGTGCCCACCGCAGCCGGTGCACCAGCCGACGCCACCGTGGTCGGCGGCGCGGATTGTGCCGGCGCCGGCAGCGGCGTCGCGGTCACGGTCGGTGCCGGCTTTGGGGCAGGCTTTGGCGCCGGCGCCGCCGTTGGCTTGACGATACGCTGCTGCGGCGTGGGTTGATGTTGACGTGGCTTCGGCGGCGCGGTGTCGAGCTGGACCACGCGCGGTAGCGATTTGGGTGTCGGCAGCGGTGGCGCCGTGTCGCTCGCTTGCGGCGTGACATCGCTCGGCGCGGCGTGTGCGAGGCTGCTGGCCGGGTGCGCCGCCGCCGCGTCGTGTTGGCCCGGCAGGTTGGCTTGGCCGCCGCTGCCACCCGGCGAGCCCGCACCGCCGCCGGTGCCTTCGAACTTGATCGTGACCGGCGGAAAGACCACTTCCTGCGGCGGCGGAATGCGCCAGAGTCCGAGCAGCAGCGCGAAGATCAGCCCATGCAGCAACACGGAATCGGCAATGCTGCGCCACAGGCGCTTGCGATCCTTCCGATCACGGAATTGATCCGCCGGTTCAGGCGTTATCGGGGTGTAGACGCCCTCGGTCGCCACGGTCATCGATTGAGCAAAGAACCTCAATAGACGACATGGCGCCGAATGCCAAGCGAATCAACAGGCTGGAATAAGTCTGGGAATTGGCCGAGGACGAGCCGGAGCGGGACACGATTGTGATGACGGCGGACGAAACGTTGACGGTGCGGCCGTCGCGGCCGGTTGGCGGATTCACGACCGCCGGCGCGGGCGTGCTGGCACTTGTCGCGTTGGCCGCGTTTGCGGCCGCGCCGGTCGGATGGCGCCTCGGCCTTTGGTACTACACCGTTGCGTTTGCGATCATGCGTTACGCCGCCTACGTCGCGCTGGTCGCGGCGGCATGTTCCATCTCCGCGCTGTGCGGCTGGCGACGTCTGTCGCCATCGCATCGCGCCGTTGCGTTCGCGACGTTGGCGGTCGCGGTCGTCG
>JAGXBG010000121.1 GCA_018971215.1 Alphaproteobacteria bacterium
GAAATTGTCGAGCGAAAGCTTGCCCGGACCGCGGCACAAGAGAACGAGCATCATCGCCGCCCACTGGATATGCGTCGGCCAGGCCTGCGGATAGACGAAGACCTCGATCACCGTGGTCATGCCAAGCAGGACGAGCACCGCCGGTCGCGTCAGCAAGCCGAGCACGAGAAGCACCGGCGTCGAGACCTCGATCGACACCGCCATGTACGCCGCAAGATCCGGCGGCAACACCGGCACCTTGTACTCGCTGGCGAAAAGATAAAGCGTGGTGTCCCAGCTGGCGAGATGCGCCATCGCCGAGTTCCAGAACACGACCGCCAGGGCGAGCCGCAACGGGATCGCCAGCAGCGTGTAAGGGACATTGTCGAGCCAGCGCAGCACGCCGGCGGCCGCGCGCGCGGCGGCCGTGTCCGCGAAGGACGTTGCTTGAGCGTTCATAGGGAAATCTCCCTCGGCTGCCGGCCGCCGGCTTCATCGACGGCAAAGGCGGTGAACACGCCATTGATCAGGTGCGTCGCGAGTACGGCCACGGCGTCGACGTCGCCCGCCGCCTCGATCGCGTCCTGCAAGGGTCGGCCGGCGCAAAGCGACGCTGTGAGATGCCACGTCGCCGGTGCGAGGCGGGAGATTTCGGAATCGCCGTTGCGCCGCTGCACGAGAAGAAAAACCGGACCATCGCCGAGGTCGATCGCGGCCATCGCCGCCTCGTCCTGCGCCAGAACCGCGCGCCAGATCGCGTCGACCGGGTGATCGGCACGCACAAGGCCGACCGACGGATGCGGCACGAAGCGGATGCGGCGCTGCTCCGCGGCATCGAGAGCGCCAAGCCGGGCGGGATCGAGCGCGTCGGCGTCCGGCGCGTGCAGCGCCCGGCTCACCGCCCAGTCGAGCCGCGCCACGCCGGCAAGATACGGGATCGCCGCGGCGGCCGCGAATTTGTCGAGGAAATCGGCGAAGGCAGGGTCGTAATCGTCGAGGCAGGCGCTTCGCGGCGGCTGCGCTTCGAGGAACACCTGCGCCGCGCTTTCGAAGAACGCGGCACCGACGAGCCGATGCACCGCCGGATAGGACAGGCGCAGTGCGGTGATGAGGCCGGCGACGATCGTGTTGCGATAGACGGCGAGCCGCGCCGCTGCGGCGATCTCGTCGCTGACGACATGCGCCGCTGCGACGGCGTCGCGCGCGATCAAACCACGCGCAATGTCGTGCTGGAGCTCACGCAGCGTCGGCATGACCGGCTTTCTCAGCCGCCTGGTCGAGCAGAACCTGGGCGCGGCGAGCCTCGTCGACGAGCGTTTCGAGCGGCGGAATGGCAGTGTCCCATTCGATCAGCGTCGGCACCGGACCGAAGCGCCCGAGCGCCTCGGCGTAGAGCGCCCAGACGGCAGGCGCCACGCGCGAGCCATGGTCGTCGATGCGCAGCGTGACGCCGCCTTCGAGCCGCCGGACCGTGTGGCCGGCGAGGTGGATCTCGCCGATCGCCGCGGGCGGCAAGGCGGCGAGATAGGCGGACGCGTCCCAACCGTGATTTTGGGCGCTCACATAGATGTTGTTGACGTCGCACAGGATGCCGCACCCCGTGCGATCGGCGACCGCGGCGAGGAACTCCCATTCCGGAATCGCGGAATGGCGGTAGCGCAAATAGGTCGACGGATTCTCGACCAGGATCGGCCGCCGCAAGAAATTCTGCGTCTCGTCGACATGCCGGCAGACGACGGCGAGCGCCTCCTCGGTCATCGGCAGCGGCAGCAAATCGGCCAGATAGCGGCCGCCAGCGACGCTCCACGACAAATGCTCGGAGACAAGGGCCGGCGCGAAACGCTCGACGGCGTGGCCGATGCGCGCGAGATGGGCTCTGTCGAGATCCTCGGCGCTGCCCAGCGACAGGCCGACGCCGTGGCAGGCGATCGGGTAGTCGCGGCGAATGGCGTCGAGCCAGGCGGGCGTCGTGCCGCCGCCGAGATAGTTCTCGGTGTGAACCTCGAGCCAGGCGACGTCGGGTCGCGTCTCGGCGACGGCCCGGTGATGCGGAAAGCGCAGCCCGACCCCTGCCCTGGCGGGAATCGGGCTGCACTCCGTCCGCGCAGCGGCGAAGGGGGGCATTCGCCGCCTCGCGCTCAGCCGGCCTTCAAAGTGCCGCCGGCGATCTTGCCGCAATCGCCACCGGGCAGCAGCACGAACGACTTCGGATCGCGCGCCTGCGTTGCCTGGCCGGCGCAGGAATGCGCACCCTCGGCGCAGTCGTTTTTTGCCACGGCGTTGATACCGAAACACTTCTCGAGGTGCTGGGCCATCATCCGGTCCATGTTTTGTTTCACGACGGCCGCGTTGGCGCCAGGCGGCAAATTCATCATGCCTTCGTCCTTCGTACCCTGCGCCAGGGTCTGCGGCGCCTGCGCGGCAAGCGCCAAGCCGATCGCCACTGACAGCGCCGAGGCGGCGAAAATGCGACGTTTCATGGAAAGCCTCATCGGTTGTTGTTGCCCCCGGACGGGGGCGGCAATATGAGGTTCGGCGGAGCGCCGCCGGAGGTTACACTCACGACCGCGTGAGAACGCGAGGGAGCCGCCGCGTGATTGACGGAGGCGCCGAGGACAAGGCTTGGTCGCGCCTAATGGCCGCGGCACAAGACGGCGACCGCAAGGCCTACGAAGCGCTGTTGCGTCAGGCCGTGCCGTACATCTGCGCCGTCGTGCGCGGCCTCCACGCCGCTCCCGACCGGGTCGAGGAGGTGGTGCAGGAGGTCCTGCTGACCGTGCACCGCGTGCGCCACACCTATGATCCGGCGCGGCCGTTCCGGCCGTGGCTGGCGGCGATCGCGCGGCGGCGGGCGATCGATGCGCTGCGCCGGCGGCGGCGCATGGAAACGCACGAGGTCTTCGACGCAATCGCCTATGAAACCTTTGCCGATCCGGCGGCGAATAAGCATCAGGAGCGGCCAGCGACGACCGAGCACCTGAGCATGGCGGTCGCCAACCTGCCGGCCCGGCAACGCGAGGCGGTGCGGCTGCTGAAGCTGCGCGGGTTGAGCCTGGCCGAGGCGTCCGCCGAAAGCGGCACGTCGGTGGCCGCGCTCAAGGTGAACGCGCATCGCGCGATCAAAGCGCTGCGCAAGCGGTTGACGGGAGAATAGACGTGGCGGACGACGCTGCACGCCTGATCGAGAGGCTCGCCGCCGAAGCGCGGCCGGTCCGGCGCCTGCGTCCGCCTGCGCTGCGCGCGGCGTTGTGGCTCGGTACCGTGGGCGCTCTGATTGCGCTCGCGATCTGGCTGTTCTCCGATCTGACGCTATCCTTGCAGCGGCTCCAGAATGCGCGGCTGGATTGGGAGATGGCCGGCATGCTGTTGACCGGCATCCTGGCGGTGGTCGCAGCCTTCCATCTGAGCCTGCCCGACCGCTCGGCGCTTTGGGCGCTGCTGCCGCTGCCGCCGCTCGCGCTCTGGCTCGCCACGACGGGCTACAGCTGTTACCGCCACTGGTTCACCGACGGCTGGGCGCTGGGCTCGAGCTGGGACTGCCTGAAGTTCATCGTCGGTGTCAGCGTGCCGCTCGGCGGCAGTCTGCTCTATCTGCTGCATCGTGCGGCGCCGTTGATGCCGGTGCGCGTCGCGACGATGGCCGGCCTCGGCGTCGCGTCGATCGCCGCCTTCGCGCTCCAGTTCTTTCATCCGTTCGACGTCACCTTCCTCGATCTCGGCACGCAACTGGCAGCCTCCGCGCTGGTGGTGCTGGCGACGGGCGGCTATGAGCGTCTGACGCTGTCGCGCGGCGCGCGCTGATCCGCGTTCGCGCCAACAGAAACCCCTCGGGGCGGCGCTCCGAGGGGTTCTGGCAGATACTGAGTCAGCGTGAAACGAAACGGCTTCAGCCGCCGATCGACAGCGACGCCGCGTCGTAGACGCCGGACGCGAAGCTCGCGCCGTGCGCGGACTGATCCGGCGCGGCGACGACGGCCTGCTGGTTCGACGGCGTCGACGTCCAGGTGGTGTAGCCCGGAGGCGCCGAATCCGCAGTAGCGGCGAAAGCGGCGGGCGAAGCCAGGGCAAGCGCCGCGACCGCGGCGAACAGGGCGAATGTCTTGGACATGGAACTCTCCTTGCAATCAACGACGGAACCGGGGGCGGTCCGCTTCGGTGCTTGCAATGTGCGCGCGTCGGCGCGCGAGCGGAAATGCCGGCGATCTATGATCGCGATGCCGGCGGGTTATGGTACGATCGGCAAGCCGCGCCGCTCGCGTGCGGGGGAACTAGATTTTCACGAAACCGTGATCGCGCGATGGAATTGACGCAGATCCGTTACTTCACGGCGCTCGCGCGTGTGCTCAATTTCACCCGCGCCGCCGAGGCCTGCAACGTGACGCAGCCGGCGCTGACACGCGCGATCCAGAAGCTCGAGGACGAGCTGGGCGGGCCGCTGTTCCATCGCGAGCGCAACCTGACCCAGCTGACCGAGCTGGGCCGCGTCATGCTGCCCCTGTTGGAGCAGGCGCAGGCGGCGGCGCAGGCAGCGCGCGATCAGGCCGTCGCTTTCCGCAAACGCGACAGCTCGCCGGTACGTCTTGGCCTCGACGCCTCGCTGGCGCCGGCCTTGCTGACGCCCGTCGTGACGGAACTGTCGCACACGGTCAGTGCCCTCGACCTGTCGATCCAGCAGGACGAGACGGTCGGCCTTGCCGTTCGCCTGCTCGAGGGCGAAGCCGACGCTGCGCTGCTGATCGACGACGGCCGCATTCCTGAGCGCGTCCATCGCTGGCCGCTGTTCAGCGAAGACCACGTCGTGCTCTGCCCGCCCGATCATGCCTTGGCGAAGCTCGACGCGGTGCCGATTTCGGTACTCGGCGGGCCGAAGCTGCTGATGCGCGACACCGACGGCTGCGCCCTGCGTGTGGCGCTCGGCCGGATGTGCGCCGCCGCCGGCGTGACGCCGCGCGTACGGTTGGCCGCCAGCACCGGCGAGCAGATCGCCGAAATGGTGAAGGCCGGCCTTGGAATTACCCTGGCGGGCGCGCGCCAGCCGGTGCCGCCGCCGCTGGTGGCGCGGCCGCTCCGGGCGACCGATGGCGACCGGCGGGTGGTGCTGGCGTCGCCAGCCGGCCGGACGCACGGCCCTACCCTCGCCCTTTTCATCCGGCTGATGCGCGCGCGCTCCTGGTCGGAAATCCCGGCGGCGGCATGACCATGGCGGCTTGCATAAAAACCATTACCGCGCGGGCATGGACCCCGCCGGCGCTGTCTGCTGCAATGGCCGGCGTAGACAAAGGCACGACCGCATGGGCCTGAACGACGAACTTCGCAAGCTTGCCGAGTCGCGCTGGGGCGAAGGCCGCATGCGCCAGATCTACGACGCCCTCGCCGCGCATCTCGAACGCACGGAAGCGGCCAAACACGCGCTCAAGGTCGGCGACACGCTGCCGGAATTCGTGCTGCCCAACGCCGAAGGCCGGCTGGTGTCATCCCGCGAGCTGCTGGCGCAAGGCCCGCTGGTGGTTGCGTTCTTTCGCGGCGATTGGTGCCCGTTCTGCAACCTGACGTTGGCGGCGCTCGAAGACGCGCTGCCGCGCATCGAGACGACCAACGCACGGCTGGTGGCAATGACCCCCGACGCCAACGGTCTCGCGCTGCGCGCCAAGCACCGCAACAGCGTGCATTACGACGTGCTGTGCGACATCGACAACGGCGTGGCGATGCAGTTTGGCGTCGTCTATCGCGTACCCGACGAGTACCGGAAGTTTCTCGAGGACTACAAATGCGACCTCGGCACGCGGCACGGCAACGATATGTGGACGCTGCCGATGCCGTCGGCCTTCGTCATCGACCGCCAGGGCGTGATCCGCTACGCCTTCGTCAACGGCGACATCCTGGTGCGCGCCGAACCCGACGAGATCATCGCGGAGTTGAAGAAGCTTTAGCCGGACGATGGCTCACGCGGCGAATTGATAGGCCGCCATGCTCATGCTGCCGAGCGTGAAGCCCTGGTTGATACGGGTGATCTTCGGATGGTCGCCGGCGGCGCCGTAGGCGACGAAAATCGGCAGGAAATGTTCCGGCGTTGGCTGCGCGCGTTGAGCCTCGGGCGCAACGGTTTCCCAGTCGAGAAAGTCCTTTTCCTTGCCGGCGGCGAGCGTCGCCGCCAGCCAATCGTCGAAATTCTTCGCCCACGGCGGCGTCGGGCCACCGTCGCGCGCCATCTCGCGCAGATTGTGGACCGCGCCGCCGGTCGCCAGCAGCAATACGCCTTCGTCCTTGAGCGGCCGCAGCGCCTGGCCGAGCCGGAGGTGCCAGCGCGCGTCGCGCTGCGGCTGGACCGAGAGCTGCGCCACCGGCAAATCGGCGTCGGGATACATGTTCTGCAACGGAACCCAGGCGCCGTGGTCCAGGCCGCGCTGCGCGTCGATGCGCACCGGGATCGACACGCCTTCGAGCAGCGAAACCACGCGATCGGCGAGCGCCGGTGCGCCTGGCGCGTCATAGCGGATGCGGTAGAGCGCCTCGGGAAAGCCGTAGAAATCGTGGATGGTCTCGTTGCGCAGCGGCGCGTTGACGGTCGGCTCGCGCGTCGTCCAATGCGCCGAGACCACGAGAACCGCCTGCGGTTGCGGCAGTTCGCGGCCGAGCTTTTTCCAGAATTCGCCGGTGGCGCCGGGATCGACGGCCAGCATCGGCGAGCCGTGCGAAACGAAGATCGTGGGGAGTGAACGCGTCATGGGCCCTATCTAGGCGGTCGCCCGCGCCAAAACAACCGCGGCCCGAACATCGCCGACCGGCGGCAAACGCCAAGCCCCGAAAACGGCGAAGGACGCGAACAGCGTTCGCGTCCTTCCCCCGAACCCCGCGCGCTAGCCGCGCGTGGCGCGTCGGCGCTGATTGCGGCGCTTCGCTTTCACTTTGCCTTTCCGCTTTGCGGCGCGGACCGTCTTGCTCGACTTACGCGTTTTTTTCACTCGTCTAGCCACGCATCTCCTCCAAAATAAACAGTGGAACGGAGTGATTATAGCAGAACTCAAACGCAAACGGGGCAGCCGAAGCCACCCCGTTGTCGAGTCGAATCGATTGAAAAAGCGATTCGCGTCAGGCGGACTTGAGATTGACCGCCGACACCTTGCCCTGTTGGCCGCGCTCGACGTCGAAGCTGACCTTCTGGCCCTCTTGCAGATTGCCGATGTCGGAACGCTCGACCGCCGAGATGTGGACGAAGACGTCCTTCTGGCCGTCGTCGGGCTGAATGAAACCGTAGCCCTTAACCGGGTTGAACCACTTGACCGTACCGATGGACATGAATGTCCCTCCATAGAAAATGCCGCGGCGCGGATGCGCCGCAGGTCAAAACGCTGATTTGGATGGGACCGGGTCTCTGGCTCGGTAGGAGCGTAAACGTGGCCGACCCAAGGTCGATTGACCCGACCTATATGGGCGCATTCCCAGGCTTAATCAAGCGCAGCGGTGCCGGGCGGGCAAAACTTGCTGCAAAGTCTTATTGTTAGCTGGCATTGCTGAGCGTCATGCACGTTAGATGTTGGTGCGATTGACGACTATGCGACGACGGCTCAGGCCGACAGCGTGCGTTCGGCATTCATGTCGGAACGCTCAGCCGACAGCTCGACGAGCTGCCGAATGATTGTAATTGGCTCGGGTTCCTTTTCCGGCATGGGCCCTACCCCGCCGCGCTTTGGCGCGCCTTGGCCTTTGCCGGCGGCACAATCAGCACGCGATCGACCCGGCGGCCGTCCATCGCCAGCACTTCGAGCCGGAACCCGCCGAGCCGCACCTTATCGCCCGTCTGCGGCACACGATTGAGCCGCGACATCACCAGCCCGCCGACGGTGTGGAACGCGCCTTTCTTCTCGCC
>JAGXBG010000122.1 GCA_018971215.1 Alphaproteobacteria bacterium
CCGGCAAAGCCGAAGGCGCGATGGATGCGTCCAACATGCTCAAGCCGGCGCTGGCGCGTGGCGAGCTGCATTGCGTCGGTGCCACCACGCTCGACGAATATCGCAAGCACATCGAGAAGGATGCCGCGCTGGCGCGGCGTTTCCAGCCGGTGTTCGTCAACGAGCCGTCGGTCGAGGACACGATCTCGATCCTGCGCGGCATCAAGGAAAAGTACGAGCTGCACCACGGCGTGCGTATCACCGACGGCGCCATCGTCGCCGCGGCGACGCTGTCGAACCGCTACATCACCGACCGCTTCCTGCCGGACAAGGCGATCGACCTCATGGACGAGGCGGCGTCGCGTTTGCGCATGGAGGCCGAATCCAAGCCCGAGGAGATCGACGAGCTCGACCGCCGCATCGTTCAGCTCAAGATCGAGCGCGAGGCGCTCAAGAAGGAAACCGATCCGGCGTCGAAGGATCGGCTGAAGAAGCTCGAAAGCGAATTGACCGGGCTCGAGAAGCAATCTGCTGACCTGACCGCGCGCTGGCGCGCCGAGAAGGAGCAGATGGCGGGCGCGCAGAAACTCAAGGAGCAGATCGACCGCGCTCGCGTCGAGCTCGAACAGGCGCAGCGCAAAGGCGATTTCACCCGCGCCGGCGAGTTGACCTATGCGGTCATTCCCGACCTCGAAAAGAAGCTCAAAGCCGCCGAAGCCGCCGAAGGCAACCGCATGATCGACGAGGCGGTAACCGAACAGCATATCGCCGCGGTGGTGTCGCGCTGGACCGGCATTCCGGTCGACAAGATGCTCGAAGGCCAGCGCGAGAGGCTGCTGCAGATGGAGTCGAACCTGCGGCGTCGCGTCGTCGGCCAGGACGAGGCGGTGGTCGCCGTCTCGAACGCGATCCGCCGCGCGCGCGCCGGCCTGCAAGACCCCAACCGGCCGATCGGCTCGTTCCTCTTCCTCGGCCCGACTGGCGTCGGCAAGACCGAACTCGCCAAGGCGCTCGCGGAATTCCTGTTCGACAGCGACCAGGCGATCCTGCGCATCGATATGTCGGAATACATGGAAAAGCACGCGGTCGCCCGCCTCATCGGCGCGCCGCCGGGTTACGTCGGTTACGAAGAGGGCGGCGCACTCACCGAAGCGGTGCGGCGGCGGCCCTATCAGGTCATCCTGTTCGACGAAGTCGAAAAGGCGCATCCCGACGTCTTCAACGTGCTGCTCCAGGTGCTGGATGACGGGCGGCTGACCGACGGCCAGGGCCGCACGGTCGATTTCCGCAACACGCTCATTATCCTGACGTCGAACCTGGGCAGCGAGTATCTCGCGAATTTGCCCGACGGCCAGGACGTCGCCAGCGTGCGCGGTCCGGTGATGGAGGCGGTGCGTGCCGCCTTCCGGCCGGAGTTCCTCAACCGGCTCGACGAAATCCTGATCTTCCGCCGCCTGTCGCGCGCCGACATGGAGGGCATCGTCGCGATCCAGCTCAAGGGCCTGGAGAAGCTCCTGGCCGAGCGCAAAATCACGCTGACGCTCGACGCCAAGGCGCGCGAGTGGTTGGCGGCGGCGGGCTACGATCCGGTCTACGGCGCGCGGCCGCTGAAGCGCGTCATCCAGCGCGAACTGCAGAATCCGCTGGCCGAAGCGCTACTCAAGGGCACGATCAAGGACGGCGACACGGTGAATGTCACCGCGACGGGCGAGGATCACCTCGCCTTCGCCGCCAAACCCACCAAGGGTAAGGCGCCGGCGAAAGCGGCGGAGTAACTCTCAGCCGAGTTCCGCCGCCCAGTCTCGGGTTTCGACGACCTCTTTGATCCGACGTAGCAGCGAGGCGGCATAGCTGCCGTCGAAGGCGCGGTGGTCGAAGCTCTGTCCGATCATGGCGACGCGGCGAATGGCGATGCTGTCGCCCTTCGGTCCTTCGACCACGACCGGCGCCTTGCGCACCGCGTCGAACGACAGGATCGCGACGTTGGGCGGATTGATCACCGGCATGGTGAACTGCGTGCCGAAGCTACCGTTGTTGGTGAGGGTATAAGTTGCGCCGGCAAGGTCGGCCGGCGTCAGCTTGCCGGTGCGCGCCTTGTCGGCCAGCCGCGCGATCGCCTTGGCCAGGCCGGCGACATTCAAATCCTCGGCGTGCGGTACCACCGGCACGACCAACCCGTCCCGATCGAGGTCCGCGGCGATGCCGAGATTGATCTCACGGTGCAGGATCAGCCGGTCGCGGTCGAAGCTGGCGTTGGCGCGCGGGAATTGGCCAAGCGCGATGCACAGCGCACGGGCGATGAACGGCAAATAGGTCAACGCGACGCCGTGGCGCTGCTCGAACGTCGCCTTCGCCTTGTCGCGTGCTGTCGCAATACCGGTGACGTCGAGCTCGACCGCCTGGAAGGCGTGCGGAATCGTGCGCCAGGCTTCAGCAAGATTGGCGGCGGTCTGCGCCCGGATGCGGTTGAGTGGCTCGACCATATCGCCGTCGCGCAAGGTAATCGGCGCAGCGGCCGGAGCAGGTGCGCCCGGCGCGGCGGCCACGTCGGCCGCGGCGATGCGCCAGCCGCCGCGCGCCTTCACCTGCTGCGCGATCGCGGCCGGATCGGCGCCCGTATTTTGAATCAGCCGGCGGGCGAGAGGCGTCGTCTTGAGTCCGCCGAGTGCCGCCGCCGGCGGCGGCGCGATTCCAACGGGTGTGCGCACCTCTTCGAAGGGCTGGGGCGTAAAGGGCCGATAGCCCGCGGCCGGCGCGCTGGGCGGTGTCGCGGCGGCAGGCGGCGGCACGGCTTTCGGGATATTCGCCGCCGGCCGCGCCGGCCTGGGCTCAGCGGCTTTTTCGCCGTCCTTGCCCAGCACTGCGACCACCGTGCCGACCGGCACGGTCTCGCCGGCGGGTACGCGGATTTCGGTCAGCGTGCCGGCTTCGGTCGCCTGCACCTCCATCGAAACCTTGTCGGTCTCGATCAGGAACAGATTCTCGCCGGCGGCGACCGTGTCGCCCACCTTCTTGAACCAGCTCGCAACCTTGCCTTCGGCGACGGTCTCGCCCAGCTGCGGCATGATGACGTTCATGCGGTTTCCGTCGCCTACCAAGTAACCGAGACGTATTGCGTCTCGAGGAATTCCATCATGCCCTCGTGCGCGCCTTCGCGGCCGATGCCCGATTGCTTGGCACCGCCGAACGGCGCGGCCGGATCGCTGGCGACGCCGCGGTTGAGGCCGATCATGCCGGCTTCGAGCCGCTCCGAAATCTTGAGGCCGCGCGACAGGTCACGCGTATAGACGTACGAGATCAGGCCGAACTCGGTGTCGTTGGCCTTGCGGATGGCCTCGTCCTCGTCGCGGAATTTCTGGATCGGCGCCACCGGCCCGAAAATCTCTTCCTTCAGGCAGCGCGCGTTGTCGGGCACGTCGACCAGAACGGTCGGCGGATAGTAATAGCCTGTGCGGTTGACGCGTTGCCCGCCGATGACCGCACGCGCGCCCTTGTTGAGCGCGTCCTCGACCAGCGCCGCGACCTTGTTGCGCGTATCGGCGTTGACCAGCGGGCCGACGGCGACGCCCTCTTCGAGGCCGTTGCCGACTTTCAGCGCCTTCATCTTGGCGGCGAACTTGTCGACGAACGCTTCGTGCACCTTCTCGTGGACGTAGAAGCGATTGGCCGAGGTGCAGGCCTCGCCCATGTTGCGCATCTTGGCGATCATCGCGCCGTCGACCGCGGCGTCGATGTCGGCGTCCTCGCAGACGATGAACGGCGCGTTGCCGCCGAGTTCCATCGCCGGCCGCACGACGTTGTCGGCGGCTTCGTGCAAGAGCTTTCGGCCGACCTCGGTCGAGCCGGTGAACGAGATCACCCGCACGCGCGGATCGTGCAGCATGGCGCTCACCACCGCGCCCGACTTGCGCGACGGCAGGATATTGACGACGCCGGCCGGCACGCCGGCCTCTTGGAACAATTCGGCGAGCGCCAGCATGGTGAGCGGCGTTTCCGACGCCGGTTTCAGTACGACAGTGCAGCCTGCGGCCAGTGCCGGCGCGATCTTGCGCGTGCCCATTGCCGCCGGAAAATTCCACGGCGTCACCATCACGGCGACGCCAGCCGCCTTGTGCTGTACCAGGATGCGCGCACCCGTCGACGGCGCGCGCGAGACCTCGCCCAAATTCCGCGGCGCCTCTTCCGAATACCAGCGGAAGAATTCGGCGGCATAGGCCGCCTCGGCGCGCGAATCGGGCAGCGCCTTGCCGTTCTCGAGCGTCATCAGCCGGGCGAAGAATTCCTTGCGTGCGATCGCCAACTCGAAACATTTGCGCAGGATTTCGGCGCGGTCGCGCGGATGGGTCGCCGACCAGGCTGGGAAGGCCTGAGAAGCCGCGTCGAGCGCCGCCTTGGCGTCCTCGACCGTGCCGTCGGCCACTTTGCACAACGGCTGCTCGGTGGCGGGATTGAGCACGTCGAATTGGCCGCCGCCGGTCGCGGCGCGGAACTGGCCGCCGATATAGAGGCCGGTCGGCACTTCGATGTCCGGCGCGTCCTTGAGCTTCACCTTCGCCATGCCAGCCATAGGCAACCTCATGCGTTGAGGGAGCGGCGGATCTTGTCGACGATACGCAGCGCGTTCGGCAGCGCCAGATCCTCGAGATTGTCCGCCGCCGGAAGCGGGATGTGCGGCGTGGTAATGCGTACCACCGGCCCATCGAGATCGTAGAACGCCTCGTCGGCGGCGATCGAGGCCAGCTCGGCGCCCCAGCCGCAGAGGCGCGGATTTTCCTCGACGGTGAACAAACGGTGGGTGCGCGCGACCGATCCCAGGATCGTCGCCAGGTCGAGCGGCACCAGCGAGCGCACGTCGATCACCTCGACGTCGATGGCGTGTTCCTTGGCTAGTGTCTCGGCGGCGGCGAGCGCACGCGGCACCATCAACGCCAGCGCCAGAACGGTTGCATCCTTGCCGGGACGGACGATCTTCGCCGTGCCAAGGTGGTCGACGATCTCGCCGTCCGGCACGTCGCCCTTCGCCGCATAGAGCGACTTGTGCTCGAAGAAAATGACGGGATCGGGATCGCGGACGGCGGCTGCCATGAGGCCGATGACGTCGCGCGGTGTCGACGGCGCCACCACTTTGAGGCCTGGAATCATCATCGCCCAATTCTCGACGCTCTGGCTGTGCTGCGCACCGAAGCGCGAGCCGGCGCCGTTGCCGGTGCGGATGACCAGCGGGCACTTCACCTGGCCGTTCGACATGTAACGCGATTTCGGAATTTCGTTGGCGATGTAGTCGAAGCACACCGCGAGGAAGTCCGAGAACATGATTTCGGCGATCGGCTTCAAGCCGGTCATGGCCGCGCCCATGGCGGCACCCAGGATCGCCTGCTCCGAAATCGGCGTGTCGCGCACCCGCTGCGGTCCGAACTGTTCGAGAAGGCCGACCGTAGCCTTGAACACGCCGCCGGCCTTGGCGACGTCCTCGCCGAGGAAGACGACGTCGGGATCGCGGCTCATCTCCTGCGCAATGCCGCGTGCCACCGCGTCGCGGTAGGTCAGTTCCGCCATGCCCAGCCTCCGTCGGCATAGACGTCGGTGGTCAGGATCTCCGCCGGCGATGGCGGTGCGGCCTTGCACGCCTCGGTCGCGGCGTCGACCTTACGCTTCGAGTCCTGCTCGATCGCCTTGAGCGCGGCCTCGCCGATGCCGGCAGCGAGCAGCCGGCTGCGGTAAAGCTGGATCGGATCGCGCTTCTGCCAGTCTTCGAGTTCGCCGGCCGGCCGGTATTTGGCGGGATCGGCGCGCGAGTGGCCGCTGTAGCGATAGGTCATGCACTCGATGAGTGACGGCCCGCCGCCGGCGCGCGCCTTGTCGAACGCGGCATGGGCGGCACGGAAGACGGCGTCGGCGTCATTGCCGTCGATGACGATGCGTTCGAGCCCATAGGCGCTGGCGCGGTCGGCGGCAGGATGCTGCACGGCCGTTACTTCACCAATAGGCGTGTATTCCATGTACAGATTGTTTTCGCAGACGAAGACCACCGGCAGTTTCCACACCACGGCGAAATTGAGCGCCTCGTGGAACGCGCCGATGTTGGTCGTGCCGTCGCCGAAGAAACAGACCGAGACGTCCTTCTGGCCTTTGTATTGCGCGCGCCAGGCGGCGCCGCAGGCGATCGGCAGGTGGGCGCCGATGATCGCGTAGGAGCCCATGACGCCGTGATCGACGGACGTCAGATGCATCGAGCCGCCCTTGCCGCGCATCAATCCGTTGTCGCGCTGCATCAGCTCGCCGAGCACTTTTTCCATCGGCACGCCGCGCGCCAGCGTATGAGCGTGCCCCCGATAGGTGCAGAAGCTGAGATCGCCTTTTTCCATCGCACCGGCGAAACCCGCCGCGACTGCCTCCTGGCCGAGCGAGAGATGGCTCGTGCCCTTGACCAGGCCTTGCAGGAACAGGTCGTAGGCGCGCTGTTCGCAATCGCGGATCTCGACAAGGAGACGATAGAGCTCGAGGCGCTTGGCCTCGTTCAGTTCGTCGTTGCGCAGGGGCAGGGGCTTCAGCTGGGCGCGGCCGGTCACGCGGATATCCCTCTCTGCGAACGGCGCGCGGTGCGGCGCCCTCGCGCTGTCACCTTGGTCCTGGTTGATGTCGCGTTTAACCATGCGTCGCAGGCTCCGCCACTGTCAACGCCGTGCGACGCGTCAGCGCATATCCAAACGCGCCGGTCGTGGGCGCCCGCTTAACCGTGATTTCCCTGCCGCCCCAAGGGTTTTTTCTGACTTGAAACACCCCATTTAACATTAGGCTTTTCTTGACTCATTGGGGTCCTGCCGCGATGCTGCCACAAAGCACATCGCGGAACCGCCGCAGCGGGAATCGATGCGGCAGGGAGAAATTCCCGATCCGGTCTTGGGACGCGACCCAAGGGCGATCGGATCGGGGGAGGATGGGGTTTTGACGGCGCACGGTATGGCTGCGCAGCAAGGTTTGTACGACCCGACGCATGAACATGACGCATGCGGCGTCGGATTCATCGCGCATATCAAGAACCGCAAAAGCCACGACATCCTCGCCAAAGGCATCGAGATCCTGCACAACCTGGCGCATCGCGGCGCCGTGGGCTCCGACCCGCTGGCCGGCGACGGCGCCGGTATCCTGATCCAGTTGCCTGAAAAGCTGTTCCAGGACGAGGCTCGGCGGCTGGGCTTCACGCTGCCGGCGGCCGGTCATTTCGGCGTCGGCATGGTCTTCCTGCCGCGCAATCCCGAAACCCGGCGTGAATGCGAAGCCACGATCACGCGCCTCATCGCCGCCGAAGGCCAGACCTTGCTCGGCTGGCGCGACGTGCCGGTCGATTCGACCGTGCTGGGCGAAAGTATCAAGCCGATCGAGCCGGTGATCCGGCAGTTCTTCGTCGGCCGCGGCGCCAATTGCGCCGACGCCGACGCGCTCGAGCGCAAGCTCTACGTCATCCGCAAGCAGTCGCATGCGACGGTGCGCGCCAAGAAGCTGCCCGAGGGCGCGGCGTTCTATGTCGCCAGCCTGTCGACGCGCACTGTCATCTACAAAGGCATGGTGATCCCCGAGCGCCTCGCGCTCTACTACAAGGATCTCCAGGATCCGCGCACCGAATCGGCGCTGGCGCTCGTGCATGCGCGGTTTTCGACCAACACGTTCCCGTCGTGGGAACTGGCGCATCCGTTCCGCTTCCTCGCCCATAACGGCGAGATCAACACGCTGCGCGGCAACATCAACTGGATGATGGCGCGGCGTCATTCGATGACGTCGAAGCTGCTGGGCGACGATTTGGCGAAGCTGTGGCCGTTGATTGGCGACGGCAATTCGGATTCGGCGACGCTCGACAACTGCCT
>JAGXBG010000004.1 GCA_018971215.1 Alphaproteobacteria bacterium
CGGCGCGGTGCTGCTCGACAAGAACGGCGACGCACGCATCCCGCCGGCGTCGATGAGCAAGCTGATGACCGAGTACATCGTCTTCTCGTACCTGAAGCAGGGGCGGGCGACGCTCAACGACATGCTGCCGGTCAGCGAGAACGCATGGCGCACGCAGGGCTCGAAGATGTTCGTGCCGCTGGGCGGCAAGGTCCGGCTCGAGGATCTCCTGCAAGGCATGATCGTCCAGTCGGGCAACGACGCCTGCATCGTGCTCGCCGAGGGCCTTGCCGGCAGCACCGATGCGTTCGTCAAGCTGATGAACGACAAGGCGAAGGAACTCGGCCTGACCGGCAGCCACTTCGCCAACGTCGACGGCTTGCCCGATCCCGACGAATACATGACGGCGCACGATCTGGCGATCCTGGCGCGCCATTTGATCACCGACTTTCCCGAGTACTACCATTACGATGCCGAGAAGCAATTCACCTTCAACGGCATCAAGCAGGGCAACCGCAATCCGCTGCTCTACACCGACAGCACCGTCGACGGGCTCAAGACCGGTCACACCGACGAAGCCGGCTATTGCCTGACCGCGTCGGCGCTGCGCAACGGCCGCCGCGTCATCGAAGTGCTGGCCGGAATGAATACGATGCAGGACCGCGCCAATCAGGGTCGCACGGTGCTCGATTGGGCCTTCCGCGAATTCGACGATTACACGATCGCCAAAGCGGGAACGGTGATCGATCGGGCGCCGGTCTGGTTGGGTCAGGCCGGCCAGGTGCCCGTCGCTGTGGCGCACGACGTCGTCGTCACGCTGCCGCGCGGCGATCGCACGGCGATGAAGGTCGCCGCGGTCTACGACGGGCCGGTGCCGGCGCCGGTGACCGCCGGGCAGACGGTCGGCAAGCTGACGATTGCGGCGCCGGATGCGCAACCCATCGAGGTGCCGCTGGTGGCGACCCAGGCGGTGCCGCCGCTCGGTATTTTCGGCCGCATGGCGTTCAACGCGGCTTATCTGCTGTTCGGACGGCACAACTGACTTCTGACGCACCCGCACGCGGACGCTTCATCACGCTCGAGGGCGGCGAGGGCGCCGGCAAATCGACTCAGGCGCGGCTTCTGGTCGAGGCGCTTAAACGTGCCGGTATCGACGCGGTGGAAACGCGCGAACCCGGCGGCTCGCCCGGTGCCGAAGCGATCCGCAAGCTGCTGTTGGCCGGCGGCCCGGAGGCGTGGGACGCCCAGACCGAGGCGCTGCTGATGGTGGCGGCGCGCCGCGACCATCTGGTGCACACGATCCGGCCGGCGCTCGCCGTCGGCCGCTGGGTGGTTTCGGACCGGTATGCCGATTCAACCTTGGCGTATCAGGGTTACGGCCGCGGCCTGGCACCCGCCGCGTTGCGCGAGTTGCACCGCTTCATCTGCGAGGATCTCCGCCATCCCGACCTGACGCTGATTCTCGATCTGCCGGTCGAGATCGGCCTCCAACGGGCACGCGACCGCAATCGCTTCGAGCAAATGGGACTGGAATTCCACCGGCGCATTCGCGACGGCTTCCTGGCGATTGCGCGCGAAGCGTCGGACCGTTGCGTGGTGATCGACGCCAGCGGTGACGTCGAGTCGGTCCGCCGGGCGCTGGCGGCGGCGGTGCGCGAACGGCTGGGCGTTGCGCTATGATGGCCGCATGAGCGACGACGATTTCAACGCCCCGGAGGATGAAGCCGCTGACGACGGCACAGCGATCCTGCCGTCGCCCCGCGAGAATGGCGAATTGGTCGGCCACGCCGCGGCCGAAGCGGCGTTTCTCGGCGCCTACAACGCCAAGCGCCTGCCGCATGCCTGGCTGCTGGCGGGACCGGCCGGCATCGGCAAGGCGACCTTCGCCTATTGCGCGGCGCGGTTTCTGCTGGCGCAGCCGGAGGCGAGCGGGGGCCTTTTCGGCGATGCGGCGCCGCCTACGGCGCTGGCGATCCCGCCCGAGCATCCGGTGTTCCGGCTGGTCGCGTCCGGCGCCCATCCCGACCTACTGGTGGTCGAGCGCGCCTGGGACGAGAAGCGCAAGCGCCTGCGTAGCGAGATCGTCGTCGACGACGCGCGCGCCATCGCCGCGTTTCTCCACCTGACGCCATCGCAGGGCGCCTGGCGGGTTGTGATTGTCGACGGTGCCGACGAGATGAATCGTAATGCAGCCAATGCATTGCTCAAGGTTCTTGAAGAGCCGCCAAAGCGCGCGGTGCTGTTTCTGACCAGCGAAAGTCCCGGTCGGTTATTGCCAACGATTCGCTCGCGTTGCCGCATGCTGCATATGAATACCTTGCCACAAGAGTCTGTTCTTACAGCAATTCAGCGATTTATGCCGGAACTGGACGGCGACGACGCGGCCGCGCTGGCCCAACTGGCCGGCGGCTCGATCGGCCGGGCCCTGACGCTGGGGGCGCAGGATGGCCTCGTCGTGCAGCGTGGCCTCTTCGGCCTGCTGGGCGGCCTGCCCAAGCTGCCAGGCGAATCGCTGCATGCCTTTGCCGAAACGTTGGTGCGCGGCGAGGCCGCCGGTTTCGGTTTGCTGACCGATCTGCTGCCACGCGCGGTGGCGGCGACCGCCATGCTGGCGTTGGGCCGCGAGCCGGCCGCTTCGCCGGCTGAGCGCGCTATCTTGGCGCGGCTTGCTGCGCGGCGCAGCGCGGCGCAATGGGCCGAATTGTGGCGCCGTCTCGGCCAGCTGTTCGGCGCCGCCGAAGGCGTCGAACTCGACAAGCGGGCAGTGGTGCTCGACGCCTTCTTCGCGCTTGCCGACGCGGCGCGCTGAGGTTCATTAGAGGATTACAACCATGTCCGGCGGCAAGTTCTATCTCACGACGCCGATCTATTACGTCAACGATTCGCCGCATCTCGGCCACGCCTATACCTCCGTCGCGTGCGACACGCTGGCGCGGTTCAAACGGCTCGACGGCGAGCGCGTGCTGTTCCTCACCGGCACCGACGAGCACGGCCAGAAGGTGGCGAAATCGGCGCGCGACGCCGGCGTCGAACCGCAAGCGTTCTGCGACCGCGTGTCCGAGAATTTCCGCGCCATGACCAAGCTGATGAACATCTCGAACGACCAGTTCATCCGCACCACCGAGCCGCGCCACATCGCCGCGAGCCAGGCGATCTGGCAGGCGATCGCCAAGAGCAAGTCGCCTAAGGGCCGCGACAATCTCTATCTCGGCAAATATTCCGGCTGGTACGCGGTGCGCGACGAGGCGTTCTACGGTGAGGACGAACTCACGAAAGGACCGGATGGGAAGTTCCGTGCGCCATCGGGTGCCGAGGTCGAATGGGTCGAGGAGCCGAGCTATTTCTTCCGCCTGTCCGATTGGCAGGACTGGCTGCTCGACCATTACGCGCGCCATCCCGATTTCATCGGTCCGGCTTCGCGGCGCAACGAAGTGACGAGCTTCGTCAAAGGCGGCCTGACCGATCTTTCGGTGTCGCGTACCAGTTTCGCCTGGGGTGTTCCGGTGCCGGGCGACGAAAAACACGTGATGTATGTCTGGCTCGACGCGCTGACTAATTATCTGACCGCCGTCGGCTATCCCGATACCGCAGGCGCCGACTTCAAGACCTTCTGGCCGGCCGACATCCATGTTGTCGGCAAGGACATCGTGCGTTTCCACTGCGTCTACTGGCCCGCGTTCCTCGCGGCCGCCGGACTCGCTTTGCCTGAGCGCGTCTTCGCGCATGGTTGGTGGACGGTCGAAGGCCAGAAGATGTCCAAGTCGCTTGGCAATTTCATCGCCCCGCAGCAGCTCGTCGATCAGTACGGCGTCGACGCGGTGCGCTACTTCATGCTGCGCGATTTGCCCTTCGGCGCCGACGGGGATTTTTCGCATCGCGCGGTCGTCGGTCGCATCAACGGCGACCTCGCCAACGATTTCGGCAATTTGGCGCAGCGCGTGTTGTCGATGATCCAGAGCTATTGCGGCGGCAAGCTGCCGGCCGGCGCGGAGGCGACGACCGCCGACCAGCGCCGCGCCGACGGCGAATTGATCGGCAAGGTCGCCGGTCTCCGTCACGCCGTCGCCGCCGAAATCGACAAGCAAGCGCTGCATCTGGCGCTCGAACGGATCTGGGAGATCGTCGCCATGGCCAACCGCTACGTCGACGAGCAGGCGCCGTGGAAGCTGAAGAAGACCGATCCGGTTCGGCTGGGTCAGGTGCTTTACGTCCTTGCCGAGACCATCCGCCATCTCGCGATCTTGGCGCAGCCCTTCGTGCCGCAGGCGGCGGCGAAACTGCTCGACCAACTCGCGGTGCCAGACGATTTCACGCACCGCTGCTTCAATGCGCTCGAGGCCCATCCGCTTGCGGCAGGAGCGCAGTTGCCGAAGCCGGCAGGAATTTTCCCGCGCTATGTCGAGGCGGCGGCGTCATGACGCGCGTGCTCATCGTTGCTGCGCTGTTGCTCGCCATCGCGTCGCCGCTTATAACAAGCGGGGCACGGCCTACTATCACAACAGCGACTACCCGCAGGCGCTCGCGGACTACAGCGCGGCGATCAAGCTCAGTCCGCAATAAGGCCAACGACGATCTCAATACCGCCGATCAGCTGGCGCATTGAGGCCTGGCCAGCGAACCCGGCTCGCCCGGCGGCGGGAAACGTGCCATGATGACGGCATGGATCGGCACCTGACCTTGTGGGAGCGTCGGCGCAACGAGCGCGACGACGAAGAGCGTTTCACCACCAGCCTCGCGGCCTTCGCCGTCACCCTGCTGATCGGCGTCATTGGTTTTTATGTGCTGGAAGGCTTGGCCCAGACCGCGAAGCTCGAGGATTGCCTGCTGCAAGGCCGCCTCAACTGCGAGCGGATCGACATCAGCTCGCTGCGCAGTCCGCCGTTCCTGCAATAGCCGTTTACTGCCTGCTCACCGTTCGCTGCGCTTGACGCGCCACCGACGGCAGGCTTTCTATCCGCGATGCTCGTCGACAGTCATTGCCATCTCGATTTTGCGCAGCCCGAAGAGCGCGATAGCATCGTCGCGCGCGCGCGGCGCGCCGGCGTCGCAACGCTGCTCACCATCTCGACCAAGCTGAGCGAATTTCCGGCAGTGCGTGCGATCGCCGAAAGCGATCCCGACATCTGGTGCTCGGTCGGCATCCATCCGCATGAAGCGGCGACGGAGGAGGGCGGCGACGTCGACAACCTGGCGGCGTACGCCCGCCATCCCAAGGTGATCGGGGTCGGCGAAAGCGGCCTCGATTTCCATTACGACCACAGCCCGCGCGCCGCCCAGATCGCCGCCTTTCGTCACCATGCACGCGCGGCGCACGCCGCCAGCGTGCCGTTGATCGTGCATTCGCGCGGCGCCGATGCCGAAACGGTCGCGGTGCTCGAGGAAGAGGGCGTGTCGTCGGGCGTCATCCACTGCTTTTCGACCGGACGGCTGCTCGCCGAACGCGCCCTCGCGCTCGGACTCTACATATCGCTGTCCGGCATCGTCACCTTCAAGAATGCCGACGAGCTGCGCGGTATCGTGCGCGACCTGCCGTTCGACCGGCTGCTGGTTGAAACCGACGCGCCTTATCTCGCGCCGGTGCCGTTGCGCGGCAAGGCGAACGAGCCCGCGTTCATCGTCCACACGGCGAATTTCATCGCCGCGCTCAAAGGCGTGGCGCCCGATGAATTCGCGCGGCGGACAAGCGAGAATTTCTTCCGCTTGTTCGCCAAAGCGAAACCGCCCGCGGCGTCGCGGCCGGCCGTTTGACGGACCGTCAATCGTGAAAGTTACGATATTGGGTTGCGGCCCGTCCTGGGGCGTGCCGCGGATCGGCGGCGACTGGGGCGCGTGCGATCCGGCCAATCCGAAAAACCGCCGCCGGCGCGTGTCGATCTTGGTCGAAGACGGCGGCAAGACGATCCTGGTCGACACCTCGCCGGATCTGCGCGAGCAATTGCTGGACGCCGGCGCCGGACGCATCGACGCCGTGCTGTTCACTCACGCTCATGCCGACCATCTGCACGGCATCGACGATCTGCGCGGCGTCAACCGCATCCTCAAGGCGGCTATTCCGACCTACGCCACGCCGGCGACGTTGGCCGAGATCGAACGCCGCTTCGCCTACGTGTTCACGCCGCTCAGGCCCGGTCGCGAGGGCCATTACTACAAGCCGGTGCTGGAACGCCGTCCGGTCGAGGGACCGTTCATCGCCGCCGGCATCGCGGTCACGCCATTCACCCAGGATCACGGCTTCTCGCAGACGCTGGGATTCCGGTTTGGCCGGTTCGCGTATTCGACCGACGTAATCGCGCTGGATGAGGCGGCGTTCCGAACGTTGCAAGGGATCGACACCTGGCTGGTCGATTGCATCCGGCCGGAACCGCACGTCACGCACAGCCACGTCGACCGCACGCTGGCCTGGATCGACCGGGTGAGGCCCCGGCGCGCGGTGCTGACGCACATGGATGAGTCGCTCGACTATGAAACGTTGCGCCGGACGCTGCCGTCCGGCGTTGAGCCCGGTTATGACGGTATGGTCATCGAGGTTTAGGCGCGCCTCGGGTCTAAGCGCCTGTCCTGAAAAGCGAACTCATAATTTCCCATAATATACATTATGCGATATTTGTTTTATGGGCATTCGTCGTCGTTGGCCTACCCGCATATCCGCCGCCGCCGCCATTCCCACCGCACGCGGCGCTCGCGCGCTCGCTACAATGCCCGCCACACCGGAGCCCAACCTCATGACCGCCAAGAAATCGCCAACTGCACGCCGCAGCAAACGCCGCCGGTCGGCGCACGCGCAGCCGCCGATCGAGCGGCTGCTCGCCGTCATGGCGCGGCTGCGCGATCCGGACACCGGCTGTCCGTGGGACCGCGAACAGAACTTCGCCACCATCGCGCCCTACACCATCGAGGAAGCTTATGAAGTCGCCGAGGCCGCTGAGCGCCAGGCCATGCCTGAGCTCAAGGAAGAGCTCGGCGACCTGCTGCTCCAGGTGACGTTCCACGCCCGCATGGCCGAGGAAACCGGCGAATTCGACTTCGACGACGTGGCGGCGGGCATCGCCGACAAGATGGTTCGGCGCCATCCGCATGTCTTCGGCACGGCGCGGATCGGCTCGGCGGCAGCCCAGACGGTCGCCTGGGAGGACCAGAAAGCCCACGAACGACGGACCAAATCAGCCGCCGACGGCCGCCATGCGAGCGCGCTCGACGGCGTCGGCGTGGCCCTACCGGCGCTGACCCGTGCCGCCAAGCTGCAACGCCGCGCCGCCCGCGTCGGATTCGACTGGCCCGACGTGGCGCCGATCTATGACAAGATCATGGAGGAGATCACAGAACTTAAAGCAGAATCCGGCAACAAAAGCCGCAGCGAAGACGAACTTGGCGACCTGCTGTTCGCGGTGGTCAACCTGGCGCGACGGCTCGAGATCGACCCTGAACGCGCCTTGCGCGGCGCCTGCCGCAAGTTCGAGCGCCGCTTTCGTCGGATCGAAGAGCGACTAGCCGCCCGTGGCATCGATTCGGCTCATGCCGGCCTTGATACTCTTGAGGCCGAATGGCAGGCAATCAAAGCCGACGAACGCTAGATTCCGATACTAACGCTTTTAGAATCAAATAGTTATTCTGTGAGCCTAAAGCCGGCGTGAACGCCGCGCCTAGGCTTCCATCAGCAGGTTGATCAGGCTCGACGTATCCCAGCGGCCGCCGCCCCGCTCCTGGATGCGCTGGTAGAACTGATCGACCAGTGCCGTCACCGGCAGCGCCGATTTGTTGCGCCGTGCCTCGCCCAGGCAGATGCCGAGATCTTTGCGCATCCAGTCGACCGCGAAGCCGAAATCGAACTTTCCGTCGAGCATGGTGAGCGCGCGGTTGTCCATCTGCCACGATTGCGCCGCGCCCTTGGAGATCGTCTCGACCACTTTCTTACCGTCGAGTCCCGCGCGCGCGGCGAAATTGAGGGCTTCGGACAGGCCCTGCAGCAAGCCGGCGATAGCGATCTGGTTGACCATCTTGGTGAGCTGACCGCTGCCCGCCGGCCCCATCAGGGTCACCGCGCGGCCGTAATGCGCCATCACCGGCTGCGCCTTGGCGAACGCCGCGTCGTCGCCGCCGACCATGATGGTGAGCTTGCCGTTCTGCGCTCCCGCCTGGCCGCCGGAGACCGGCGCGTCGAGAAAGCCGATGCCCCGCTCCTTACCCAGCTGATAGAGCTCGCGCGCGACTTCGGCCGACGCCGTCGTGTGGTCGGCGAAGATCGCGCCGCGCTGCATGCCGGCGAACGCGCCATGCGCGCCGGTGATGACCGCGCGCAGATCGTCGTCGTTGCCGACGCAGGCGAAGACGATCTCCGCGTCGGCTGTGGCCTCGGCCGGCGTCGGCCGCAGGCTGCCGCCATGTTCTTTCACCCAATCCTCGGCCCGCGACGTCGTCCGGTTGTACACCGTCACCGTGTGGCCGTTCTTGGCGAGATGCCCCGCCATCGGATAGCCCATCACCCCCAGGCCGAGGAACGCCACTTTCATTGCCGCCTCCGTGTTTCGTCGCCCGCGTGCCGGGCTTGGAACCGGCCGAGTTCGGCCGGGCTTAGGCGCACCTCGAGATGCGCTTCGCGCTCATCGTCTTCGCGTTTGACGACGGTGCCGTGACGATAGAGCCACGCGAGCGCGGCGCCGTCCGACAGCTTGATATCGAGCCGCACCGGCATCCTTCCGTCGAGCCGCTGGTCGAGCAGCGCCAGCAGCCGGTCGCAGCCCTGCCCGGTCCGCGCCGACAACGGTACCGCCGCGTCGTTCCGCTGGGTCTGGTTCAACAACGCGTTGCGCGCGTCCGGCGACAGCAGGTCGATCTTGTTGAGCGCCTCGATCAGCCCCTCCTCCACGCGCGCGCCGAGACCCATTTCGCCGAGCACGCGATGTACGTCGTCGCGTTGCGCTTCGCTGTCGGAATGATGGACGTCGCGCACATGGACGATGAGATCGGCTTCGCTCACTTCTTCGAGCGTGGCGCGGAACGCCGCCACCAACGTCGTCGGCAGATCGGAGACGAAGCCGACGGTGTCAGACAGGATCGCCGGATCGCCTGACGGCAGATCGAGCCTGCGCATCGTCGGATCGAGCGTCTCGAACAGCCGATCGGCGGAGGAGACCGTGGCGCGCGTCAGCCGGTTGAACAGCGTCGACTTGCCGGCGTTGGTGTAACCGACCAGCGCCACCACCGGATAGGGCACGCGTTTGCGCGCGCCGCGGTGGATCTGCCGCGTGCGCTTGACGCCTTCGAGTTCCTTCTTGAGCACCGCGATGCGGTCGGTGATCAGGCGACGGTCGATTTCGAGCTGGCTTTCGCCGGGGCCGCCGAGGAAGCCGAAACCGCCGCGCTGGCGTTCGAGGTGGGTCCACGATCGCACCAATCGCGAACGTTGATACGTCAGGGCCGCGAGCTCGACCTGGAGCCGGCCTTCGCGGGTGCGGGCGCGCTCGCCGAAAATCTCCAGGATCAGGCCCGTGCGGTCGATCACCTTGCACTTCCAGGCGCGCTCAAGATTGCGCTGCTGCACCGGCGTCACCGGCGCGTCGATGACCACGACGTCGATCGCATGGTCGGCGACCGCGCGGCCGAATTCCTCGATCGCGCCTTTGCCCAACAGCGTCGCCGGACTCCAGGCGGCGACGCGCGCCACTTCGCCGGCGGCGACGTCGAGCGCGATCGCCTTCGCCAAGCCGACGGCTTCGTCGAGGCGCGCTGCGGGCGTGCGCGCGCCTGCCCCCGCGCCGCGGCCATGCCGCAACACCGGATGGATCACCAGGCAACGACCAACCGATTTGCGACGCGCAGATTCCGACGCCATGCTTCGCGTCAGGCTTCTTCCGCCTCTTTGCCGGGTTCGAACAGCTGAATCGGCTGCGCCGGCATCACTGTCGAGATCGCGTGTTTATAGACCAGCTGCGAATGCGCATCGCGCCGCAGCAACACGCAAAAATTATCAAACCAGGTGATGATGCCTTGCAGTTTGACGCCGTTCACCAGGAACACCGTAACCGGCGTTTTGTTCTTGCGCACATTGTTGAGAAAGACGTCCTGAACATTTTGCGATTTTTCCGACGACATGGGGCTTTCCCTTCTTTCATTTCTGTCGGAGCCGATTGGCGGCATTCGCCGTGTGGCTTGGGCGCCGGGCGGCCGTTCGTGCTCGCCTCATTGATAACAGACCCCGGCCGGGATGGGAATTCACATGCCGTGGAGGTGCCGGGCAAAGCTGCCACAATCCGGAAATCGCATGTCGGGCGGGAACTTAGCCAGTTCGGCCGCAGGCGAATGCGGCTCGCCCAAGAGCACGCCGGTCAGACCGGCGCGATGCGCGCTTTGCATGTCGAGCGCGGTGTCGCCGACATACCAGACGCCGCGGCCGGGGGCGATGCCGCTGCCTTCGAGCGCGACCGCGAAGGCGGCCGGATCGGGCTTGTCGGCCCGCGCGTCGCCGGCGCCGACGAGCCGCCGGAAATAGCGGTCCCAGCCGATATGCGAGGCTTCAGTGCGCAACGACGCACCGGTCTTGTTGCTGACGACGGCGAGGTAATAGCCGGCGTCGTGCAACGCCGCGAGCATCGCGCCGGCGCCAGGCAGCGCCGCCAGCCGTTCGAGATGGATGGCGGCGTAATTGTCGAGATAGATTTGCCGCGCCTCTTCCCACCGTGCGCCGAAGAGGTCGGGAAAACTGTGCTTCAGGCTGCGCGCGACGCGCGACCGGGTTTCGGCGAGGGTCCACGGCGCATGCCCCATGCGTTCGAGCGTGCCGACCAGCGCCTCGTGGATCGTTTCCCAGGTATCGACCAGCGTGTTGTCCCAGTCGAAGATGATCGCGCTCGGCTTCGCCGTCACCGTGCCACGCCCTCGAGCGCAAAACTGGTGTAAAGCGCGCGCAGGCGGCGGGCGACTTCGCCCGGCTTCCCCTCGCCCACGGTCGCGTCGTCGATGCGCACGATCGGCACGACAAAATTCGTCGTGCTGGTGAGGAAAGCCTCGCGCGCCGCCTTGGCCTCGTCGACGCTGAACGGCCGTTCGACCAATTTGAGCCCGGCATCGCCCGCCACCTTGAGCACGCCGAGCCGCGTCACGCCGTTGAGGATCGCGTGATCGGCTTGGCGCGTGACGATCTCGTCCTTCGCCGTGACGATCCAGGCGTTGCTCGACGTGCCCTCGGTGACGTTGCCGTCGCGGTCGACTTGCCAAGCTTCGTAAGCGCCAGCCTCGCGGGCGTGCTGCTTGCCGAGCGCGTTCGGCAGCAGCGCCACCGACTTGATGTCGGGCCGCGCCCACCGGATGTCGGGCACGGTGACGACGCGCACGCCGCGTTCGATGATCTTGGGATCGAGCGGCCGCTGCGTCCGCGCGGTCATGATCAAGCTCGGCCGCGCGCCCGGCGGGAACGAGAAATCGCGCGGTGCGGCGCCGCGGGTGATCTGGATATAGATGATGCCGTCGACGACACGGTTGCGCCGCACGGTCTCGCGCATCACGGCTTTGAGCGCCGCGTCGGACATCGGTGGCGCGATGCGCAATTCGCCAAGCGAGCGGTGCAAGCGCGCGAGATGCGGCGTCTCGTCGACGAAGCCGCCGCCTTTGACGGCGATGACCTCGTAAACGCCGTCGGCGAACTGGAAGCCGCGATCCTCGATATGGACGCAGGCTTGACGGTGCGGAAGATAGCGGCCGTTGACATAGGCGATACGCGACATGGCGGGATTCCGGAGATGTGATCAGGCGTCGAGTTTCTGCACGCGGTCGCCGTTGGCGCCGGCGCCGGCGCCGCCGACTCCCAGCGACTTGAGCTTGCGGTGCAAGGCCGAGCGCTCCATGCCGACGAAGGCCGCGGTACGCGAGATGTTGCCGCCGAAGCGCGTGACCTGGGCCATGAGATATTCGCGCTCGAACATCTCGCGCGCGTCGCGCAGCGGCAGGCCCATGAGCTCGCCGCCTTTGTCCCATTTGACCACCGCCGGCGCGAGCGTCGTGATCTCCGGCGGCAGATTGTCGGCGCGGATCGGTTCGCGCGCGTCGCCCGGCGTCATGATCAGCACCCAGTCGATGGCGTTGCGCAACTGGCGCACGTTCCCGGGCCACTCATAGGCCTGCAGCGCCGCCATCGCGTCCTCGCCGAAGACCCGCAGCGGCACACGCGCCGCTTCGGCCGCCCGCATCATCAGATGCCGCGCCAGCTCCGGAATGTCCTCGGCGCGCTCGCGCAGCGGCGGCACCACCAGCGGCACCACCGCGAGGCGGTAATAAAGATCTTCGCGGAACCGGCCTGTCGCGATGTCGCTCGGCAGGTCGCGATTGGTCGAGGCGATGACGCGCACGTCGACTTTGACGCGGCCGCCGCCGACGCGTTCGAAGGTCTGCTCCTGCAGCGCGCGGACGATCTTGCCCTGCGTTTCGAGCGGCATGTCGGCAATTTCGTCGAGGAACAGTGTGCCGCCATGCGCCTCTTCGAAGGTGCCAACCTTGCGCGGGCTGCCGTCGCCGTCGGCGCCCGGCTCCGCGCCGAACAACTCGCTCTCGACGCGTTCCGGCCGCATCGTCGCGCAGCTTAGCGTCACAAACGGCCCGCGTGCACGCTTGGAACGGGCGTGCAGCAACCGCGCGACGATATCCTTGCCAGTGCCGGGTGCGCCGGTGATCAACACGCGGCTGTTGGTGGCGGCGACGCGGTCGACCTGCTGCCGCAGCTGCGATATCTGATGCGAGCGTCCGACCAGCTCTTCGTCAGCGCCGGCCCGCTGTTTCAGTTCTTCGTTTTCGCGCCGCAGCCGGCTGGCTTCGATCGCGCGATCGATGATCTGCAGCAGTCGATCCGCTTTGAACGGTTTCTCGATGAAGTCGTAGGCGCCGACTTTGATCGCGGCGACCGCCGTCTCGATCGTGCCGTGGCCGGAGATCATCACCACCGGCAGGGTCGGCCATTCGCGCCGCACCGCCTTGAGAATCTCGATGCCGTCTAGTTCGCTGCCTTGGAGCCAGATGTCGAGCACGACCAGCGTCGGCCGCCGCGTGCGGATCGCCGCCAGCGCCTCGGTGCTGGTGGCGGCCTCGCGCGTCTCGTAGCCCTCGTCGCTGAGAACGCCGCAGATCAGCGCCCGGATGTCGGCCTCATCGTCGACGACCAGAATGTCATGCGCCATGGGTGCCCTCCCGTTTGACGCGTTCGGTCTCGCCCGCCTCGGCGACGCGTGCGTCGCCGCGCACGAACAGCAACGTCACGCGCGCGCCGCCGCCGTCGCAATCCTCGAGGCGCAGCTCGCCGCCGTGGTCCTCCATGATCTTCTTGACGATCGCCAGCCCCAGGCCGGTGCCGCCGGCGCGCGTGGTGACGTAAGGCTCGGTCAGTCGGTCGCGCTCCTGATGCGGCAGGCCGATGCCGTTGTCCTCCACCGCAACCGTGACGCCGCCGTCGGCGTCGGTCATGCGGATGCGGATATGGCCGGGTGCCGCACCGGCGTTGCGCGCCTGGATCGCCTCGGCCGCGTTCTTCAGGACGTTGATCAGCGCCTGGCTCACCTGGCGGCCGTCGCACAACAAGCGCACCGACGACGACGACAGGTCGAGATCGAAGCGGATTTCGGGGTTGGCGGTGCGCTGCAGGAACGCGGCGCGACGGACGAGCTCGGTCAGATCCTCGTCGCGCAGCACCGGCACCGGCATGCGCGCGAACGACGAGAATTCGTCGACCATGCGGCCGATATCGCCGACGTGGCGGATGATCGTGTCGGTGCAGATGGCAAACGTGTCGGGATCGGTGCGGATTTCGCCGGCGTATTTGCGTTTCAGGCGTTCGGCGGAAAGCTGGATCGGCGTCAGCGGGTTCTTGATCTCGTGCGCGATGCGGCGAGCGACGTCCGACCACGCCGCCTTGCGCTGCGCCGCGATCAGGCTGGTGACGTCGTCGAAGGTGACGACATAGCCCTTGATTTCGCCGTCGATGCGCTCGGCCGCGATGCGCACCAGCAACGCCACCATACGGCCGTCGCGCGTCAGTTGAATCTGCGACTGGGCCAGACGCTCCGGCCGGCGGCCGACCTCGTCGAGCAGGCCGGCCATCTCGGGCACCGAGTCCGCGAGATCCTGGCCGATCATCTGGTCGAGATCGACGCCGAGCAGCACCGACGCCGACCGGTTCGGAAGGTTGATGCGCGCATGTTGATCGAGGCCGATGACGCCGGCCGAAACGCCGGATAGCACCGCCTCGGTAAACCGCCGTCGTTGATCGAGCTGCCGATTGGCCTCGATGAGTTCGCTCTGCTGGCTTTCGAGCTGATGCGTCATGCGGTTGAAGGCGCGGAACAGCGAACCGAATTCCTCGTCGCCCATGCCCATCGGCACGCGCGCGGTGAGATCGCCACCGCGCACGCGTTCGGCGGCGACGATGAGCGAGCTCATCGGTCGCGCCAGACGTTGCGCGAAAGTTAGCCCAACCCAGACCGCGCCGGTCAGCAGCAGGATGCCGACGGCGAAGAACACCATGGTGAAGGCGATCTGGTATTCCGAACGCTCGCCTTCGAGTTTCTCATACTGCGCCACGGCGCTCTGCGTCTGCGTCATATGCGCCAGCACCGTCGGATCGATGTAACGCCCGACGTAAAGATAGACGTCGCCGAAGCGACTGAGCCGGATCAGCGCGCGCACGCGGTCGTCGTTGTCGCTTGTGAGCACGGCGACATCGCCTGACCGCGCCTGGCGCAGCGCCCAGACCGGGATCGGCTGCAGCTCGAGCGAGAAGCTCAACGCCGTGCGGGCCAGCACGTGGCCGGCGCCGTCGAAGACCACCGCCTCGTTGAGCGAGCGCAGCGCCGTCTGCGCGTTGACGACTTGGTTGAGCCGGTCGGGATTGACGCTCAGAAATGCTGCCTCGCGATTGAGGTCATTGGCCATGCTGACGACGTCAGCGCGGATCGCCTGCTGGTGTTCGTGCAGATAGGCCTCGGCGACGACCAGCGATTCCTGCAACGCGGTGCGGACACGCTCGCTAAACCAAGCCTGCACGCCGAAGCTGAACAGCAGATAGGAGAACACCGCCACGATGATCGTCGGAATCACCGCCACCAGGCTGAACAGCACGACGAGGCGAATGTGTAGACGCGAGCCGGCGTGACCGCGGCGGCGTTCGGCCCAGACCTGAACCAGGCGCCACGCCACCACCGCGACCAGCGGCAGCACCAGCACCAGATTGACGATGAGAATGAGTTGATCGAGATGCGGCTGCGCGTCGAAGGGCGGGATGCCGCGCATCGCCGCGAAGGTGGCGACGGCCGAGAGCACCGCGGCGATCGCGAGCGCCGCCGCCAGCTTGCGCGGCAGGCGCACCCGGCGCGCCCACAACACCAATTCGCGAGAAACGCTCATTCGCCCCGTTGGCCCGCCCATGGCAGCACCAGCCAGCGTTGCATCCCGGCCACGGCGTTGCCTTCGGGCAACACCCTAACCAAGCCCTTAATAATCCGCCATTATTTTATGAGCCCTGATGCCGTGAGCAGCCAATACAGCCATCCAGCTGCAGCTTGGCCTTACTTCACGCCGCGGCCGACGTCGATCTCGAGCTCGCGAATCTTTTTGCGCAGCGTATTGCGGTTGAGACCGAGAAGCTGGGCCGCGCGCAATTGATTGCCGCGCGTGGCGCCGAGGGTGAGTTGGATCAGCGGCCGTTCGATTTCGCGCAATACGCGATCATAAAGTCCGGCCGGCGGCAGGTTGCCTTTGTGGGCGTTGAAATAGTCGCGCAGGTGGCGTTCGGCAGCGACGCTCAAGCCCTCGTTGGCCGCCGCCTCGGGTGCGGCATTGGCCGGCGGTGCTGCCCCTTCGGCGAGCTCGGCTTCGACGGCGTCGAGACCAATGACCTCTTGCGAATAGAGCGCCGCGACACGCCGCACCAGGTTTTCAAGCTCGCGCACGTTGCCCGGCCAGCGGTAGGACTTGAGCCGCTCCATTGCCGGCTGGTCGAGCGTCTTGAGCGGCAGTCCTTCGTTGTGCGCCAGCTGGAAAAAATGCCGGACCAGCGCCGGAATGTCCTCTGTGCGCTCGCGCAACGGCGGCAGCCGCAATGGCACGACGTTGAGGCGATAGAACAGATCTTCACGGAACAGGCCCTGACGGATCGCCTGGCGTAAATCGCGATGCGTCGCCGCGATGATGCGCACGTCGGCGCGGATCGGCGTGCGGCCGCCGACGGTGGTGTATTCGCCCTGCTGCAGCACGCGCAAAAGCCGCGTCTGCGCTTCCAAGGGCATGTCGCCGATCTCGTCGAGGAACAGCGTGCCGCCCTGCGCCTGCTCGAAGCGGCCGACGCCGCGCGCCGTGGCGCCGGTGAACGAACCTTTCTCGTGTCCGAACAGCTCGCTCTCGATCAACTCGCGCGGGATTGCGGCCATGTTGATCGCGACGAACGGGCCGTTCCGCCGCTTGCCGTAATCGTGCAGCGCGCGCGCCACCAGCTCCTTGC
Source organism: Alphaproteobacteria bacterium (assembly GCA_018971215.1). Taxonomy (GTDB): domain Bacteria; phylum Pseudomonadota; class Alphaproteobacteria; order ATCC43930; family CGMCC-115725; genus REEB95. Next base: position 16,451 of record JAGXBG010000004.1, read on the forward strand.
CGGTGCCGCTTTCGCCCGCGATCATCACCGTCAGATCGGTGCCCATCAGACGCGCCAGCACGCGATAGATTTCCTGCATCGCCGGCGACCGGCCGATGAGCGGCAGCTGCTCGTCCTCTTCACCATTTGCCGGCACCGCCGGCGCGCCGACATGCGGCGTCGTCAACGCCCGCTCGACCAGTGCCACCAGCTCGCGCAGATCGAACGGCTTGGGCAGATATTCGAAGGCGCCGCGTTCGGTTGCCTTGACCGCCGTCAGCAGCGTGTTCTGCGCGCTCATCACGATGATGCGCAGCTCCGGTCGTAGCTTCTTGATGCGCGGCACCATGTCGAGCCCGTTGTCGTCCGGCATGACGACGTCGGTGATGACCAGATCGCCCTCGCCGTCCGAGACCCAGCGCCACAGCGTCGCGGCGTTGCTGGTGGTGCGCACGACGTGGCCGAGACGGCCGAGCGCCTGGCTCAGCACGGTGCGGATGGCGCGGTCGTCGTCGGCGACGAGGATGGTCGACGGATTGCTCACGACGCGGCCCCGCTCGGCGCCTCGCGCGACACCGGCAGATAGACGCGGAAGACGGTGCGGCGCGGTTCGCTATCGAATTCGATGACGCCGCCATGGTCGCCGATCACCTTGGCGACCAGCGCCAGACCGAGACCGTTGCCGTTGTGCTTGGTCGAGACGAAGGGATCGAACAGATGCGGCCGCAAGTCCTCGGGAATGCCGGCGCCGTTGTCGGCGACGGAAACGACCAACGGCAGATGTACGCGGCTGTCGGAACCGGCGATCGCTAGCCTCACGCCGTGCTGATAGGCGGTTCTGAGCTCGATCTCGCCGCCCTTCTCGGGCACCGCCTCGGCGGCGTTCTTCACCAGGTTCATGAACACCTGGATCAGCAAGTCGCGGTTGCCGTGCACGAACGGCAGCGACGGGTCGTAGATTTCGGTGATCTGGACGTGGCGCGCGAAACCGGATTGCGCCGCCTTGCGCACGCGACCCATCACCTCGTGGATGTTCACCGCCGTACGTTCGAGCGGCCGGCTGTCGGAGAACACGTCCATGCGGTCGACCAGCGCGCAGATGCGGTCGGCCTCGTCGCAGATCAGCCGCGTCAGCTCGCGGTCGGCGGCGTTGGCGTTCTGCTCGAGCAGCTGCGCGGCGCCGCGAATGCCCGACAACGGATTCTTCACCTCGTGCGCCAGCATCGACGCCATTGCCGTCACCGAACGCGCCGCATTGCGATGCGTCAGCTGGCGGTCGATCTTGTTGGCGATCGAGCGTTCCTGGAAGGTCAGCAGCACGCGATCGCGCGCTTCCGACAACGGCGCCGCCTGGATGTCGACGAAGCGCGTCGGCAGCCGCGGCGTTTCGAGCGTGACGCCGTATTCGGACACGCTGTGGCCGGTTTCGCGCACGCTGGCGATCAGCGCAAACAGCGGTCCGTCCTGCGGCAGCATGGTGCCAAGGTTGGTGCCTACCAGCGTCGCCGCGCCGGTATCGAACAGCTGCTCGGCTGCAGCATTGACGAAACAGATGCGGTCGTCGGCGTCGACCACCACCAACGGCTCCGGCAGCGCCGCGAGCACTTGCGTCGGATCGGGCGGCGCAGCGCCGAGCTTGCGGGCCAGGCTGCGCAGCGCCATCTAGGCCGCCAGCCGCGCGATCAGCGGCGCGAAGAAATTGGCGATCATCGCCTTGACCTTCGCCGGATCGGCGATCTGGTTGACTGCCGCGCGGAACTCGGCCGAACCCGGCAATCCTTTCGAGTACCAGCCGATATGCTTGCGCGCCATGCGCACGCCAGTGTCAGCGCCGTAATGCGTCAGCATATCGTCGTAATGCCGCAGCACGACATCGCGCTGCTCCGCCATCGACGGATCGGGCAGCCGTTCGCCAGTCTTGAGGAAATGAATCACCTGGCGCACGAACCACGGCCGGCCGTAAGCGCCGCGGCCGATCATCACGCCGTCGGCGTTGGACAGCGCGAGCGCGTCGCGCGCGTCGTCGAGCGTCGCGATGTCGCCGTTGGCGACCACGGGAATACGCACGGCTTCCTTCACCGCGCGGATGAAATTCCAGTCGGCCTTGCCGTCGTAGAATTGACAGCGGGTGCGGCCGTGCACCGTGATCATGCGGATGCCGGATTGCTCGGCAATGCGCGCGAGCGTCGGCGCGTTGCGGTTGTTGTCGTCCCAACCGGTGCGCATCTTGAGCGTCACCGGCAGGTCGACCGCCTTCACCGTCGCTTCGAGGATGCGCGTGGCGTGCCGCTCGTCGCGCATTAGCGCCGAGCCAGCGTGGCCGTTGACCACCTTCTTCACCGGGCAGCCGAAATTGATGTCGATGATCCGCGCGCCGCGGTCGGCGTTGAGCTTTGCCGCCTCGGCCATCACCTGCGGCTCGCAGCCGGCGAGCTGTACTGCCATCGGCTGCTCATCCGATTCGTTCTGCGCCATGACTAGCGAGCGCCGGGTTTCCCGGATCATCGCTTCGCTGGCGATCATTTCCGAGACCACGAGTCCGGCACCGAAGCCTTTGACTAGGCGGCGGAACGGCAGGTCGCTGACGCCCGACATCGGCGCCAGGAATACCGGCTCGGCGACGGGGACCGGGCCGATCTCAATGGGTTCCAAGTTTCTGCTCATTTTGTATGCAAATTACATTGATGCATAAGAATTGAGCATAGGATACCCCAACGTTTGTGCGATGCAATAAGAATCGCGTCGCAGTTCATGACGGCGGCCTGTTGCGATTACACCGTATGGCCGACAGGTTTCGGTCTTCTCTCCGGACGCCGGCACACCTTAACCAGCGCAAGGTTGATACGCGCGCGACGATTATCTCTAGCGCGGCACGATTTCTCGCTCGCGCGGTTTTCGTCGCAGCGAAAAAAGCCGCCTGCCTTGGCAACGCCGCAACGGTGGTCTAGGGTCGCGCCGCCATGCCGTCCTGCATCGCGCTGGTGGTTGCGGCCGGTCGCGGCACGCGGCTCGGCGCCGAACTCCCGAAGCAATATCTGTCCCTCGCCGGACAACCGTTACTGCGTCATTCGCTGACGACGCTCGCGGCGCATCCCGGAATCGACCGCGTGCGCGTGGTCTACAATCCCGACGACACGGCGCATTACGCCCGCGCCAGCGCCGGACTCGATCTGTTGCCGCCGGTTGCCGGCGGCGCGGCGCGGCAGGATTCGGTGCGGCTCGGCCTCGAGAGTCTTGCCGAACTCGCGCCCGAACGCGTGCTGATCCACGACGGTGCGCGTCCGTTTCTCGACCGCGGCACCATCGACCGCGTGCTCGCGGCGCTGGCCGATGCGTCGGCCGCGGTGCCGGCGCTCAAGCTCGCCGACACCATCAAGCGCGCCGACGACGGCCGCGTGCTCGAAACCGTCGATCGCGCCCAGCTCTGGCGCGCGCAAACGCCGCAAGGCTTCCGTTATCGCGACATCCTTGCCGCGCATCGCGCCGCCAAAGGCATGGACTTGCCCGACGACGCCGCGGTGGCCGAGCGCGCCGGTCTCGCCGTGCGGCTGGTCGCCGGCGGCGAAGACAATATCAAGGTGACGACGCCGGAAGACCTTGCCCGGGCGGAGCGCTGGGCGGCCGCGCGTCTCGGCGACGTGCGCACCGGCCAGGGATTCGACGTGCATGCCTTCGGTCCGGGCGACCATGTCTGGTTGTGCGGAATCAAGGTGCAGCACGACCATGGTCTTGTCGGACACAGCGACGCCGATTGCGGCTTGCATGCGCTGACGGACGCCATTCTCGGTGCGCTCGGCGCCGGCGACATCGGCGTTCATTTCCCGCCGAGCGATCCGCAGTGGCGCGGCGCGCCATCGCATCGCTTCCTGCGTCATGCGGCGGATCTCGTCGCCAAGGCCGGCGGCGGCATCGCCCATGTCGACGTCACGCTGATCTGCGAAAGCCCGAAAGTCGGGCCGCACCGCGCCGCCATGGTCGCGCGCATCGCCGAAATCCTCGCGCTCGATGCGACGCGCGTCAGCGTCAAGGCGACGACCACCGAGCGCCTGGGCTTCACCGGCCGCGGCGAAGGCATCGCGGCGCAGGCCGTGGCGACGCTGCGCCTGCCGCTCTGATCCGATGCCGCGCGAGCCGCTGCCTTTTTCGCATCCGGCGGTTTGGCTTTCGACCTGGTTCGGCTGCGGCTTGGCGCCATTCGCGCGCGGCACCTGGGGTTCGTTGGCGGCGTTGCCGTTGGCCGCGGTCAGTGTCTGGCTCGGCGGACCCCTGCTCCTCGTCGTCGTCGCGGCGCTCGTACTGGCCATCGGCATTCGCGCAACGGACGTCTACGCGCACGCGATCGACCTCAAGGATCCCGACGAAGCCGTGATCGACGAGGTCGCCGGCCAGTGCTTGACGCTCCTCGTCGTGCCGCTGGCGCCCCTGCCCTATCTCGCCGGATTTCTGCTGTTCCGCTTCTTCGATGTCGCCAAGCCGTTTCCGATCCGCTGGCTCGAGCGCAATCTGCCGGGCGGCTGGGGCATCATGCTCGACGATACCGGCGCGGCGATCTACGCCATGGTCGTCTACCTGGTCGGGAGTCATTTTCTTGGCACCTGACAGCGTCGGCGTCTTGGCCGCGCGCGTGCTCGAGGCGTGTCGCGCGCGGCAGTGGCTGGTCGGCGTCGCCGAATCCTGCACCGGCGGATTGGTCGCGGCGGCGCTCACCGACATTCCGGGCTCGTCCGACGTCGTCGATCGCGGCTTCGTCACCTATTCCGACCGCGCCAAAGCCGAACTGCTCGGCGTGCCGGTGCCGATCCTGGTCACGCACGGCGCAGTCAGTCGCGAAACCGCCGCAGCGATGGCGCAGGGCGTGTTGGCGAAATCGAAAGTGGATCTGGCGGTGGCGGTGACCGGGATTGCCGGTCCGGGCGGCGGCAGCGCGGAGAAGCCGGTCGGCCTGGTGTGGTTCGCGGTGGCGAGCCGCGGACGCGAACCGCGCGTCGAGCGGCAAGTTTTCGCCGGCGACCGTGGGGCGGTGCGTGCGGCGGCGACACGGCGGGCGCTCGAGCTTCTGGCCGAGGCCGCCGCTTCCTAGCCGATCAGGCGGGTTCCGGCGCCGCGACGACGATGTCGACCAACCGGTCGGTTCGCCGCGTCTTCTGCATCTCGTCGAGAGCGGCGCGGAAGATGCGGGCGATGCGTTCGTCGTTCACCGCCACGGTCTGCGTCTTGCCGTTGGTCGCGGTGCGGATGGTCGCCGGGCCCAGGCGATTGACCGCCAGCATGGTCAGCAGCACCGGATCGATGTCCTCCCGCGTTTCGGCGGGGTCGAGTTGCACGATGTCGAGCATGAATCCTCGGTAATGGTTCGCAACTCCGCCTCTCTACGCGTCGAAAGCTGCCGGAATGTTGCGTCCCCATGACGGTTCGGTGAAACCGTCACCAATTCTTGTGCGTCGGTCGAGTCGCGTGCGCGAAACGTTGGTGTACCGCTCAGGCGCCAAGCGCGACAGATTCGGGACCACGCGCCGCGCGCGTGCCGCGACCGATCCACAGCACGGCAATCGCGGCCACGATACAAAGCATGCCCGAAATCATCACGGGCGGACCATAGCTGCCCAAGGCGGCGCGCATCGCGCCGGCGACCAGCGCGATGCTGGCCGCGCCCAGCTGATGACCGACAAATATCCAGCCGAAGATCACCGGCGCCGTCTGCTTGCCGAACGCATCGGTCGCCAGACGCACGGTCGGCGGCACGGTCGCCAGCCAATCGAGGCCGTAGAACATCGCGAAGATCGACAGCGTCACGGCGTTGAAGCCCGAGAACGGCAGATAGAGGAGCGACAGGCCACGCAGCCCGTAATACCAGAACAACAACACGCGGCTGTCGTAGCGGTCGGTGAGCCAGCCCGAGAGCGTCGTGCCGGCGAGATCGAACATGCCCATCAGCGCCAGCAGGCTGGCGGCGTGCACTTCGGGAATGCCCTGGTCGAGACAATAGGAGATCAGGTGCGTGCCGATCAGGCCGTTGGTGCTGGCGCCGCAGACGAAGAAGCTGGCGAACAGCAGCCAGAAGTCGCGCGACTGGGCGCCGACGCCGAGCGCGCCGAACGCGACGCCGATCGGATTGGAAGCCGGAGGCGCGGTCGGCGGCTGATCGACTTTGGCGCCGTAAGCCGCTGCACCGACGTCGCGCGGCTGTTCCGGCAGCAACAGCCAGACCAGCGGCACGATCGCCGCAGCGGCCGCGCCCACGATCCACGCGACCGCGCGCCAGCCGCCGTGATCGACGACCCATCCCAACATCGGCAGGAAGACGAGCTGGCCGGTGGCGCTCGATGCCGAAAAGATACCCATGACGAGACCGCGGTGCGTCGTGAACCAGCGGTTCGCGACCGTCGCGCCCATGACCAGCGCGATCATGCCGGAGCCAAACCCGACCAGCACGCCCCAGGTGAGAATGAGCTGCCACGACGCGGTCATTGCCGTGCTGGCCGCGACGCTGGCGGCGAGCAGCACCAGACCGCCCACGACGGTGCGACGAACGCCGATGCTTTGCATCAGCGCCGCCGCGAACGGTCCCATCAATCCGTAGAGCAACAGGTTGATCGCGATCGCCAGCGAGATCGTCGCGCGGCTCCAGCCGAAGGCGTCTTGCAACGGCACGATGAGAACTCCCGGCGTCGCGCGTATACCGGCCGCCGCCAACAGGGCAACGAACACCACGCCGACGACGATCCAGCCGTAATGGAACCGCCCGGCGACTAAACGCGCGAATACCATCGACATTCTCTATAACCCCTGCGACGGCAGCGACCGTTGAGACAGATCTGTCTCTTGTCTTGACAAGGTACAGACCGGTCTGTATCAGGTCAAGTTGCGATGCGCGCAACCCAGGCAGACGAAATCCTTCTGTCGGCGCCCGGTGCGGGTGCCGTCGCCTCGCCACGCGACCGGCTGCTGAACACGGCGAACGATCTTTTCTACCGGCGCGGTATCCATACCGTCGGCATCGACGAGGTAATCGCAGCCGCCGGCGTCGCCAAGATGAGTCTCTATCGCAGTTTCCCGTCGAAGGACGAGTTGATCGCGGCCTATCTCGCACGACGTTCGGGCCTCTATTGGGACTGGTGGGACCGCGTCGTCGCGCGTCATCCCGGCAATCCGCTGCGACAGCTCCTGGCGCTGACCGCGTCGCTGCGCAAACGCGCGTTGCGCGCCAGCTACCGCGGCTGCCCGTTTACCAATGCGGCGTGCGAGTTTCCCGAACCCGACCATCCAGCGCGCCGGATCGCCGAAGCCAACAAACGGGAAATGCGGCGGCGCTTCCGGGCGCTTGCCAAGGCGGCCGGCGCACGATCGCCGGCTCGGCTCGCCGATCAGCTCACGCTCTTGTTCGAAGGCGCCTATGCCAGCGTGCTGACCTTCGGCCATCGCGGACCGGCGCGCTCGGTGGTCGACGCCGCCGCCACGATGATCGACGCACAGCTGGCGAAACCGGCCGACTCGGCCGTCAGGCGCTCGCGGTCGCGCGGCGCGCGCTGAAAATTCCGTCGAGCTGCGCCGGCAGATCGAAGATCGCGCGGTTCGGCTGCGCCGCGATCGCCCGGCGCATCGCCGCATGCCGTCCCGGCTCGTTTAACGCCGCAATCGCCGCGCACAATCCGTCCGCATTGCGGAACGACAGCGCCGCGCCGATCGCCTGCGCCCAGGTGGCGTTGTAGCGCTCCTGCGCCAAGAGCCGCGCCCCGACCTCGAGGATCATCGGCAGGCCCATCACCATCGCCTCGGAGATCGCGCCCGGTCCGGGCTTGCCAACGAAGAAATCGCTCGCCGCCATATGGCGCTCGATGGCGTCGGAAAAGCCGATAACATGCCGCGGCCGCTTGCCCGGCAGCGCCGCGATGTCATCGGCGGTCTCGCGATTGGTGCCGCAGACATAGATCATCTGCACCGGCAGATCGCTGGCTTCGATCGTCGCGGCGAAATCGAGCATGCGGTCGGCACCGCGGCCGCCGAACATCATCAGGCCGGTGAGCCGGTCGGGCGCCAAGCCCAGCGCCGCACGCGCAGTGGCCACGGTGGCCGGCGTCATCGTCTGCGTTAGGGCATGGAATTTCGGCGACAACATCAGGCCCTTGGCCGCGATGATCTGCTCAGGCGGCAAGCCGAACCGGCGCGCCTGCTCGCGGCATTTTTCCGTGCCGCAGACGACGTATTGATCAACATGCTGGATCCACGCGGCATGCATCGGTTCGCAGAAGTCGGTGACGATGGTGACGAATGGGATCGCGCCGCCGAGTTGGCGCAGGCTGCCCGCGACCGCCGCGTTGATCAACGGCATCACCGAGATGACCATGTCCGGCCGATTGGCGCGCAGATAGGCCGAAAGCTGCCGCACCACGAACGGTGAGCCGAGCCGGATGGCGACCGACGAGCCGGCCGCGATCACCGGCCACAGCAGGCGCGTATGGCCGCGGCGTAACGCGTATTCGTTGTAGATGTCCGGCCCCGACATGCCGGTGAGCGCGCGGAACGGATCGAGTCCGGTGAGGATTTCGCGATAGACGTCGACGGCGTCGATTCGCCACGGCCGCACGGCGCCGAGATACTCGCGCAGCACGCGCGCGGTGGCGACGTGGCCGTAGCCGCTGTCCGTGTAGAGCACGAGAATACGCTTGGCTTCGCGCGCCGAATCCGCCGTCGCCAACTCGGCGGCAGGCAGCGCGCGGGGTGATTCGTCCTGGTCTCGGGCCGGCGCGCCGAAAAGCTGTAAATCAAGCACGGGCGCGACTGTGGCGCAGGCGCGTTGCGGAATGATGGCGGTTTTGATTCAGGATGATGACGGATGACGATCGCTGCGCCACGACGACGCGGCCGTGCTATACGCTCGCGCCATCGATGTTCTTCGCCAACCGCGCCGTCAATCGCCTCGCCGTCCACACCGCGCTTCAACAGTTGGCGTGGTGCATGTCTGGCGCGTTCTTCGGCGTCTATCTGCTGCGCGCCGGCATCGCGCCGTCGGTTTTGTTTCTCGCCAGCGCCGGCGTGCTGACGCTGCGGTTCGTGCTACGGCCGCTGGTGCTGCTGGTCGCGCCGCGCATCGGCCTGCGTTACACGCTGGTCATCGGCACATTGCTAACAGCGCTGCAATATCCGGCGGTCGGCTTGGTGCGCGGCGCCGACGCGACATTGGCGCTGTTCTGCCTCATCGGCGCGCTGGCCGGCGTGTTTTATTGGCCGTGCTACCACACCTTCTTTGCCGCGCTCGGCGATCGCGAATATCGCGGCAGCCAGGTCGGCGTGCGCCAAGTTCTGATGGGCATCGCCGCGGTCGTCGGCCCTGCCGCCGGCGGCGTCATGCTGGCGCGCTTTGGACCTTGGGTCGCGTTCGGCACCGCCGCGGCGGCGCAAGCGCTCGCGGCCGTGCCGTTGTTCGCCGTGCACGAGCCACCGTTGGCGCAACGCTCGCCGCGCGGCGCCTATGCCGCGTCGTGGAGCGGCGTCCGCTTGTTCGCCGCCGACGGCTGGATGCTCGCCGGCGCGGCGCTCGCCTGGGACATCACCATGTTCCGCGCGCTGCAATCGCGCTTCGACCAGTTCGGCGGCGTGCTGGCGCTGGCGGCGCTGGCCGGCGCGCTCGGCAGCGTCGTGCTCGGCCGCTTTATCGATTTGGGCCATGCGCGTCGCGTCATCGCCTTCAACGCTGCCATGCTGTGCACCGGCGTCCTGCTGCGCACCTTCTGTGCGCTGACGCCGGCGGCGGTGATCTCCATCGCACTGATCACGACGATGCTCGGCGGCATGTACGTGCCGGTGCTGATGACCGCGTTCTATAACGCGTCGAAAGCGTCGCCTTGCCCGTTCCGTTTCCAGTTCGCCGCCGAAGGCGGCTGGGATTTCGGCGGCGCGGGTGTCAGCGTCGCCGCGGCGCTGCTATGCGCGACCGGCGTGTCGCCGCAAGCCACCATCCTGTTGGCGCTGCCGGCGGTGCTGGCGCAGGCGTGGCTGCTGGCGCGCGTCTATCGCTTGCGGCCACCGACCGGACCAGCGCGCTTCGAAGCGGCGCCGTCGGCGCCATTGCCCTGACTGACGCGCCGCGTCGGCATGACGCGGGTCGATATGCGGCAACGCCGGGGCGGATTTGCGCGGCGATCAACGAGGCGCGCGGCGGACGCGACGAAAACGAATGAATCTACCGGCGTCGGATCAAGATACCGCGTGTCCATCGCCGTCGGTCGTTTGGCCGACGGATTTCGCGCGCGTGGTCGCCAGCCGCAACGACACGGCGCCATAAGTCGAGACGCAAAATGGAACTGAATAAGTCAGGAGGACTTTTGCGACATTGATCGTCGTGCCGTTCCACAGGGCGTCGCCCTGGTTAATGAGGTTAAGTATCGTTCCAACGATGAGCGCAATGGTAAAAGACCGCCGCGGTATGCCGTCGGATACACAACACAGACAGATTTGGGATACCCGGTTCATCGGTCTCCGCTCCTCGACGCGATCTTGGTCGCGTCTGCGCATTCTTCGCCTGCCGCCAAGCAAAACCGCGGAGCCTGCGATCGGCGTGCCGCCAGAAATCTTGGCGTAGGGTGGCGCGCCCAGTTGGACTCGAACCAACGACCTGCCGCTTAGAAGGCGGCTGCTCTAATCCTCTGAGCTATGGGCGCGCGGCACGCGAAACTCGCCGTCAGCTCGGACGCTGCCAGCGGAAATTGTCGGCGTAGCTTTTGGGTCTGAACTTGAAGTCCTGAGGCTCGATCACCGAATAATCCATGCCGTTCCTCTTGGCGAAGGCAACGGCCTCGTCGAGCGTTTCGAAGCGCAGCTGGACCTCGTTGAGCGTGTCGGCGGCGCTCGCCCAACCCATCAGCGGATCGGGCACGCGCGGCGTTGCCACCTCATAGGTCAGCAGCCACTCCTTGGTCGGCGCGCGGCCCGATTGGGTGGCCGGCTTGCTCGGGCGGTAAATACGCGCGTGCGGCATCGAAATCCTCTCGTATGGTCGGGGCGACACGATTCGAACGTGCGACCCCCTGCTCCCAAAGCAGGTGCTCTACCAGGCTGAGCTACGCCCCGAAGGCCGGAATTTGCTATACGCTTCGGCGGAAAAGCGCAAGGACAGCGCCGGCAAACGAGGCTCCGCATGACCGTCCGCCTGCTCGATCTGACGTCCAAGCTCCACGATTACGTGCTGTCCGTGTCGTCGCGCGAGACCAAGCTGATGGCGCGGTTGCGCGAAGAGACCGCGACGATGCCGGGCGCCGGCATGCAGATCCCGCCGATCCAGGGCCAGTTTCTCGCCTTCCTGGTGTCGCTCATCGGCGCACGGCGCGGCATCGAGATCGGCACCTTCACCGGTTACAGCGCGCTGTGGGTGGCGACGGCGCTGCCCGCCGACGGCAAGCTCATCTGTTGCGACGTCAACGAGAAGACCACCGCGGTCGCGCGGCGTTATTGGAAAGAGGCCGGCGTCGATCGCAAGATCGAGCTGCGCCTCGCGCCGGCGCTCGACACGCTCAAATCGCTGCTCGCATCCGGCGGCGCCGGTACGTTCGATTACGTCTTCATCGACGCCGACAAGGAGAATTACGACGCTTATTACGAGCGGTCGCTCGCGCTCCTTCGCCAGGGCGGTCTCGTCGTCTTCGACAACATGCTGTGGGGTGGCGCGGTCGCCGACGGCCGCAAGCGCGATCCGGACACGCTGGCGCTCAAGGCACTCAACGCCAAGCTGCACCACGACAGACGCATCGACCTGTCGCTGCTCTATATCGGCGACGGCGTAACGCTGGCGCGCAAACGCTGAACCGGCATAGATCGAAGCCGGCCGCGACTTATTCGCCGCAGCCCAAAAATATTTCCGCCTGCGGTCGCAAATAAAACTGCCTCCAGCGCGGTCTTGTCGGCATGAAAACGGCGATCCCCGCCGCTTCATTCATGACCCGAAGGAGACCTTTCATGCGTAAGCAGCCGATTTTGCGCGCGCTCGCTCTGGCCACTGTGTTGGCGGCGCCGTTCACCCATGCCGCCCTGGCCGACACGTCGGAGCAGCAGGCAATGCACCAGACCTCGACGTCGGATGCAGACCCCGCTTCCTCCAATGGCAGCGGTCCCTACGACACGTACAATCCACCGTTCGGCGATTAGTGTCGACGGCGCGCTCCAGTGCGCTAACCGACGCGCGGCGGCTGGGATGCACCCTCCCTGGCCGCCGCAAGCGCGATGCGCAACCGCTAGGCCGACACATCTGCAAGCCACAGAGTTCGTTAGTCGACGCCAACAATGATTCAACGTCCGATCACGAACAAGCGAACACGAATAAATTGGCGACCGGCGTAATCTAGTCCGCATGAACGCGGCGATGACCGCCGCTTCACACCTCATCTGTAGGAGAGTTCCCATGCGTAAGCACTCGAATTGGCGCGCCCTTGCATTGGCCGCCCTGCTATCGACGCCATTCGTCCAAGCGGCCCTCGCCGACGAGCCGACCCAGCAGGCGATGTGGCGGATGGCGGCTGCGGAGCCGGTCACGGGCCTGACCGGTCCTTACGACGTGCCGGCGATCACCGCCGGGAATTAGCGTCGGCGCGCACACGGCGTGCGCTCCTATTGTGCGGCGGCCGGGATTCCTCCTCTCCGGCCACCGTTTTTTTAGGTGTTTGGTTCTGTGACACGGTCAGCCAGAGCGATAATTCACTTCAATCTAATTGATACGAATATAAGTTCGTGCTCCCCTGATGCGCAGGTCTATCGCAAGGGGGGACGACGATGGCACACAAATACGTGAATTGGATGGGTATGGTGTTCGGCTTGGTGCTGGCGGCCGCCGTTTGTGCACCCACGGCGCGGGCCGCCGAAAGCCAGATCGAGCGCGGCAAGTATCTGGTGACGATCGGGAGCTGCAACGACTGCCACACGCCGGGTGGCCTGATGGGCAAGCCCGATATGAAGCGTGATCTCGGCGGTTCGGACGTCGGCTTCGCCATTCCTGGCATGGGCGTGTTCGTCGGTCCCAACCTGACGCCCGACAAGGAAACCGGCCTCGGCAAGTGGACGACCAAACAGATCGTCACGGCGCTGACCACCGGCAAGCGGCCGGATGGCCGCATGCTGGCGCCAATCATGCCGTACGAAGCGTTTTCGCACCTTACGCATGCCGACGCGCTGGCGATCGTCGCCTACCTCAAGAGCCTGCCGCCGGTGAGCCACAAGGTCCCCGGCCCGTTCGGTCCGACCGAAAAGGTGACCGTGTTCGTCATGTCGGTGCAGCCCGCCGACATCTACAACGGCTTGCCGAAGCCGCCAGTCGAACCGAAGAAATAACCGCGCTGCCGGCGCGCGCCCACAGGCGGGCGGGCTAATTCGCGGCGTCGCCCAAGGCGGCGGCGTACACGACGTCGCCGACCTTGATGCCGAGCCGGTCGACCGTGCCGCCGTTGAGCTCGAGCACGGCGATTGCCGGCGCGCGCGAGACGATGGTCGCATCCGACATCGGCACCGCGCGCTCGTGCAGGTCGACGATCTTGCCGCCGGCGGCGATGAACAGCATGTCGAGCGGGATCAACGTGTCGTGCATCCAGAAGGTCATGATCTGCGGCTGCGCGGCGACAAACAGCATGCCGGCGTCGGGCGCCAGACTGGAACGGAACATCAGGCCCTGTTCCTGCTGTTCCGGCGTCAAGGCGAGCTCGACGGTGAAATGCTGCCGCCCCTTGGCGGTGTCGATGCTGAGCGGCGCCGCGGTGAAGGTCTGGAAGGTCGCCGGCTGCGCGAAGGCCGTCGTCGCCAGCAGTTGCGCAAACACAACGAGGAAGGCGCGGCTCATCGGAAGAACAGCCACGCCGTCAGCAGCAGCGGCGGCAGCAGAAAAACCGCCGACCACCCGATATAAGCGGTGAAGTTGGGCATCTTGACGCCGTAGCTTTCGACCACCGATTTCACCATCAGGTTGGGCGCGTTGCCGATATAGGTGAACGCGCCGAAATACGACGCGCCGGCCGAGATCGCCGCCAGCGTCAGCGCCAGCTTGCCCGTCAGCAAGCCGGCATGGCCGCCGGCCAGACCGAAGAACACCAGATAGGCCGGCACATTGTCCAGAACCGACGACAGGCCGCCCGGCAGTAGATAGAACAGCACGTTGTTCGGCGTGCCGCCCGCGAACATATGCGCGAGCAACGGCGCCGCCGGTCCGGCGGTGCCGGCGAGCGCGATCGCATTGAGCGGCACCAATGTGACGAAAACCGCGGCAAACAAAATTGCCACCTCGGTGATCGGTGTCCAGACGAATTCGTTCTCCTGCCGGGTCGCCGGCTTGGTCAGTTTGAGCGACAGCAGCGCCAATACGATGAACAGCCCGTCGGCAACGATGTCGTTGAAGCTCCAGGCGACGCCCGCAATCGTCAGCCCGCCCGGCAACGGCAAATAAGTGCGCAGCATCATGGCGAGCGCCGCGCCGAACAGCAGCAGCAGGTTGACCGCACCGTCGATGCCGAGCTTCTCGATCTCGGGCAATACCGCCGGCGCGGCGCGGTTATAGCGATAGCGATCGACGACGTAGAACATCGCCAGCAGGATTGCACTCAGCAGCAACGTCGGCGCCCACAAATGCTGCACCGGCCAGAAGAACGGCACGCCGCGCAGATATCCCAAGAACAGCGGTGGATTGCCAAGCGGTGTCAGCGCGCCGCCGACGTTGCACGCCAGAAAAATGAAGAACACGAAGACGTGCGCGGTGTGCGCGCGATGGCGGTTGGCGCGCACCAGCGGCCGCAGCATCAGTAGCGACGCACCCGGCGTACCGATCAGGCTTGCCGCGAGCGTACTCAGCGCGAGCAGCCCGGTGTTGACGCCGGGCGAACCGTGCGGCGTGCCGCGGATGCGCAAGCCGCCAGTGATGACGAACAGCGCGCCCAGCAGCAACACAAAGGGCACGTAAGTGTTGAGCGCCATATCGAGCAGCCGCGCGAACGACGCGGCGGCGCCTTCGATCGCGACATCGGGCACGACGAACGCCAGCGCCCAAACCGCAACCAGCTTGCCGTAATGGCGATGCCACAAATGCGGCGCTGCGACCGGCGCGACCGCCAGCGTCAGCAGCAAGCCAACAAACGGCAGGCCCCAGGCCAAGCTGTTGTATGGAAGGCCCCCCGACATCGGTGCCGACTATGACCGAGGCTGCGCGCCGCACGCAACCCGCCCCGGCGGGCCGTGCGCTTGTCGCTGTCCGGCACGGGCGCTACGGTTTGCCGGCAAAAGACCAGGGGTGCCCGCATGGACATGACCGGCGAATACCGCGTCGCCGCGCCGCAGAAAAAAGTCTGGGACGCGCTCAACGATCCCGACATCCTCAAGCAATGCATCAGCGGCTGCGAGGAAGTGCAGAGGACCTCGCCGACCGAATTCACCGCCAAGGTGCAGGCGCGCGTCGGTCCGGTGAGCGCGCGCTTCGCCGGCAAGGTGACGCTCTCCGATCTCGATCCGCCGAACGGCTACAAGATCAGCGGCGAAGGCACCGGCGGCGTCGCCGGCTTCGCCAAAGGCGGCGCCGAAGTGCATCTGACGCCCGACGGCGACGCCACCAAGCTGTCCTATAAGGTGACGGCGCAGGTCGGCGGCAAGCTGGCACAGATCGGCTCGCGCCTGATCGACAGCACGGCGCGCAAATACGCCGACGATTTCTTTGCTAAGTTCGCGACGATCGTCGGCATGCCCGCGCAGGCGCCAGCGGCGGCACCAGCGCCCGTAACTGCGCCGAGCGCACCCCTGCCGTTGCCCACCGTTGCGCCAACGCCGCAAGAAGGCCGTCGCCTGCCGCCAGCGGTGTGGGCAGCGATCCTCGCCGTTTTGGTTGCGGCACTACTCTATTTCTTCACCCGCTGACGCTTGACCGGGGCCGAATTCCGGCACGACAATCCGGGCAAGCAATAAGGCCGCGCCCGGCGCGCCACGACCGAGGAGGTTCCCAAAATGCCCAACGTCACCATGACGGTGAACGGCAAGACGATGTCCGGCAACGTCGAGCCGCGCACCCTGCTCGTCGAATTCCTGCGCGAGACGCTCGGTCTCACCGGCACCCATGTCGGCTGCGACACCAGCCAGTGCGGCTGCTGCGTCGTGCACGTCAACGGCGACGGCATCAAGAGCTGCACCATCCTCGCGGTGCAATGCGACGGCGCCGAGGTGAAGACCATCGAAGGCGTCGCCAACGGCGACACGCTCCATCCGATGCAGGAGGCATTCCGCGAGCATCACGGCTTGCAGTGCGGCTATTGCACGCCCGGCATGGTGATGAGCGCGCTCGACCTGGTAAAGCACAACAAGAATCCGTCGGAGCAACAGATCCGCGAGTGGCTCGAAGGCAATCTTTGCCGCTGCACCGGCTATCACAACATCGTCAAGGCGATCAAAGCCGGTGCGGAGGCCATGGCAAAGGCGCGGCCATGACCGCGCGCATGATCGGCGACCCGGTGCGCCGCAAGGAAGATCTCCGCTTCCTCACCGGCAAGGGCCACTACACCGACGACATCAACCGTCCCGGCCAGGTTTACGCCGTCTTCGTGCGCAGCCCGCATGCGCACGCCGAGATCAAATCCATCGCCACCAAGCGCGCCGCCGGCGCGCCCGGCGTGGTCGCGGTCTATACCGGCGCCGACCTGATCAAGGCCGGCCTCGGCACCCTGCCCTGCGGCTGGGGCGTCAAGAACAAGGACGGCTCGCCGATGGCCGAGCCGCCGCATCCGGTGTTGGCCTCCGGCAAGGTGCGCCACGTCGGTGATCCGGTCGCGGTGGTCGTCGCCGACAGCAAGGCGGCAGCCGAGGAAGCCGCCGAACTGATCGAGGTCACTTATAACGCGCTGCCGTCGGTGACCGCGGTCGATGCCGCGGTGAAGGCCGGCGCGCCGCAGCTTCATGCGGAAGCCAAGAACAACATTAGCTACGACTGGCACATCGGCGACAAGACGGCGACCGACGCGGCTTTTGCCAGAGCCGCGCACGTCACCACGCTCGATATCGTCAACAACCGCCTCGTGCCGAACGCGATGGAGCCGCGCGCCTATATCGGCGACTACGATCGCGCCACCGGCGAGCACACGCTGTTCACCACCAGCCAGAATCCGCACGCCATCCGCCTGCTGATGGGCGCCTTCGTGCTGCACGTGCCCGAGCACAAGCTGCGCGTCGTCGCACCCGATGTCGGCGGCGGCTTCGGCTCGAAGATCTTTCACTATGCCGAGGAAGCGGCGGTGACCTGGGCGGCGACCCAGCTCGGCCGGCCGGTGAAGTGGACGGCGGAGCGCAGCGAGAGCTTCATGTCCGACGCGCACGGCCGCGACCACGTCACCCACGCCGAACTCGCGCTCGACAAGGACGGCAAGTTCATCAGCTTGCGCGTGTCGACGCTGGCCGACCTCGGCGCCTATCTCTCGACCTTCGCGCCGGCGGTGCCGACCTATCTCTACGCGACGCTCCTTGCAGGAACGTACACAACCCCGGCGATCTATGCCGAAGTCAAAGGCGTGTTCACCAACACCGTGCCGGTGGACGCCTATCGTGGCGCCGGGCGGCCCGAAGCGAGCTATCTCGTCGAGCGCCTCGTCGACAAGGCGGCGAGTGAGCTCAAAGTCGATCCTGCCGAGCTGCGCCGCAAGAATTTCATTCCCAAGGACGCCTATCCATACCAGACGCCGGTCGCGCTCGCTTACGACAGCGGCGATTATTTCAGCACGCTCGACCTGGCGTTGAAGGCGGCAGACTATTCCGGATTCAATAAGAGACGCGACGACGCCAAGAAGCGCGGCAAGCTGCGCGGCATCGGTCTCGCCACTTATATCGAAGCCTGCGGCGTCGCGCCGTCGGCGGTGGCGGGCGCGCTCGGCGCCCGCGCCGGCCTTTACGAGGTCGCCGAAGTCCGCGTCAATCCAACCGGCTCAATCACCGTCTTCACCGGCACGCACAGCCACGGCCAGGGCCACGAGACCACCTTCGCCCAGGTCGTCGCAGAGCGACTGGGTATTCCCGTCGATCAGGTCCAGGTCGCGCACGGCGACACGGCGCAGACGCCGTTCGGCATGGGCACCTACGGTTCGCGCTCGCTGCCCGTTGGCGGTTCCGCTCTGGTGAAGGCGCTCGACAAGATCGAGGCCAAGGGCAAGAAGATCGCCGCCCATCTGCTCGAAGCCGCCGAAGCCGACATCGAATTCCAGAACGGCAAATTCACTGTCGCCGGCACCGACAAATCCAAGAGCTTCGGCGAGATCGCGCTCGCCGCCTATATTCCGCACAACTATCCGCTCGAGACGCTCGAACCCGGCCTCGACGAGACCGCCTATTACGATCCGAAGAACTTCACCTTCCCGTCGGGCGCGCACATCGCCGAAGTCGAGATCGATCCCGACACCGGCACGGTCGAACTGGTCAACATGACCGCCGCCGACGATTTCGGCCGCATCGTCAATCCGATGATCGTCGAAGGCCAGGTGCATGGCGGCCTGGCGCAGGGCATCGGCCAGGCGCTGTTCGAGGAGTGCCGCTACGATTCCGAGAGCGGCCAACTCGTCACCGGCTCATTCATGGACTATCGCATGCCGCGCGCCGGCGACCTGCCGTCGTTCGCCGTCGAAACGCACGCGACGCTGTGCACGCATAACCCTCTTGGCGTTAAGGGTTGTGGTGAAGCCGGCGCCATCGGTGCGCCGGGCGCGGTGATGAATGCGGTGCTGAACGCGCTGAGCCAGCTTGGCGTGAGTAATTTGGACATGCCGGCGTCGCCCGAGCGGGTGTGGCGCGCCATCAACGACCGCAGGGCGGCCGCCTAGGATTCAGGGAGAGGCAAGCGATGTATAATTTCGAATATCACAAAGCGAAAAACGTCGCGGACGCGTCGACGCTGATCACGCAGAAGAGCGAAGCCAAGCTCGTCGCCGGCGGCATGACGCTGATCCCGACCTTGAAGCAGCGCCTGGCTAAGCCGAGCGACCTGGTGGACCTCAACGGCATCGCCGAGCTCAAGGGCATCAAGCGCGAAGGCAACGCCGTGGTCATCGGCGCGATGACGCGGCACGTCGAGGCTGCGGAATCCGCCGAAGTACAGAAAGCGAGTCCCGCCCTCGCCCATCTCGCGTCGCATATCGGCGATCCGGCGGTGCGCAATCGCGGCACCCTCGGCGGCTCGAT
>JAGXBG010000123.1 GCA_018971215.1 Alphaproteobacteria bacterium
CGCCACCGGCAGCGCGACGCTGCTGCTCGGCACGCACAGTCACGGCCAGGGCCACGAGACCGCGTTCCGCCAGCACGCCAATCATTTCCTCGGCCTCGCGCCCGAACAGGTGACCGTGATCTACGGCGACACCGACAAGGTGTTCCACGGCCGCGGCACCTTCGGCTCGCGCTCGCTGTCGGTCGGCGGCGCGGCACTCCAGCTTGCCGCCGAGCGCGTCATCGAGAAGGGCAAGAAGGTTGCCAGCCATCTGCTCGAAGCCGCGACCGCCGACATCGAATTCGCCGACGGCAGGTTCACCGTCGCCGGCACCGATAAGTCCATCGACCTGACGGCGGTGGCGCGCGCGGCGTTCAACCCGCTGCGGATGCCGCCCGGCATGGAGATCGGGCTCGACGCCAGCGCCGTCTTCCGACCGCCCGCCGGCACCTTTCCCAACGGCTGTCACCTGTGCGAGGTCGAGATCGATTCAGACACCGGCGTTGCCGCGATCATGCGCTATGCCGTGGTCGACGATGTCGGCCGCGTCGTCAATCCGCTGCTGCTCGAAGGCCAGATCCACGGGGGCATCGCCCAGGGCGCCGGCCAGGCATTGTGCGAGGCGATGATCTACGACCGCGACAGCGGCCAGCCGGTGTCGGGCTCGTTCATGGATTACTGCCTGCCGCGTGCAACCGATTTCTGTCCGATCGAAGTCGGCGAGCACAACGTGCCGTCGACGAGCAACCCGCTCGGCATCAAAGGCGCTGGCGAAGCCGGTTGCGTCGGCGCGTTGCCGGCGGTGATGAACGCGATCAACGATGCGCTGTTGCCGCTCGGCATCCGCCATTTCGACATGCCGGCAAAGCCCGAGCGGCTGTGGCGGGCGATCCACGCCGCACAGTCAGCCACCTAAGGAAGCCTGCCTTACCCGATCGCCAGCAGTGCGAGCGCGCCGGCCGCGGCGCACAAACCGCCGACCTTGCGGCCGGTCCAACCTTCGTTAAACACCACGACACCGAGCACAGCGGCGACGACGAAACCCATCTGGGCGATCGGCACGATGACGCTTGCTTGGCCGTGCTTCAGACCCTGCAGCAGAAAGAGCGAGGCGCCGAGCAGCACCAGCGCCGCCGGGCCCGAATGCCACGCGAAGCCGCGCGGTGGCCGGACAATACGATTGGCCGCGCAGGTCGTCGCCGTGACGAGGCTGGCAAAGACCAGAGATTGGGCGACCAGCATGGTTGCGGGGGTCGCGCCGCCGATGAGACCGAGCTTGTAGAAGAAATTCGCCGCGCCGACCGCCAACGTCGCGACCAGAACCCGAATGAGCGCCCGGCGCGTCGCAGCCGGATCGCCGCCGTCGCCGTGCCACGATCCGCCCAACAGCAACCAGCCGGCGACGAGCGCCAGCAGAAAGCCCGCGAGCTTGCGCGGGGTCAATGGCTCATCCAGCAAGGCCATCGCCAGCGCCGCCGTGACGATGAAATTGAGCCGGAACACCGGCGCAATGACGCTGACTGAGCCGGTGCGCAGGCTATGCGCGTAATTGTAGAAGCCGAGGAGAAAGGCCACGCCGGCGGCTGCGCCCCACAGCGCGGCTGGACTCCAGATCAGCGCCCCAGTGAGCCACGCATAAACAATGACCGCCGGGCAGAAGAACCACGCCTGGCCCATCAGGAATGCGCCGGAGGTCAGGCCGCTGCGGGCGGCGCGCTTGTAGATGACGTCGCCGAAGCCGTAACAGGCGAGCGCGGCCAGCGCGTCGATGGTAGCGCCGCTCATGTGCGTATCCGTTTCCGCTCAGTGGTTCGGTGCCTTGGCGCCGGGCGACTTGGTGAGATTCTTTTCCGGCCATTGGTCACTGACGGCGGGCAGCGGACCTTTCTTGCCGGTGATGCGTTCGAGCGCGATGCAATAGACCGTCACCTGGTCGAGCCGCGGATAGAAGCCCTTGGGCCGCACCCATTTCGGGTCGCCGTATTTCGCCATGAAGCGGTCGAAGAAATGCGCCTTGGCCGCCGGGTCGCTCTCAATCGTGACCGTGCCGAAGGCGACGACGCTGGCATAGCTCACCGTCGTGTCGCATTCGAACTCGCCATAGGGATAGATCGTACCCATTTCGGCGGCTTCGAACGAGACGCGCGGATTGCGCTCGATGTTGCTCTGGAAATGGCCGGCGGCACTGGTGTGGATGTAGACCTTGCCAGCTTCATAGACGAACAGGTTGGGGATCACGTAGGGCTGGCCGGCGGCGTCGACCGAGCCAATATGGCCAAGCGATACCCGGCCGAGAAACGCCTCGGCTTCGGCGCGACTCATCTCCTTGTCCTTGCGGCGGACGACGCCCTGGCTCATGCCCCGCTCTTCACTTCGCGGCGTGCTCGCGATACCAGCGATAGGCGTCGGCCAGACCTTCGTTCAGCCGGATGCGCGGCCGCCAGCCGAGCGCGTCGAGCTTACCGGTGTCGAGCAGCTTGCGCGGCGTGCCGTCGGGCTTCGAGGTATCGAAGCGGAACGTGCCCTTGTAGCCGACGACGTGGGCGATGGCGTGCGCGAGCTCGGCGATCGTCAAATCCTCGCCCCAGCCGACATTGACGTGGCTCTCATCGGAATAGCGCTCCATCAGGAACACCATCGCGTCGGCGAGATCGTCGACGTGGAGGAATTCGCGCCGCGGCTTACCGCTGCCCCAGATGTCCACGGTGGGCGCGTTCTCGCGCTTGGCCCGGTCGATCTTCATGATCAGCGCCGGAATGACGTGGCTGCCTTCGAGATCGTAGCGGTCGCCCGGTCCGTAGAGGTTCGTCGGCTGGGCGGAAATGAAATCGCACTGCCACTGGCGGCGATAGGCCGCGCACAGCTTGAGGCCAGCAATCTTGGCGACGGCGTACCACTGGTTCGTCGGCTCGAGCGGACCTGCCAGCAGCTCGGCCTCGACCATCGGCTGCTTGGCGAGGCGCGGATAGATGCACGACGAACCGAGAAAGAGCAACTTCTTGACGCCGTTCTGGTGCGCCGCCTCGATCAGGTTTCCGGCGATCATCAGGTTGTCGTAAAGAAATTCGGCCGGCCGCGTCGAATTGGCGAGGATGCCGCCGACTGTCGCGGCGGTGACGAACACCACCTCGGGCTTGAGCTTGCGCATCAACGCCTCGACCGCGTCCTGGCGGCGCATGTCGGCGTCGCCGCGGCCGGCAGTCAACACCGTGCAGCCGACACTGCCCAGGCGGCGCACCAGCGCACTGCCGACCATGCCGCGATGGCCGGCAACCAGAACGCGCTTGCCGGCGAGCGGAAAAATCACCGGCGCCGCCGGCGCGGTCGTGGGCTCGCGCATCAACCGACGCCCGTCGAGGCGGCGCCGCGCGCCGGACTGTCATAGCCGGCGCGATGCAGCGTCTTCTCCTGCTGCGCCAAGCCGAGATCGTGCTTCACCATGAGCTTCACCAGCGTCTTGAAATCCATCGTCGGCCGCCAACCGAGCACCTTGCGCGCTTTCGATGCGTCGCCTTGCAGCGCATCGACTTCGGTCGGCCGCAGGTACCGCGCGTCGAGCTCGACGTGTTTCTTCCAATCGAGGCCGAGTTCGCTGAACGCGGTTTCGACCAGATCGCGCACACTGTGTGACTGGCCGGTGGCGACGACGTAATCGTCCGGCTTGTCCTGCTGCAGCATCAGCCACATCGCCTCGACATAGTCGCCGGCAAAGCCCCAGTCGCGTCGCGCTTCGAGATTGCCAAGGAAGAGCTTGCCCTGCAGCCCTTCCTTGATGCGGCCGGCGGCGCGCGTCACCTTGCGGGTGACGAAGGTCTCGCCGCGCCGCGGACTTTCGTGATTGAACAGGATGCCGTTGCAGATGAACAGGCCGTAGGCCTCGCGGTAATTGACCGCGTACCAATGCGCCGCCACCTTGCTTACCGCATAAGGGCTGCGCGGTTCGAACGGCGTCTTCTCGTGCTGCGGCGGTTTGGCGGCGCCGAACATCTCCGACGACCCCGCCTGATAGAAGCGGACCTTGCGGCCGCCGTGCGCAACGTGATCGCGCAACGCCTCGAGCAGCCGCAGCGTGCCGAGCGCATCGATGTCGGCGGTATACTCCGGCACCTCGAACGACACTTTGACGTGGCTCTGGGCGCCAAGGTTGTAAACCTCGTCGGGCTGCACCTTTTCCAGCACGCGGCGCAGCGCCGTGCCATCGGACAGATCGCCGTAATGCAGCGTCAGATTGGCGCCGGTGACATGCGGATCGTGATAGAGGTGGTCGATCCGGTCGGTATTGAACAGGCTCGCCCGACGCAACATGCCATGCACGGCATAGCCTTTGCCGACCAGCAATTCGGTCAGATAGGCCCCGTCCTGACCGGTGACGCCGGTGATCAACGCGCGCTTAACCATGGGCTGCTAGGGTCCTCCTGCGGGTCGCGATCCTATTACAATGCCGACGGTTCCGCGACCGGCCTGTAAACGATTAAGCCTTGAGGAATCAAGGCGAATCGAGGCATTTTGCGTATAAGGACCCTTTCTGGATGAGCGAAGCCACCGCCCGTAGGATCGAGCCGCAAGCCTTGCCGCTGAGCGCCGCCGAGCTCACCGTCGTGATCCCGACACTCAACGAGCGCGAGAACATCGCGCCGCTGCTGGAACGGCTCGACCTGGCGTTGGCCGGCACGCGCTGGGAAGTGATCTTTGTCGACGACGATTCGAGCGACGGTACGCCGGAAGCGGTGCGCGAAATCGGCCGCAACGACCCGCGCGTCCGCTGCTTGCATCGCATCGGCCGGCGCGGCCTGTCAACCGCCTGCATCGAAGGCATCCTGGCGTCGGCGTCGCCGTTCGTCGCGGTGATGGACGCCGATCTGCAACACGACGAATCGCTGCTGCCGGGCATGCTCAACGCGCTGCGCCACGAACCTTGCGATATCGTGGTCGGCTCGCGCTACGTCGCCGGCGGCGGCGTCGGCGAATGGAACAAGACCCGCGCCAGCATGAGCGGCTTTGCCACCAAGCTGTCGCGCCTGATCTGCAAGACCGAGATCGCCGATCCGATGAGCGGCTTCTTCATGCTGCGCCGCGATGTCTTCGAGAGCGCGGTGCGCGATCTATCGGGCCAGGGTTTCAAGATCCTGCTCGACCTGCTCGCGTCGCTGCCCGCGCCACCGCGGCTCAAGGAGCTGCCCTACCAGTTCCGCAACCGGCGCTACGGCGAAAGCAAGCTCGACACCATGGTGACGTGGGAATTCGGCATGCTGCTGGCGGACAAGCTCGTCGGCCACATCGTCCCGGTGCGCTTCGCCCTGTTCGCGACGATCGGCGCGCTCGGCGTGGTCGTCGATCTGATCGTGCTATGGCTGGCGCTCGCCGGCGGTGCAGGATTTATCGCCGCTCAGGCAGTCGCCACGCTGGTGGCGATGACCTCGAACTTCTTCCTCAACAACGTCTTCACCTATCGCGACCAGCGGCTCAAAGGCTGGCGCTTATGGCGCGGCCTTTTCTCGTTCTACGTCATATGCTCGTTGGGCGCGGTCGCCAATGTCGGTTTTGCCGCGTTCGTCTTCGTCGGCGACGCGCACTGGCTGGCCGGCGTCAAAGGCATTCCGTGGCTTGCCAGCGTCGCCGGCGTCGTCGTCGGCTCGGTGTGGAACTACGCGGTGTCCTCGGTCTTCACCTGGAAGCGCAAATAGCGCGCCGCGTTCCTATTGTCGGCGCTGCGGCCGCAGCTGGTAGCGGTCGCCGGCGATCTTCTCGAACATCACGTCGATCATCGGATGGCTGATCGGACCGTTCTCGCCGTCGGGCAGTAGATTTTGCTCCGAGACGTATGCCTCGTATGGGCCGCCCTGGGCGTTTTGCGCCAGCAGGTGATAGAACGGCTGATCCTTCGACGGCCGGCGGTCGGCCGGGATCGACTGATACCATTCCTCGGAATTGTTGAAGACCGGATCGACGTCGTAGATCACGCCGCGGAACGGATAGAGCCGGTGGCGCACGATCTGGCCGACCGAGAATTTAGCCTGCCGAAAAATCACCTGGCCGCTGCAACCCATGAGGCCCTCACCGGCGCGCTGTTGTCACGCGCTTGAAACCTTATGGTGATTCCGTCGTCACGCTCAAGCGACAACGCGTCGAGTCTCGCGCAAAATCAGCGCTGGCCCTGATAACGCCGCGCCAAACGCAACAGCTCGAGATCGCAGGTTTGCTTCGCGATCTCTTCGAGATCCTCGAAATAGGTCCGTAAGCCCGCCGGACTCAGCCGGCCGATCAACCAGCCGACGAATTGTTCCGGCGTCTTGACCCAGGTGGGCAGCGGATCGAGCCCCTGGCCGATCGGCAGGACCGCGCGCAGGATGCGCCAACGCCGACGCCGCAATTGCTCGTCGACTGGATCGAGGTCGGCTTCGAGCACCCACCCCGGGCGACTTTGCGCGCCACCGCTGCGTCCCGCCATAGTGACTCAACCCCTGCCGTCATTCGGCGCGTGGTCCAAACCGGCGCCGCGTTAAGATTACTCAAAGGTAATGTTAATGTAGCCGAAAGGATTACTGGCGCAAGGGCGAAAACGGCCAATCCAATCGAAATATTTGGTCGCGCTGCTCAAATAGTTAACGCGAAAGTGGCAAGTCAAGCGTGGATCGTTAATCTTCCGCCGGTGGGCTTGCCGACCGTAGCCACGCCGCGTCAAACGCGCCGACGGCGGCCGCAGCCGCGGCGTCAGATTTCCGCCACCTCGCGGATGCCAGGCACGGTTTGGAGCGCGGCGGCAAGCCGCGGCGTCACCCGGAAACCGCCGGGCAGCGCGATCTCGACTTCGCGTGTGTCGTCCAGGACCACCACCACGCTGACGCGCCCGCGGCCGCCGCTTTCGGTGGCGACGGCCTTGCGCACGCCGGCAAGCGCTTCCTCGCGCTCGATCACGAGCCGCAAACCGGCCGCGGCGCTGGCCGCCGCCTTGTCGAGCGCCTCGATGCGCTGGGCGGTCAGCCGGAAGCTATCGCCGTCGACGCGGATGTCGGCGGTGATCAGCAGCGGCTGGCCGGATTCGAGCAGCGGACGGCTGTCGCGCAGCACCTCGGAGAACGCCATCACCTCATAGACGCCGCTCATGTCCGAGACCTGGAGGAAGGCGAAACGGTTGCCGCGCGCCGACGTGCGCTCCTTGCTGCCGATGACGACGCCGGCGAGCTTGACGCGCGTTTCGGCGCCGGCCGGCCGGCGTCCAAGATCGGCGAAACGGACCACGCCGAGCCGGGCCAGGCTTTTGCCGTAAGGATTCAACGGATGGCTCGACAGGTAGAAGCCGATCGCCTCGAACTCCTTCTGCAAACGCTCGGCCAACGGCCAGTCGGTGACCGCCGGCAGCGCCGGACCGACGGCCGGACCGGCGTCGCCGCCGAACAGGTTGACCTGCTGACTGGTGCGCTCGTTGGCGGCAGCGTTGGCATGGCGCAGCAGCAGCTCGATCGCGGCGAAGGCCTGCGCCCGGTTCGGCGCAATGGCGTCGAAGGCGCCGGCTTTCACCAGGCTCTCGAACTGGCGTTTGTTGAAGTGTTTGGGGTCGATGCGCGCGGCAAAATCGAACAGATCCTTGAACGAACCGTGCGCCGCGCGCTCGGCGACGACCTGGCGCATCGCTGCCGATCCCACGCCCTTGACTGCGGCGAGCGCGTAGCGGATCGCGCCGCCCTCGCCCGCC
>JAGXBG010000124.1 GCA_018971215.1 Alphaproteobacteria bacterium
GCACCGGCGCGGCGGGCGGCGCAGGAACCGGCGCCGGTTCGGCCGCCGGCGGCTGCGAACCGCCGAGCAGCGGGACACCGCCCACGGTTTCTTCGCGGTTGGGCGCGACGACAACAATCGAGACGCGCCGGTTGCGCGCCATGTTCGCCGGTGAATCGTTCGGCGCCACCGGGTGGTATTCGCCGTAGCCGGCGCCCACCAGCCGATCCGGCGCTATGCCGTCGGTAACGAACCGCTTCACGACCGAAATCGCGCGCGTCGCCGACAGATCCCAGTTGGAACCGAATTGGCTGGTGTGAATCGGCGCGTTGTCAGTGAAGCCGTTGACTTGCACGGTATAGGGAACGTCGGCCAGCGCCTTGCCCACCTGGTCGAGGATGGTCAGCGCCTGCGGCGTCAATTCGGCGCTGCCGCTGGTGAACAGCAGCGTCGCGTTGATGTCGATGACCACGCCGTTCGGTTGCCGGGTGACATGGATTAGGTCCTTCTGGATCAAGCCCTGAAACTGGCTCGACAGCCGGTCATAGACCTTCTCGAGCTGGCGGAAGCGCTGCTCGATCTGATTTTGCAGCTGCGGCGAGATATTGCGTTGCGGCAAAGGCACCGGCGCCGGCAGGTGATCGAACACGCCGCCTTTCTGCGGCTGCAATCCGGCGTCCTCGTGCACCATCTTGCCGAGGAACGCCTCGGCGAAAACCTGCTGCAGGATGCGATATTTCGACGTGTTGACGCTCGAAATCGCATAGAGCATCACGAAGGTCGCGAACAGCAGCGTCATAAAATCGGCGTAGGAGATGATCCAGCGCTCGAGATTCTCGTGGCGCTCTTCGTGGCGTCGCCGCCTCGGATGCGGTTTATGGTCCATGCCGCGCCCCCATGATCAGGCCGTTTTCCGCTCGTCAATTGGCGAGTCGCGGAATTCCTCTTCCGGCACCCCGCCCTCGCCGTCGCCCTCACCTTCGCCAGCCGGCGCCGCGACGGTTTCGACCTCGCCGTCGTGCATGAAGCTGCTGAGCTTCATGCCGAGATGGAGTCGCGGCTCCGACATGGCGATGCCGAGCAACCCCTCGATGATGATCTCCTGCCGCCGCACGCCTTTGCGGATGACCATGCGCAGCTTGTTGGCGATCGGCAGATACAACAGGTTTGCCGAACCGACGCCGTAGACGGTGGCGACGAACGCGGTGGCGATGCCCTTGCCCAGGCTGGCGGGATCGTCGAGATGCGACATGGTCGTGATCAGGCCCAGGACCGCGCCGATGATGCCGATGGTCGGCGCATAGCCCGCCATCTGCTCGAAAACCCGCGCCGCGGCCAATTCGTATTCCTCGCGGCTGTGCAGGCGGGTTTCCAGGATGGCGCGAACCGTCGGCGGCGGAATGCCGTCGATCACCAAGTTGAGCGCCTCCTTGAGGAACGCATCGCGTTCGTCGTTGGCGATCGGCTCCAGCGCCAGCACGCCTTCGCGGCGGGCGATCTGCGCCCAATCGAGAATCCACTCGACGAGCTTCGCGGCATCGTTGCTCGGCGGGAAGAACACCCACGGCAACATCCGGAAGGCCCGGAAAAAGGTCCGCGTCGGCGTCTGCAGCAGAATCGCGCCAACCGTACCGCCGACGACGATCAGGAACGCCGGGAAATGCACCAGCGAAAGCATGCTCCCGCCGTCGAGCAGCATGGTCACCGTGACCGACAGGAAGGCGAGCACCACGCCGATTATGGAAAGCAGGTCCATCGCCTAATCCCCTTCCGCGCCCGTCAGCGCGTGCGCCGCGGTTTCCCAATCCGACAGGCGCGCTCGCAACGCCAGCAGGGCGCGGCCGTGCAGGCGACACACCGTCGACTTGTCGAGCGTCAGCACGGCGCCGACTTCGTCCATGTTGAGATCGTGCTCGTAATAAAGGCTCAACACCATGCGCTCGCGCTCGGGCAGGCCCAACACCGCCTCGGTCAACGACGCGACGACGCGGTCGCGATCGATGCCGCGCTCTTGGTCGCCGTCGGCCTGCGCAGCCCGGTCGACCTCGGCGCCGGCGCCCTCGAGCGGCAACAGCCGGACCAGCGCGGCGTCGATCAGGATGTGTTGATAACGTTCGACCGATATGCCCATCTGGTCGGCGACTTCTTCATCCATCGCCGCTCGGCCGAGCCGCGCTTCGACGGCGCGCATCGCCGCCGCCGCCGCGCGCACGCGGCGCGCGATCGAAGCCGACGGCAACGCGGTCCGGCGCGCCTCGTCGATCATCGCATTGATGACGATCCGGCGTGTGCGGCGGTCATACTCCACCATGCCGAGGCCGGCGCGAACCACGCGCAGCAGCGCCATCATGCCCGCCTGGATCAAATCCTCGACGTCGACGCTGGCCGGCAGCCGCGCTTTCAGATGCAACGCCGAGGCCTTCACGTTCGGCATGAAGCGGCGCAGCAGATCGCCCTCGTCGATCGACGAGGCGAGCGTCGCGGCGTAATGCGCCAGCTCGGAGGTCACGGCCATTGGCGGCCTCTGCGGGCAGACGCGGCCGATTTCGGCTTACGCCGCAGCATCGCCGCTCCTTTCGGCTTTGCGGCCGATGACCTCGGTCACGCGGATGCGCTTTTCCGGCGGAATCTCGGCATAGGACACCACCCAAAGCCGCGGCCGCACGACCATCAGGGTCTGCGCTACCAGCGGACGCAGTTCCGGTCGCACCAGGATGGCCGGCGGCCGGCCTTCGGCCTCCCAGCGCATCGCCAAGGCGCCGGCGGTTTCGCGCAGCTGCGCCGCGATCGACGGCTCGATAGCGAAGGCCGAACCGGTTTCGGCGGGCAGCTTCAGCGATTGCAGCAGCAGCTTTTCGAGATCGCCGTCGAGCACAGCCGCGCGAATCTCGTCGACCGCGCCGAAGGCGCTTTGCACGATGAAGCGGCCGAGCCGCAAACGCACAGTTTCGACGAGCTTCGCGGCGTCCTGCGTTGCCGCGCCGTCTTCGAGCAGTGCGGTGATGATGCTCCGCAAATCGCGCAGCGGCACACGTTCGGCGAGCAGCGCGCGCATCACCTTGTAAACGGTTGCGGGCGACAGCAGCTTGGGGATCAGCTCATCGACCAGCTTCGGCGCCTGTTTGCCGAAGGCCGCCAGCACGCCGTCCATCTCGGTTCGGCCGAAAATCTCGTCGACGTGATCGCGCAACACGCGCTCGAAATGCGTCGCGACGACGACCGCGGCGTCGAACACGGCGTAACCGGAGGCGCGCGCCTGGTCGGCCGCGCTCGGCGCAATCCATAAGGCCGGCCGGCCGAAAGCAGGATCGCGCGTCGGCGTGCCCGGCACCTGTGCCGTCGCCTTGTCGGCGCCGATTGCCAGCAGGCGGTCGGGATGCACCTCGGCGGCGGCGCGTTCGACGCCATGGACCAGGATGCGATAGGCAATCGGCCGCAGATCGGGATTGTCCCGGACGTGAACCGCCGGAACGAGGAACCCGAACTCGCGCGACAACAGCTTGCGCACGCCCTTGAGCCGCGGCAGCAGCCCGCCACCGCGCTCCTTGCTGACCAGGCTGACCAGCCGGTAGCCGACCTCGATCGCCAGCGGCTCGACCACCTCGACGACATTGACGTCGATCTCTTCGGGCTCGGGCGGCGGCGTGGTCTTCGGCGCGGCGGCGACGACCATGCGCTGCCGGAGGATGTACCAGCCGGTGCCGCCGAGCAGCGCGGCGAAGGTGAGGAACGGCAGATGCGGCATGCCGGGAATGACGCCGAAAAGGCCGACGATGCCAGAGCCCAGAAGCCAGACTTTGGGATAGGCCGCGAATTGCTCGACCACCTGCCGGCCGATGTCGGCGCCGGTCGAGACGCGGCTGACCACCACACCCGCTGCCGCCGAGATCACCAGCGCCGGGATCTGCGCCACAAGGCCGTCGCCGACGGTCAGCAGGGCGTAATTCGCCGCTGCACCGCTCAAGTCCATGCCATGTTGCCAGACGCCGATCAGCAGCCCGCCGATCATGTTGATGAACAGGATAAGGATCGCGGCAATGGCGTCGCCGCGGACGAATTTGCTGGCGCCGTCCATCGCACCGAAGAAATCGGCCTCGTGCGTAACCTGTTCGCGCCGGCGGATGGCCTCTTCCTGGCCGATCAGGCCGGCGTTGAGATCGGCGTCGATCGCCATCTGCTTACCGGGCATGCCGTCGAGGACGAAGCGTGCGGCCACTTCGGCGATGCGGCCCGAACCCTTGGTCAGCACGACGAAATTGATCAGCACGAGGATGGTGAAGACGGCGATGCCGACGGCGAAATCGCCGCCGACGACGAAGTCGCCGAAGGATTCGATGACCCGGCCGGCCGCCCCCGTGCCCATGTAGCCGTCGAGCAGGATGACGCGTGCGGCCGCCACGTTCAGCGACAGGCGCATCAGCGTGGTGATCAGCAGCAGTGTCGGGAACGACGAGAAATCGGTCGAGCGTGCGGTGTAGAGCGCCGCGAGCAGCGTCATCAGCGCCAGCGAAATGTTGAACGTGAACAGGAAGTCGAGGATGAACGGCGGCAGCGGCACAACCACCATCGCCAGGATGAGCACGAAGGCGGCGGGGCCGGCGAGCGACGGCAAATGCCGGCGCCATGCGATGAGGCCAAGGCCTGTAGCGGCTTTGGCGACTTGCGTGCTCATGATCCGGGCCCCAGCGGCCCACTCAGGATGGTGATGAAGAACGCCTCGAGCTGGCGCAGCAGCCACGCACCGCCTACCGCGATGACGACCACGGCGCTGAGGAATTTGGGCACGAAACTCAGCGTCGCCTCATTGATCTGGGTCGCCGCCTGCAACACGCTGACGGCAATCCCCACCGCCATGATCGAGCCGAGGAGCGGCCCAGCGACGAGCACGATCGTCTTCAGGGCGTCGTGCCCAGCCGCCGACATCGAGACCGCGTCGCCCATCAGCGCAACCGCTTCAGCCGCTCGGCCTGGCTGACGACGTCGGTGACGCGGATGCCCATCTTCTCGTCGTTGACGACGACGACTTCGCCGCGCGCGATCAGCACGCCGTTGACGCGGATGTCGAGCGGCGCGGTCGCCGGCCGGTCGAGCTCGACAAGCGAGCCGTGGCCAAGCTGAACGAGATGGCGGAGCGAGATGTCGGCGCGGCCGACCTCAACCGACATGCGCACCGGAATGTCCATCACCACGTCGAAATGCGCGGAATCGACGGTCGTTGCGCCGCCGTTGAGCGGCTCGACGGCCGGCGCCTCGGACCCTGCGGCGCTGTGGTGGCTCGCCGGATCGAGGTCGGGCAGCGGACTGGGCGTCGTGCTGGCGTCCGGCGCAGCCTTGCGCGCCCGCTGCGGATCGGGCCGCTCGACGGTTCCAGGCGGTCCGTCATTGCGCGAACCGTTGCCGGCGCCGTTGCTGGTGTCGGTGCTCATACCAATCTCCTGTCATGCGGCAACACCGCCTTCAGCAGGCTCGGCGTCGCATTGAGCCTCGACTCGATGCGGACGGCGGACTTGCCGCGGTGCCTCCCCCATTTGCCGCGGAACAGCGGCATGTTGTTGATATTGACGGTGACGGTTTCCGGCATCTCGACCTCGAATACATCGCCAACCCGCATCTTCAGGAGGTCGTTGACCGAAATCTCGATATCGAGCAGTTCGGCCGCCGCGTGCAAATTCACGAGCTCGACGCCGACGCGAAGCATGCCGAACCAGCGATCGTCCGCGTGACGATCCGACGCCACGCCCGACATCAGCTGATCGCGGAGCTGCTCCACCGCGTTATAGGGCAGGCATACGGTGACCCAGCCGCCGCCGCTCTCGATGGTCACGCGGAACGTGCTGACGATCACCAGATCGCTCGGCGACGCCACGTTCGCGAACTGCGGATTGAATTCGTAGCGCAGGACTTCGGGCTCGAAGGTTTGCACCGGCTCCCAGGCGGTGACAAATTCGCGCAACGCGATCGCCACGACGCGGCGCAGGACGCGCTGCTCCACCGCCGTGAATTCGCGGTTGCCGATGTTGACCGGGAACTTGCCGGCCCCGCCAAAGAAGATCTCGACGATCGAATGCGCGAGCTTGGCGTCGATCGACACCAGCATCGTGCCATTGAGCGGCTTGGTGCTGACCAGCGCCAGGAAGCTCGGCACTTCGAGCCGCTCGATGAACTCGGCGTGCTTAATGAGTTCGACCGCGCCGGGCTTGAGTTCGAGCGCGCAACGCAGCTCGCGGAACAACGCCGTGCGGAAAAAGCGCGCAAAGCGGTCGTTGAGCACGTCGAGCGTCGGCAGGCGGCCGCGCACCACCGTATCCTGCGCCAACAAGTTGAATCGCCGGACGCGCCCAATCGGCGAGACCCACTCGCCGCTCGGGCTGTCCGCAATCCGCGTGACCTGCGCCACGTCATCGCGGCGGTCGTCGTCGTCCTTGAATTCAGGCATAGACGCTCAATCCTTCGACAGAGGTAGTGGCGTTGGTGCTGACCTCGACCCGGCCGGGCACCGCTGATCCCCGGCGAGCCGGCAACGGCGTGGCGGCCGGCCGGCCATTGCCGCCGCCCGAGACGTCGGCGCCAACCCAGGCACCCGACAGATTGAGGCCTGCGCCGCTGAGCGAGCCGTGCAGTTGCGCCAGCGCGTCGCTGACTGCCTGCTGCACCTGCGGCTGCGGCGACGCGAACCAGGCCGAGACATCGCGCGACTGAATCTCGACGTGCACCGTCAAAGTGCCGAGATCGGGCGGGCTGAGATGAACGGTGACCTGGTTGCGGCCTGCCGCCACCATCGTCAGGATTTGCGAGCCAAGCGCGCTGGCAAGCGGTTGGTTCGTGCCGTCCGGCGCGGCCCCGTTGACCGCGCCACTGGCGGCGGTCGGCACCGTTTGGCTGGCGGGTGGCGCGGGAAGCGGGACACCGGCTGCCGGTACGCCGGCCGGCACGGTTGGGCCACCGGGGCCGGTTGCGCTGATAGCTACGGTGTTGCCGCCGTTGCCCGGCGGCGTCTGGTTCGGATCGCGTTCGACCGTCGCGAGCGTGGCGAGAACCGCCGTCGATGCCGGCGCACCCGCCGACGGCGCGGCGTCCGTGACGGTGACGGCGCCAGGTTGGCGGCCGGACGTACCGCTGGCCGGCGCGTTGGCGGTATTGGCGGCTGAAACGGCGCTGGTCAGCGCGGCGCCGGGCGGAAGCGCCGTGGCGAGGCTGGCGGGAGCCATGGCAGCCGGACGGCCGACCGTCGCTGTCGCGGGGTCAATGCCGTCCGGCTCCTGCGAACCGGTCCCATCCTCCGGTCCGACAAGCTCATGATGGGTAAGCGCGTTCGCGCCTTTGATGACTGTCGACGTTGGTTTGGCCGTGAGCGGACCGGTAGCGGCGCGCCCGCCCGGCGATCCAACTGTTGCACTCGCGATCGCCGTCGTCGCGCCAACGGCGGCGCCGGTGCCGGCACCCGCCGCTGTCACTGTAACGGCGCCGTTGACCGTCGGCACCACCAGCGACGCGACGACAACGGAAGCGGCCTGCGCCATTTGCCCCGGATTTGCCGCGGTCGCATCCGTCGGCCGCTTTTTGTCCGAGCGCCCGGTCGTGCCTGTCGCAGTCGGCGCGCCGTTGCCCGTCCCCGATCCCGCGGCGCTTCTGGCCAGTGGGCCAGCCACGGTTGGCGCTAACTCGGCGGCGAGCGTCGCGGCA